>JAULVS010000162.1:0-21728 GCA_032110905.1 Chitinophagaceae bacterium | reverse complement strand
TTCAAACTTTGACAAGTAGGGGGAGCTTGATAGTCAAGCAGTTATGAGATAATACTCGTAGCTGCTTTTTTCATTTAGAAGCAATTTAGAAGCATTCCTCTCTGTCCGGCTACTCAACAACTCATAATATATGATCAGTCTGATAAGAGTATAAACTACTCAACTTCTCGCAGTATATAGCTATATCACTCTACTACCCTTTAAAAATTTTTACCACCCCGGATCTTTTTAATCTGTATCATAGTCTCTGAAAGATTTCCTTTACAAGTCCCCCCGGGCATTTAAAATTTATTGATACCCCCCTATCAATACACCATTGGATTGGATAACGACGGAATGTTTCATGAAGTTAAATACAATAAAATACTATAAGCTAATAAATGCTTCAGTGTAGGTGCTTTTTAAAGTATTAATTTTCAGGCGCTTACGTCTTAAGTTTGTAAGCTTTCAGATAAAATTAATTATGTGGATGCTGTACTAGCTTTGCCTTTAAACGAATAGAATGTCGACTAAAAAAGTAAAGAAGGATGCGCAAAAAGCGACTCCTAAAAAGGCTACCCAAGAAGCCAATCCAAAAAAAGTTGCAAAGAATGCTTTATTTCTTGACGATTTTCGCGAGCCTATAGATGTACTTCAATATCATGATGAAGCGGAGCATCTGGTTTTGTATGAAATCTTGAATTGGGATGTGGTTAAATCATACACAGAATTTGTTCGCTATATAAAAATTAATGGTACGCCTGATATAATTTCTTTTGACCATGATTTGCATAAAGAACATTATAGTCTATTAATGTATGACGGCGCTAGCTATAATGCGCTTTATAAAACCTTCAAAGAGAAGACTGGTTTTGATGCTGCCAAATGGCTTAATAGATATATCAAACGCAATAATATACCACTACCATTCATTTATTGCCACTCAAGAAACCCGATAGGCAAAAAAAATATTTTGAACGTTTTTAGCAGCTTAAAAAAACAATAATTTAATATGTTACAAAAAATGAAAAGATTTATAAGTTCATTTTTATTCTGTATATCATCTTTTTATATTCCCGAATGTTCAGCACAATCCGGTACTTTGAAATCTAAAAATGGATTTATGATTTTTTACGCTTCAGACTCGTTGAACTTTACTCTTCGACTTGATAACCCAAATACAGAGATTCCGAATTGGTTACATAACAATTATTTACAATTGTTTAAAGATCAATTTTATATTCAAATAATTAAAAAAGATTCACTTTTTAGAAAAAATACTGATGAACGGGCTAGTCTATATATGCTTCAAAAATGGGAAACAGATTACATTGAAAGCTCAATGAAGCCGTCTATCAAAAGATCCGCGTTTATGAGTGATAATGATTCAATCAAATATAATCGTAAAGACCTTTTAAAGAATGCATGGTATTATTCAGTTGAATTAAATCCCAGAAAATTATACTTCTATTTTTATGATATTTATAAAAATGGCTGCTACATACGAATTACTTTTACAGGGAGCTTAGACAGTGCAAGGGGTTTTATTCCTGTTGTCTTAAAAGGACTTCAATTTTATAATAAAAATATTCAGCTAAATAAATTACAGGATGCGTTAAAAAAAGGACAATACGGATATAATGAATAAAATATTGTCTATATCATTGCTATTGCTTATTGTAATTCTAATTATTACTAATTTATTTTCAAATAATTGTAATAATAAAATTGCTCCTAATCCTGCAATACTGAATAATCCTGTTTGCAAAGCCGCTTTTTTTTTGGCTGAACAAGAAACCTGGATCTATGATGCCGGTTACTATAAAATACCCTATCCCAATGGTGATGTTCCTTCGGGTGGCGCATGCACGGATGTAGTTATACGAGTACTCAGAAAGAACGGAATGGATTTGCAGCAACTTATCCATGAGGATATGACTGAAAATTTTTCAGCCTATCCAAATAAATGGGGGCTTACACAGCCCGATGCGAATATTGACCATCGCAGAGTGCCCAATATCATGAAATACTTTCAGCGCAAAGGATATGCCTTGTCCATCTCCACTAACTCTTCTGATTATCAACCAGGTGATATTGTTACCTGGGAACTATCACCGGGTGTAACCCACATAGGCATTCTGGTGAACAATCTGGATGTATTTCATAATATGGGACCAACCTCACGCATTGAAAGCGACTTTCTTTTCTACCACAGAATAATTGGACATTACAGAATTCAATCTGCCTTGTAATGTCAAAAATTACTATCTGCTGTTTTTCAATAAGTTATGTTCTAAATCTGTAAGCTTACAGATAAATTAGATAGGGGTCTTCTTTTTCGAGCTTTGCATTAATAAAATTATACAGCAATGAAAAAACAAAGAACCATCTATCATCTCATCGTGGACAGAAGCGGATCCATGAGTGATTGTATCGAAGCCACTATCAATGGCTACAATGAACAGCTGAATCGCATCCGGGCTATGCAGACTGAATTTCCGGATCAGGACATCCGTATGGGTTTGACCATGTTCAATACACATATCGACATGCAGGCCGTTGCTAAAGACTTAAAGAATGCCACCAGTTTATCCAGAAAGAACTATGTCCCCGATGGAGGAACCGCTCTTTACGATGCTATCGGTCAGAGTGTTTTGCACCTAGAAGAATCTTTTGGAAGACAATCAGATATTCCCGCCACTTTTGTCATCGTGGTACTGACTGACGGATATGAGAATAGTTCAAATTTATTTAACTTACAACAGATCCGGTCGCTTATAGAAAGACTGGAAGCAACTGAAAAATGGACGTTCAGCTTTATTGGCGCTACACTAGATGCAGTTGAGGTTGCTCAAACCATGGCGATCAAAGCAAACAACAGCTATAGTTTTGAGAAAGAATCCATGAAAGCAGAAGTGTGGGATAAGCTGTCGGACTCTATGAAAGTTTATTTTAATAAAAAGAGTCGGGGAGAGAAGCTGTCCGATTTATTTGACAAAGAATAATGAATATACATCTCATTCCAGACGAAACACTTGATGAAGAATTGTACACCCGGGTACTCAGCCTTTTACAGGCAGTACCCGGTGTCAATAATTTTTATGCAACCGGACGCGGTCGTTTGATTATTTCCGAAGCTATTAAAAAAGAACAGGAGATTCCTGATAAAGATTTTTTTGAAAACATAAAGTTTAGTTATCCAAGTGCAAACATTAGTAGTAAAGAAACTTATGAGAGCAGACGAACATGGTCATTCCCACATATACGTAAAGCAATGCGTTGGCGTGATCTATTCAGTCATGTGGAGGAATTTCGTGTAGAATATGGAGTGCCGGAAAAAGAGTTTGCCATCTTGCTAACACCCACAGCGAATTTAAAGAACTGGTTTGCCTTACTTGATGAAGAAAAACCATTTAACGGATTTATTCATACTGATGAGTGGGAGCATTATATTCCCTGTGATCCGGCATTCCCGATTGCTTTTGAAGTTGTGGCGCTGTCTTTACAGAAATATATTTTTGAGAGTTATAGTAAGATTCGTGAACGCACACATGAGCAGTCAATCGGTTGCGTGAGTGATCTGTGTATGAAAAAGAGTGAGATCATTTTGAAAATGCGTACAGCCGATGTATGTGCTGATTGCATGAAGCAGCTTGAACAATCTTTATCTCTACCGGAGATTCATCATGCGCTTGCTGTGATGGAATCGCTTCGCATGAAGATGTTGTTTGCGCAGAATTTCAGACAGAGCAGTCCGCCCAGCAAACTACTCATTCGCAGAAATGGTAAGATCTATCTGCCGGATTATGCCAATATGGAAATCAAAATGCCAACCTTAGAGAAAGCACTGTACATACTATACCTCAAACATCCCGAAGGTATTTATATCAGTTCACTGAACGAACACAGACAAGAATTATATGATATATATGCCCGTCTTTCCAACCGCGGACTGATGGAGGATATGCGAAAAAGGATTGATGATATGACGAATGTACTGAGAGATCAGACCAGTGTAAAGATCAGCCGTATCAAAAAAGCATTTACTGATGCACTCGGAAATGCACTGGCAGAACACTATATCATACAAGGCGAGAATGCCGAGCGAAAATCAATTAAGTTAGACAGGACCCTTGTTGAGAATTTAATATGTTGAAATAGAATTACTCTACGAGAGAGCTATCTGTAAATACTATCCGTTTATCATTAATAATTTTTGTAAATGTCTTTTTAACCCAAATTTTTCCGGATGAGTCATTCCATCTTTCCTGATAACACCCTTTGATAAATGATAATCGATTTCCCTCGTATTGCAAGCTATCCCAAGATTCTGTTTCAATACCTGTACGTATATGGAAAACAATTAATTTGGATAAGGTATCGATTTCTAAACCAGGTCTATCCGATAGCTGATTGTTGTAATAGTATTCTTTTTTTGTGGGAGAATAATTCCATATCCAATAAGAAGTTCCCATGGAGCCTGAGTTACTCAGTACGGTAATGTCTTTGTGCCCATCAAAATTCCAGTCAATAAGCGAGAAGCTTTTGCTCATAATATCTTTATTAGCAATTATCTCTTGTTGTACCATGGAGTTTGAAATTACAGTTATTGATTTTAGTTTATTTCCGGTGGAGTCCAGATTAAATTTATAAATCAGCTGATGTTTCCCGTCTTTGGTTTGACTGATGATTGAATCTCCGTCTAGCCACCGCTCCGCATTTGTTTTTGGGGTATTGACCTGGCATCCGTATATGATTATGAAAATAAGTAGTCCGGTTAGTTGATATTTCATAATAAAGTCGATTAAGATCCGTTTTAATTATATTTACTATGCCCTATAATTATAAAGCTATAAGTTAATTAAAAAATGAGTAAGAGCTCAATGATAGTTATTTCATTAATCTTCTTTGTAATGCTTCAAAAACCAGAAGCTAGAAGTTTCGAATCCTTTGTCATTTCACCAATGGTGATATTCTTACAAACTGTTATTAAGTGGCAACTTTTCTCCCAACCTTTCTCCGAATTTTTCCATATACTAAATCCTATTAATTGTTCTCTGTAATTTTTTACAGACGGGTTATAAGTTTGCAAAAACCGGTCAAATTGACCATATAGCGCCGATTTAAACTGATCAGTTATGGCCGGTTGAAATTGACCAGTGTTCGCCGGCGCAAATTGACCTCCCCTGCGAAGTATACAGATTAAATTGACCCCCCTTTTTGAGGAGCTAACTGACCCACCCAATGTATATAAGATATATAGTGATTCCGGACAGTCCATCTGAACTTTGTCGTTTTTACGATCAGGTCGGATAAATGTATCAATATAAAGTATTCAAATACAATTACTTATATCGCAAATATTCTTTAAATCGTCCCTTATCTGGTTCCAATTTTGACAAGTAGGGGGGGGCTAAAGCCTTGTAAATCAATGATTTATGAGGCTTTTTTATTTAGAATAAGTGCTCAAGTGGTGGGAAAAGTGGTGGGATGGTTTCATCACTTTTTAAGGTCTTTATCAGCAGTGCAACCGCCAGTGTAATACCATTCAAATCACCTTTAATGTTGATATCGCAGATGAGCAAGGCGGGGGTTCTAACGCCTGTTCGCATAGTTCTAAGGCTTTTACGCCATCAGCAGCAATGCCCAACACCAGGTAATCTTCTTCCTTCAATAACTCTTCGATGGCGATTGCTGTAATAAACTCATCTTCTATTATCAGAATTGAATTACCAATGCTCATAGCCCGGCTTTCATTTTAATGTTGATTTTCGCACCGTTTCTATTTTCAAAATGGATAGTCCTCCGAAGTTGCTGAACCAACGTATTGACCAGCTTCATTCCAAACGTGTGTGTCGAAAATTCACCCGGGTTTATCCCATTCCCATTATCGCTCACCTCCAGCTCTAACTCGTTTTCCAATTTATTTAACCGGACAAATAACCTTGGATCTGCAACACCATTAAAAGCGTGTTTAAACGAATTAGTAGCGAGTTCGTTTACGATAAGTCCAATTGATACCGCCTGGTCAATATCCAAATCATTCACATGAAGCGTAACCTGTGTGGAAACTACAGAAGATGGATAGCCAAAACTTTCCGCCAGGGAACCGGAGAGATTCTCAAGATATTCGTTCATGTTAGCAGCAGCCAGTTCATTTTTTAGATATAATTCCTGATGAATAAGCGCCATTGCATTGATACGGGTTCTGCCCTCTTCCATTGCCTGGCGTCCTTCTGCATCTTTCATTCTGTTAGATTGTAACGCCATGAGGCTGCTCATAACCTGAAGATTATTCTTTACCCGGTGATGTAATTCTTTTATTAATGAATCGATGTGCTGATTTTTTTCATTTGTCTGTATATACATCCGCTCCAGCTCTTCTTTTTGTAAACGGATGATTTTTTGCTCACGATCGTAGCTTTTACGGAATATCCAGATAGTGAATGAAGTAAAGAAGGTGACATACATCAAAGCAATGGCATAATCAATAAACTGCTTTTCTTTTGTTTCATACGGAACAACCCATTGCGGATACATGTATTCCAGGGCAAAAATTGAAAGTAAGGATATGCAAAACATGGCATAAATCCAGCCCTGGATAAAAAGGGGGGCTATGATTATGTAAATAAACAGCAGCATAATCATCAATAATGAAACGGGCCCACTTGAGCCGCCGTTATAAAAATGCAACGTACACAGTATAGAAATAGCAATTACTGAATAGACCAGAATTAAAGTAGGAGTAAATAGATTTTTGATTCGGGACAAGTAAAAAAAACTGAAGAAGCGATTACTCGGGTAATACCTAACCAAATAGTAATAGTATGTAGCTCCAGGAAAATATTAAACATAGTAGCCTGCACGCAAAAAATAAAAATGATACAGCTGGTTAAATTAAAAACCCTGTGCTCAAAAGCAAACAAACTATTACTACCTGCTATCTGATGATAAAGTTTTTTTAACATAGTAACACAATCAAATATGCATTTAGAGGGTAAAAATAGCAATGTTCGCTAACCTTACAATACTCTGTTAAGGCACAACGAATTAAAATGGTTATTTAAGCAGCTGTGATTACGTTTTTGCATACAACGGCTAACCGCATTATCGAATTAACGCCCAAAGGGCATCATTGACCGCCTGAGTACTTTTGATGAGTTTCTGGAAGATGAGCGGGTGCACCAGTTGCTGGCGGAGATATACAGCTGATTTTCATGGATATTAAGAAAAGAGCCCCGGTTGTATAACCGGGGCTCTTTTCTTTCAGGCTACTGTTTCAGAATTTTCGTTACCTGCCGCTGCCGCTGTCCGTCGTGCAGCTCCAGCAGGTAGGTACCCACCGGCAGTTCTCCCACCGGTAGTGATAGCAGGGTGGCTCCGGTAGCAGGTTGCCAGGCTTTAACTACTCTTCCCTGTAAATCCATTAACCGTAATTGTATTTTTCGTCCGGCAACAGCAACAGGTAGCTGCACCTGCAGATTACTTTGCACCGGGTTGGGGTAGATTCTTACTCCGGGGATGTTAACAGCAGGCTCATTACGCAACGAAGTGATGATATCTGTATTGGTTTGCACAATGAAGCCACCTCCTCCGGTTGTACTGAAGAAAACCTCCCATAGATTAGAAGAAGCAATCCATCTTAAAGAAGGATCAATCACACTTGCAGCTCCGGTATAAGTTTCCGGCAATCCTGTACCGTTAGAAGAAGTGCCGGCAAAGCGTCCGACACGGACATTGCTCACACCCGTAAGATCATCAGGATTTGAAGGAAGTTTCAACACACTGCCCGGATGGTTGTTGAACGCATTAAATTCTGCCTGTGTGAAATACAATGTTACGGTATAAGTAGCCGAGCTTGCGTCAGTGGTTGGAGTAATTTCATAGTGACGTGCCACATAAGGTTTGCCATTTGAAAGTGGAACTGTATTTTCTACCCACACTTTACCCGTAGCAATACCCGTTAATGAAGTAGGTTGTACCGTTGCCAGAAGCCCACAGTCATTGGAAACAATGCGGGATGCTCCTTTAACAATTGCTGAACCTTCACGGAACGAAACAGGCACCTGTGGTACACAGTTGGTATACTTACTGAAAAATATATCTGAGCTGTTTGAAGGCTGTAATTCGTTTGTTCCGTAATGTAAATCCACCGAAACGGGGGCGCTTATTGTGCCACAGAGGTAAAATTCTCCGCCTGGTCCTGTTGCAATACCATAGCCAATATCGGTATTACCTCCGCCCACACTGTAAGCAAATTCTAATTTTACATTATTTGAATACTTGGCTACAAATGCATCCTTGGTATTTGTAGAACTGTTGATGACATAGGGTTGAATGTTCTCGGAAAAATCAGCCGAAGCTGTCATTTCACCTGTGATCAGGACATTACCAGCAGCATCAAGCGCCATGTCGTAGGCTGCATCAAAAGCAGTATTACCTACAAACACACCTGCTGATCCATTACCTGCAGAAGTAAACTTCCGCAGATAAATATTCGGACTGTTCAACGTAGCCGAAGTTCTCAATCCGCACACGAAGATATTTCCACTACCATCTACTAATATCCGGTAGCCGATATCAGAGAAATTATTTCCCTCACTTACGGCAAATAGATAGTTCCCATTGGAATTATATTTGGCCAGAAAAATGTCTTCACTTGAAGTGCCGGCAGCTGTAAGCGTTGCTGTACCAGCTCCCGGGTCAAAATCGGCCGTTCCCAGAAAACCTCCGGTAATGAAAATATTTTCTGAAGCATCTACTGTAATTCCATAGGCCACTTCATTTACACTTCCACTATAGGTGCTGCCTATGTTTTTTGCAAACTGAAGATTTCCTGAGGCGTTATATTTCGCAAAGAAAATATCAGAAGAGCCGGCAGCTGTTAAAGAAGTGGTACCAGCTCCAGGGTCAAAATCAACTGTTTCTTTGAAAAATCCGGATATATAAATATTACCTGTTGCATCCAATGCCAGTCCGTGGCAACGGTCATCGCCTGCAGCGCCCATTCCCCTGGCAAATACAAGATTCCCATTGGCATCATATTTTGCAAAAAAGAGATCATCCAATCCTGCACTGATAAGATTGGCAGTACCTGCTCCCGGGTCAAAATCCACCGTTCCTCTGAAATAACCAACCAAATGAATATTACCAGAAGCATCGATCTGCATATCGGTCACATCTTCATTGGTTGTTGTACCCATACTTTTTACAAAGAGCAAGTTGCCTGCAGAGTTGTATTTGGCAAAGAAAATATCATTTCCACCATTACTCGTAAGTAAACTGGTACCGGGACCGGGGTCAAAATCTACTTCGCCCTGAAAAATACCGCAGAGATAAACGTTGCCTGCAGCATCAGTTCGGATACGTCTGGGTAATTCAGCAAAACTTCCTGCATTGGCGCCTGCCACTCCACCCAGCAGGCCGGCAGTGGTAAAGTTGCCGGTAGCGTTGTAGCCTGCAAAAAAGGAATTGAAATTTGATGTGGAAGTAGATGGTGCTGTGAGTATAGTAGTTCCGGGACCCGGATCAAAATCTACCGACCCCCAAAAAAAACCTGTAACGTATGCAATACCTGTTCCTGTAGCAGCAACAGCACGATGTTGATCGGCAGCTGTGGATCCCATCCGGTGGGCATAAACAAAAGTGCCCGCATCAGTATATCGTGCTACAAAGCCATCATTACTTCCGGCAGAAACAAGATTGGTCACTCCTGTACCGGGTTGAAAATCGGCAGTTCCGCTGAAGCCGCC
Source organism: Chitinophagaceae bacterium (assembly GCA_032110905.1). Classification (GTDB taxonomy): domain Bacteria; phylum Bacteroidota; class Bacteroidia; order Chitinophagales; family Chitinophagaceae; genus Lacibacter. The sequence goes on along the minus strand of JAULVS010000162.1, from coordinate 11,997 downwards.
ACAAACAATAACATCCGTTCCGCTAAGTGCCAAACCATAGCCAAAGTCGGAATTTGTTCCACCCACAGAACGGGCATATTGATATACACCGGTGGGAGAATATTTCGCAACAAACACATCTGCATTACCTACTGATGTAAGGCTCTGATTAGCTGCATCCGGCCCAAAATCTGCCACGTTTCGAAACTCACCTGTCACATACACATTGCCTGTAGCATCAATTGAAAGTGCATTCGCTATATCAGTAGACGTTCCTCCCATTCTCATGGAAAAAAGATGGTTGCCGTTGATATCGTATTTAGCAAGAAATCCATCTGCACCTCCAACAGAAGTGAGACTAATAGCAGGGCTTGCGCTCATACTGGCTGTACCATTAAAAAAGCCTGCCACCCAGACGTTGCCCGATGCATCGAGTTTGATTGATAGTGCTTGATCAGCGGCGGTGCCACCAATACGACGTGCATAGAGGTAATTACCGTTTGGATCGAAGCGGGCAAAAAAACCATCAACCCCACTGGCAATAAGCGAAGCTGTTCCGGGGCCGGGATCAAAATCAACGGCGCCGGCAAACTCGCCTGCCAGGAAGATGCCTCCTGATACAGGATCCACTGCCATGGCAAAGGCTCTGTCTACGTTCGTCCCGCCGATGCGACGGGCAAAAATGAAATTGCCTTCAGGCGAATATTTCGCAAAAAATATATCTTGCCCGCCTGCTGTATTGAGAGAAGTTACCCCGGGACCGGGATCAAAATCACAAAATCCATCAAAAGTGCCGGCAAGGTAAATGTTACCTGCTGCATCGAGGGCAATGGCATAAGCTAACTCTGTATTCACGCTCCCAAATGAACGGGCAAAGACCAAAGTGCCACTGGGGGTATATTTGGCAAAGTAAATATCTTCATTACCATTGCTGGTGAGTTGTTGATAACCGGGGCCGGGATCAAAATCATTTCGGTCTCGTAAATTTCCGGCCACGTAAATATTACCTGCTGCATCTGTCGTAATTGTCCTTCCCTCTACCTGTCCTCCTGCAACGGCTGTATTAGAAAGAGTTTTACTCCAGACGTGGGAAAGACTTCCTTGTGATAAGGCCGTACCGAAAGGGATCATCATCAATAACAGGAAAGGAAACGGTAAAAGTTGCTTCATCATATACTGTTTAAATTTTAAAAAATCAAGTTGACGGATATCGGCAACATCTGTGAGAGGGGGTGTTTTAAACATACCAATGACCCGCAACGATGCTTTCTGATACTTCATTCAACAGTTGCAAGTATTGAAATTGGTTTTCCCCAGTAGTTGTGATGTACTAGATGCAAATTAGGGATTTGCCCATGCCTCACAATCCCTAAAACTAGGGATACGGGCATCGTAAGTAGGCTCTTGTCTGCGGGTTGTTTCAGCGAATGAAAAGCAACTGATTTGTGAAGCGGCAGGGAAAGAGAAGCCCGGACAAATGCTTGCTGTAACTCCAAAAAAGAGTCGGTATTTTAAAAATCAGGCCTGTATTGAGTTTTTGAAAAAACGACTTTCTTCTTCAAGTGCTGGAATAAAAAAAGGCTGTCCCGATTCTGCGAGACAGCCTCTTGAACATTTTTTTGCTGCGGGTTTCTATTGCTTGCGGAGCATCTCCACATGCTGCTGCTGTCCACTGCGGATATCCAGCAGGTAGGTGCCCGCAGGCAGTCCTTCCATTTCCAGCTGCAGGGAAGATGCAACTTGCCGGAAGTTCCAACGCTTCAATTCCCGGCCCTGCAGGTCGAGCAGCCGGATCTCTACCTGCTTGTGCTGCAAGGAGTGTGGTAACTGAACATTGAGCACACCGGGCACCGGGTTGGGATACAATTTTACACCCGGCAGCAGCTGGGTTGAGAACGATCGGACCGAAGTGACCAGTCCATTGTTGCCCCCTGTTTTGTTGGCCAGTACAAAATCGCCAAACCCATTAAATACATTGCTCTGTATGCTTCCTAGTGCAGCACCTGTAGAGGTGCCACCAATATCCAGCCAGGCACCTGCTCCATTATCTTTGGCAATGGTTAGATTGACCGGATCGCTCACGCCATCATCGGTTCCATATGGAATCTTTACCTGGAAATCAGTACTGTTTGATCCGATTTTGGTGATTCGGTAATGCCGCACCTGAGAAACAGCGTTGATACCTGTTGGTAAAGTACGGTTAGTGGGTGCGCCTGTTATCACTTCTACCACTACTTCATCAGCGTTATCAGACGAGGTAGCATTTGAATTACTTACAGTTACAGGACGATAGATTCCATTTTTACCAATAGGATAAAAACGATTACCTGTGCCAAAGATGTTGACCCGTGCAGGGCCGTTGATAAACGCTGTATTACCGGCCCCGGTAACAAAGTTGCTTCCTGTTTGTGTAAACGTAATCATGGCTGAATTGCTGGTATGAATCAGACCTTTATCAAAGACCAAACCAATCACACTTTGATCACCCAAAACCGTAACGCCTGCCGGGTTGCTGATCTTGATATTTTTCAACATGCCGGTTGAAAATCCCGGTCTTCCCAGGGTTTGGGGTGTGCTGCCTGTTAAGAAAACAGAATCAAAATCAATTTTACCCGCATTGGCAAAATTTCCGTTCACTATAAGGACGCCGTTTGATCCGAAAATCTGAACAAACGAATTAGTAGTAAGCGTTCCTTTCACTAAAAACTCGGCTTGGTTAACAGTCTTGTATGCTGGAATGGATATAAAATTCGTGTTCGGGCTTTCAATCCGCAAATGACCGGCTTCTTCTACAATCACCTGGTCGGTGGGGGTACTGGTATTGATTAACACATCATGACGGATATAAATGGTATCATCTCCTTTAAAAGGACTTCTGGTTGCCGCCATAAAGTTGCCACCGGGTGCTTTTTTCTCCCAGATGTTTTTGTCGGACCAATTACCATTAGCAACGGTTCGGTAAACTTCCGGTTGGTGACAGGTTAGTCCGGCCCACCAGCCTTGCCCGGTGGCGGAGCCAACTGCAAACCGAACGGTCAGAACACCGGCCTCGTTAGAGGCAATAAATTCCCTAACCGTATTACCGTTTTCCGTATTAGCAAGTGCGATGATTCTAGGCGAGCTGGTTGTAGGACCATCATGTACAAACAGCGTTGAGAAATTAGCAAGGTCCAGCCGATAAATGGTGAGTTTCATTTTTCTTCCGGGTGTTGCCGGTGTAAAGGTTCGGGTGAAATTGTTACCCGTGTTTCCGGAAGGCCCCCCCGCATCATAGAAGGAACTATCGCATAGCGTAAGAGGCAGGTTTGAATTGTGTAAAACGCCTGGCGCATAGTTATAGGTCAGGGTATCTGAAACATTACTGCACCCATCAGATGTGCGGGTATAAGCTGCTGCAATTTTTGCTCCTGGTAACCCGGCAATCTGATTTAAAATGAGTGCCGTGTCGGCTACCACTGTACCCAATCCACCCAGCGATTCCAGCCATTGTACAGTATGTCCCGGCAGGTTGGTAACCCGGATGGTATCTTTAAACTGATTCCGGTGACTCAGAACCGTATCTCCAAACAACAGCACAGGCCTTGGCGGCAAGCCAATGCCGGTAACTTCTACAATGACACTGTCCTGCAACAGGCAGCCCTTGTAATCGGTACCGCTCACATAAACAGTGGTTGTCTTTATTGGTCGAAAAGTAAGCGTTGTGCCACTGCTGATGAAACCATCCCGGTTCCATTGGAGATTGGCGAGGTATGCGGGTCCGGTTAGTATAACTTCGGTTAATGGGCAAACAGGTGTTCCAACGTTTCTTGTTACCGGTACGTGGTTGCCGATAAAGAAACGTAAACCGTCGTTCCCTTTTTCCATATCAGCAGCCAGATTGGTTCTGGCTGATAACAGGTAATACCCCCGGGGCGTATAGTCAAAGCCGGTAAGTACTGCTACCTGTTCGGATGCGCCTGCAGCCAGCGTGCCCGTATTTTTATTCACTGTAAAAGGAACTTCTGATCCCGAAGGGTACCGCATAAATCCTGTTATGGTTGTTGGTGTGGTAGAAAAGTCAATTGCAACTGAAGAAAAATTCCGAAGTTTCACTTTTACTTCTGCTGCTGTGCTGTAACCGCAAGCCGGCGACGTTACTTGTTCAATACCAATATCCGGCCCCGTATTTTCTTCGTACACATCCACCAGGAACTGCCACGGCGGGAGTATGGATTCCGGACTCCAGGTAGAGCCTGTGGAACTATTAAAAACTCTATTACGGCCGGGATTTGTAACGGTTACCCGCCAACCCATATTGGCCGTGGATGTTTGATGAACAACTACATAATAATTATCGGTAACTGTAACAGCAGGATCTACCGGTATGATCATGGTGTTTTCACTGGTTGTAAAAAAGTTGGTGGTAGTAAATAAGGAAGTAGAGGAGGGGGCACCGCCGGTACCTGCATCTTCATAGATCATTACCCGCACCGGGTTTCGGTAAGTATCAAATGGAATCCGGAGCTGTGTGATTTTACGGGTGCCTTTTCCATAAATCTTAAAGCCAGCGTAGTTGGATACACCGTTAAAACCCACACCCACTCCGGTATTACTGAAATCATAGGTTTGCAATTGCGACTGCGATACCTGTTGCTGTACCTGCAACGTATTGTTTTCTGTACGCTCATCACCGGTAGTGACAACGGATACTGAAATTTGCTGCTGTCCTTTATTGGGTTGCGGAAAAGCGGGAAAGGTTACATACTGGCTGGCACCACCCGCCAGAGAAGGAATGGTTACTGTGCTGTTTTGCGTGTTAGCTCCGGAAAGGGCTACTGTCACTTCAATATTGGTAAGTGTATTTACACCTTCATTAGCAATGAGCGCTTCAATTTGTCCGGGCGATTGTTCTCCTACTGTTGTAACACTATCAAAATAAATTTTAGCAACATTTATATCATTATTCATCCGACCAAAAAAGCGGGTTGAAAAACCGGTTGGCGGGATGGTGGATTTCGAAAACCGGAACTGACTGTTTAAGCGGGTATGAGCCGCCGTATTCATAACTGCTGTTTTTGTAAATGGAATCAACGAATTGACACGGAAAGTTCCCAGGAAGGAGGTACTGGAAGCTTTGATACCAACAGCTGCATTACGGACTAACGAGGTTGAGGCAGATGGAGTAAACGCTCCGTAAATGAATTCAATATCATTCGTTCCTTCATAGAATCTCACTTGAAACTGCAGATTGGAAAACTGGTGCTGCGCTCCTCCGTTTGTATTATCTGCATCCCGCAGATTTTTCCATTGAACTACACACACCCGGTTCGGCGCTGTGCCAGTTGTTTGAACATGAAATTCCGGATCGGCTCCCCCTTTAACCAGGTTGGTAAAAAAGGGCATGATGATGTTCTGAAACGCATCCGTAGTATTTGTAAAAACAGCGGTATAGCTGTTGGCAGGGCTTACGGCAATATCCGAGGCGGCACCAGGTGCTACGGTACCCAGTTTTAAAATTCCATCGGCATGAATCATAAACTGGGTAAACAGGGTACCGTTAAACGTAAAATCAAAACCAATATTTTGTGGTGTGGTACTGCTACCTGTTTCGGGATTGGTCATAGAAATGGGTGTACCTGTACCGCTAATATCACTATAGGTTACTTGTGAGAAACGAAAATTGGTTTGGCTGTAATTGCTTTGTGCAAAAACGGCTGAGCCGGTTACCATTAAAAGGAACGACAGGAATTGTGTAAATACTGCTTTCATAAGCTATATTCTAAGTTAGAGATGTTTAAATAAGGGTACAAAATAGGAAGGGCTCCTTTTTGTGCAATACCTAAATGTAGTGGTTTTGCCTGCAGTCGTATGGAGGTACAGTCTCTACAGGCTTCTGTTTCAGAGTTGCCGGTTTCTGAATCGCATGGATTGCTGCACAAAGTTGAACAGGCGAAATTGTGTAAACAGGTATGTTTTTTCGCATGCATGTATCTAATTTTGTAGTTTCATTTTTCATGCCGTTCCAACTCCATCCCCTTACCAGCCAGCCGGCGACCAGCCGGAAGCGATCCGTCAGCTGACGGATAGAATTCTGCAGGGCGAAAAGTTCCAGACCTTGCTGGGAGTTACCGGCAGTGGAAAAACCTTCACCATGGCCAATGTCATTCAAAATGTACAGCGGCCCACCCTGGTGCTCACACACAACAAAACCCTCGTGGCACAACTGTATGGGGAATTCAAACAGTTTTTCCCGGAGAATGCGGTTGGTTATTTTGTGAGCTATTACGATTACTATCAGCCCGAGGCTTATCTGCCGGTGAGCGATGCGTACATTGAAAAGGATCTCAACATCAACGAAGAGCTCGATAAGCTGCGGCTCCAGGCAACTTCGGAACTGCTCAGCGGAAGAAGGGATATCATCGTGGTGGCAAGTGTGAGCTGTATTTATGGTATGGGAAATCCTACCGAATTTGAAAACGGCATCATCCGCATTCATACTGGGCAGGTTATCTCCCGACAGGGCTTTCTGCATGCACTGGTCAACAGCCTGTATTCCCGCACCCAGGGCGATTTTAACCGGGGTAATTTCCGGGTAAAGGGCGATACGGTCGATATAAATCTTCCTTATGTGGACTTTGGATACCGCATCACCTTTTTTGGCGATGAAATTGAGGAGATGGAAACGATTGACATCAAGTCCGGAAAACGGATTGGAAAGGTGGATAATGCTGCCATCTTTCCGGCCAACCTGTACCTGGCGCCTAAGAATATGATGCAGCAGATCATTTATGAAATACAGGATGAAGGGGCGGCACAGGCAGAGTATTTTAAGAGTGTTGGAAAATATATTGAAGCCCAGCGTATCACCGAGCGGGTGAATTATGACTTGGAGATGATCCGGGAACTGGGCTATTGTAACGGTATTGAAAACTATTCCCGCTTTTTCGACCGCCGACAGCCGGGAACAAGACCCTTCTGCCTGCTCGATTATTTTCCCAAGGATTTTCTCATGATCATTGACGAAAGCCACCAGACGATTCCCCAGGTGAGTGGTATGTACGGTGGCGATCGCAGCAGAAAAATGGTGCTGGTGGATTATGGTTTCCGCCTGCCCAGTGCGCTGGATAATCGTCCTCTCAACTTTCATGAGTTCGAAAGCATGATGAACCCTTTGATGCTATCGTTTCCAATCCACCTTATTCTATAAAATGGGATGGAGACGCCAATCCGCTATTAATTAACGATCCGCGTTTTGCACCTGCCGGTGTGTTAGCTCCCAAGAGTAAAGCCGATTTGGCATTTACGCTGCATATGTTGCATTGGCTTTCTACTTCGGGAACAGCAGCCATAGTAGAATTTCGCAGGAAAACCACTCGCTTAATTCGGACAAATAGAAATATAATCAACTTTTTCTTATACAATCCCCTCCATCAACTTACTGTGTATTACTACCACATCATCATCCTCAAAACTACTTAGATATAATTCAGTAGTGGCGATGGAGGCGTGCCCCAGGGATTCTTTAAGATAATCGCGCGACAATTCATTATTTTTTTGAATGGTGGCAAAAGAGTGCCGGTCACAGGAAATAAATAATCTTTGGTCTTATTAATCTAAGGTATATCTAAATGCATATAATATCATTTAATTTATATAAATTATATTCAAATAGATATAATTATAATTATTTTATTAAATTTGTATGCAAAAGCATATAAATGAGCGTTTTGGCAGACTTTGTAAAAGAAAGAAGGAAACTATCTAAATTAACGCAACAAGAGTTTGCAGAAAAAGCCGGCGTGGCGCTTACTGTTATCCGTAAGATCGAACAGGGTAAAGACAACCTGAGTTTAGCCAAAGTCAATCAGGTATTAAATATGTTTGGTCATGTATTAGGACCCATAAATGCAAAGAATGAGACAAGCAATTATTAAGTACAATCATATCAAGGCAGGAATATTAACGGAAGACGACAACGGGGAATATATTTTTGAATACGATCAACAATACGTCAAAAATTACCCCAAACAATTTATCACTTTCAATATGCCTGTTTCAGCAACTCCTTATAAAAGCAAAAGATTATTTTCATTTTTTGATGGCTTAATTCCGGAGGGCTGGCTGTTGAATATTGCCGCAGAAAGCTGGAGAATAAAAAAAAATGACAGGATGGGACTACTCCTTGCCTGTTGCCAAAATGCTATTGGTGCAGTAAGTGTTCATCGTACAAATGCAAGTAATCATGGCTAATTGTTTGTACTGCTATAAAATCTTGGGTGAAAACGAATTGGATTACCATGCAAAATGTGTAAAAGCATTTTTTGGTACACAAGAAGCTCCGGTACTGCCTTATCAACTTTCTGAAATGGAGAAATTAGCCAAAGAGGCAGCAGAATTATCCATTACCGTTCCGGGGGTGCAACCTAAACTATCATTAGGGTGGATAAAGAACGAATTAAAAAACGGTCATAAGAGCAGGCTAACCATCATGGATGCTTTAGAGGGTCAGTTTATTTTAAAACCTCAAAATGCTAATTATGCACAGATGCCGGAAAATGAACATCTGTCAATGAAGTTGGCGGAGTTGTTTCAAATAGATATCGTACCTGTTAATATGATTCGCTTAGCTTCCGGAGAGTTGTGCTTTATTACCAAACGGATTGATCGTAATTCGGATGGTACAAAAAACCATATGATAGACTTCCTTCAAATTTTAGAATTGGCAGATAAATACATGGGTACCATGGAAACACTCGGCAAAACCATTGGCGCCTTATCTGTAAATACCTTAATGGATAAAACTCGTTTTTTTGAAGTGACCGTATTTAATTATGTTATTGGTAATAACGATATGCATTTAAAAAATTATTCGATGTTTTTATCAAGCCAAGGTTGGGTGCTTTCTCCCTTTTATGATTTATTAAATGTGAAAATGATTTTACCGGAGGATAAAGAAGATATTGCCTTAATGCTGGGCGGGAAAAAAGAAAACTTTAACAAAGGTTATTTTGACCGATTGGGCGACGGGCTGAAGCTTAACAACAAGCAAATATATGGCGTCTATAATCGATTAGAAAAATGGCTGCCCAATGCCATCGAATTAATACAGCTTTCATTTTTAGATGAGCAGAGAAAAAGTGACTATATCAAATTCATTTCAAAACGTACTGGAATATTTTATTGATGATGCATTAGTGGAAAATATTTTCCAGAAATGGCTTTATTGTGGAAAAATAACGCCTTTTAATTGCTCTAATTCGTTTTATAATGGGAAATAGTTCTCACTGCAGTCCTGGATTTTTATCCTGCATTATGATACGATTTGATACTTTTATGTATGATTAGGATACAAAAAAATGATTGTAATTAAATTCGACCTATCAGGCAAAATTTACCATAAGTATTTCATATACAATTACTTAATTCACAAATAGTCTCCAAATCCTCCCGAATCTGGTTCAAACTTTGACAAGTAGGGGGAGCCCAACTAGACTGCCTCGCATTTTCTGCGGGGCAGTTTTATTAGGACTATTTGATAATCTTATAGATAGACACCATCTTATAGTTGATTTTTCCGGTTCAATGTTGCCTTATATTTCTATTAGAAAATATGGCTTCGTCCCAAATATTTAATAAATATGGGAGGAAATTGAGATTATTCACTACAGATTATCAACTGCTGTCAAAAGCGGTAGGATAGAAACATCAGTGATAATCAAAGCTCATGAAGATGTGCTTTGATTCTTGCGAGGAGGTCATCAAATTCCGGCTGACCATTGTAATATAGTTTGGATGTTGCTTTGTATCTGGCTTTAAATGATTCTCGGATTTCGGAATCATCTAAAAGGAGCGCAGGGTGCTCTGCTACGGTAATGGTTTTGTCGGCACCCTTAATTCTTGCAGATTTATGTGCTGAATATTCCGCGGTTTTTATAAACGCAAGTATATCCTCATTCCCTAACAGACAATACACATCATAATATTGCCGCATAAAATTTGTATTGTTTGAATTATCAGCGATGCTTCTGTTTCTGTATTTGCGAATAATGGTTTGAAGTTTTTCAACGAGCGTATAACCCGGATGATAACATAGTACGGAAGAAGCAGTATTGTTAATATAGTTTGAATGCATGTTCTTAGCGACCAGATACTCCCAGACCCATGAGGAAATATTTAATGGCATATTGGGGGTAATGGTATCAAATCCGGCTTCTAACAAAATCCCTTCTTTTAAATCTGCCAATCCGGGAGTGTAGCTGCTGTCATAGTACAATCTGATACCACCACTTCTATACTTATCCTTGTCGTCGAAAGCATAATCTCTTTCGATTCGTACAATACCATTGATGGAAATATTTTTAGCTAAGATATCATAGAAATTTTTTCTTGCTTCCTTTACCTCGGCTTTGTCTTCTTTCCCTTCGGTCATTAAACCAAAGTTGGTCCTGATATGAATATCTATATCTTCAGAAAACCGATGTATCAAGCCATACCCTTTAGATAAGGAGGTGCCGCCTTTTAATTCAAATTCAATTCCCTGCTGTTGCAAAGAATATAGCGCATGCATAATCCAGTAATCTTTTTCAACTAAAGTGATATCAATTTCTTTTTCAGCAGAAACGATATTCAGCAGTTCTTTAAACTCTGGATCATTATGAACAAAATCAGGCATACTGTAATCTTAAAATCTTTTTTATCAGTTGTTTGGTTTTACCGGTGCCGTACAACTGGGTAAGCTTCATCAGCTCATCGGTATTGAAGCTTTGCAAATGATCGGGCAATCTTTTTATTATCTGATTTTGATCTTCTGCTAATTCATCCAGGTTATTGAGTAAATCAACTAGGAGAAACGCTTTGGTTAATTGATCGGGGTAGGACGTTTTTATTTTGAATTCAAAATTTTTCCCATTGAGTTTGATTTCTCCTTTTCGTTTGTGATTGTATACCCAAGTGGTGTTATAAAGCTGAGTCAGCCCCAATCCCAATGAGTTATATATATTGGGTTTAACTATAAGAAAGTCGCTGTCTTTCAAAAAGCCTGCTACCAAAACATAATCATCAGGAGGAACCACCCCGAACTTGGATGATTTTGGGGAATAGTATAGTCCCTGTCTTAACTTAACAAGATATCCTTTTTCTACTAGCATACTCAAGTGCCTGTCAATGGCCGAAGAGTAATACTCAAGGTCAGAACGGCGATAAATCTGCCCTGCTTTGATATGTTGACGTAACGCTTGCATATAGTTTGCTACAAAGTTAATTCTTTAAATCTAAACGCATGATAAATATGGTAAAATTCATGCAGTTTATTTGGATCGTTTATAAATGAAATACCTATAAGCAGGTTTCCTTTTTGCAATTTATCAGTTGAATATTAATAGAAACCCCTCTTATAAATTATTCAAATACAATTAGTTAATTGAATAATCTTCTCCAAATCCTCAGGATCTGGTTCAAACTTTGACAAGCAGGGGGAGCAACTTTAGAAATTTAGCCTTGTAAATCAATGATTTATGAGGCTTTTTTATTTAGAATAAGTGCTCAAGTGGTGGGAAAAGTGGTGGGATGTTAATGTTAATTAATCAAACTGTATACGTTCTATCAAATCCAAGAAGTAATTCTTTGACCAAATGGATAATTTATTTTCATCGTCAATAAATCTTATCACGTCTTCTTTGACAGCATTAATGGATGTGGTTTGAATTTTTTCTCTCAACAATTGCTGGAATTCTGCATTGCTTATTTCGTTCATTGATAAATCTTTGGAATCTATCGCACGCTGAATGAAATGTGTTTTATTAAATCGCACTCCCTTTCTGATATACCATTCCATATCATACCAGTCTCTTCCTTTCACACGTTGTTTCCATTTTCTGAAAAGCAAAGCATGCATTTTACCGGCAAATAAATCCGGCAATTGATAACATCGAACATAAAATGAAAATGGCTTTAACAGCAATTTTTCTTCTGTTAAAAAACCCGGTGGAGGAGCAGTATCAATTTCAATTTTAATCTTGATGCTTACATTACCTGATACAT
>JAULVS010000161.1:0-4321 GCA_032110905.1 Chitinophagaceae bacterium | reverse complement strand
CCGCTAACTAACAACCGATTGGACCCTTAGCTCAGTTGGTTAGAGCACCTGACTCATAATCAGGGGGTCGTAGGATCATGCCCTACAGGGTCCACAAACTTCAAAGGGTCGCCCCGCTCTAAACGGGGCAGGGTCCACATTGAAATTCAAAGACTTATGAGGCTTATTCTCATAAGTCTTTTTTTATGTAGAAGCAATTTAGAAGCATTTCTCCGTGTCCAATAGCCACTAGTCCGTCTTTTTATGAATGCCTAATTATAGAAAAGCCTACGGTTAGAAAATTTGGGGAAGCTGACCAGATTGAACTATTTTCAACGATCATGTGCATTTTTTTGCATATAAATTTAACAAAGCGATTCATGCAAAATTCTTTTCAGGTAATCAAAAACGACAGCTTCATACTCTGGATATTTTTTGTTGCTTCACTCTTGATATTACTGGTGCTGAGCGAATCCAAAACAGACCTGTTTAGTTTTTATGTTTTTATTGATTCTGTTGTCTTCTTTATACTATATCAAATCTTCTGTATTGCTAAGGCAACTTTTGTTCTTGATGATAAAAATTTCTCAGTTACCGGATTATCAAATATGTTTTCATTTAAAGAACGAAAGATCATAATCCCGTTAGATGAAATCACTTCTCATTACAGCAACAGCTTTCTTTATTACAATAAACTATCGATTGAAGTTGTAAACGGTCGGTCTTTTAATTTATATTTTGATAAATGGAGCAATAAAGAAGAAAACTATAATGCATTTATTACCTCTTTGAATGAACGCTTACATAAAATAAGGTAAATATTTAAAGGCTACTTTTTTGAAACTGAATTATTTAAAAATGAACCTCAAGAATTGAAAGACTAATTTTCCTCTCTCATGGAGCTAAATACAAAATGGTCTTCCAAGTATTCCTGTCAATTATAGCACTAAAAAAGCTGAAAAAAGCGCCTTGGTTCCTGTCGCTGCTCCTTGTTTTTTAGTATATAAAACATCATCTATTTTCCATTTGTTTCCTTCCTTAATCAGTAACACTGTATCAGTCCAGGCATGGTTGTAAAAACTGTTTTTAAATTGTACTTCTACCTTAGTCCGGCCTGTTTCTCCTGTTGTTTTAATGATTTCATGTTGGGTTGCACCCTCATACAAACTGGTATACACATCGCCCTCAATCATCAGGGGCTTATCGGTTGAGCCCTTTGCTTTTAGTCTTTCCGCATCTTGCGATTGTTTCAAAGCAGCTGCTTCCACTTTGGCTACCAGATCTTTAGTCAGGAAACTTTTATCTACCGTCCAGTAATCGCCTGGTTTGTAATTCGTGTAGAAATCCCGTACTGTTTTTTCTGCCTCTTTATAATCCGGACTCGAACAAGCGCTAAAGATCAGAATGCCGGAAATAAAAACAAGGAATTTGGCTGAGCAAAGCTGAAAAAAATTCATTATTTGATTTTAAGAATAATTAAGAAGGATATTCAAATTGAAACCTTATGGGTAATCATTTTATAATTCTTTACCTACTTTTTCAATTCTTCACACACCGAACCGAAAGTCCAACAACTTTTGTATTCGAATTTCGACCAACCTCAGTGGTTGTGTTTGATAATGAGCGAAGCCAGGCAAAACTTACATCACGTTGGGTAGAACTCCACCATAAACCACTTAATCCAGTTAAAAAGAAACGTGCTTCTTCATCTCGGATGCCTCCAGGCAAACCCGAAAACCCAACATTATTAGTCGCACCCGTATTCGGACTTGCCCAAAATTGCGTACCTGTACTTTTCATTTTTCCTCCTGCCGTTGCGCTTTGCGAACCTGTTTGTGTTGGACTATATCCGGGATCTAATTGTGCGATGAATGTATTCCACTCAGCATCAGTCGGCACATGCCAACCGGTTGGACAAATATTTCTGTTTCCATTGGTAGATGAATTCACCGCAAACCAATTATAGAGTGCACCAAATTTATTGGCCGTATTTGTTGCCTGGTCATTGTTATACCAGCACATCATTGGCAGGTTAGAACTATTTGTGTAATTATTCGTCCATTGAACTGCGCTTGATATTACGTTGATTGCAGAACCATCGTTGTATTTCGTAGTTCGCAGGTTCTCTGCCATCCATACTTGGTTTCCCACCAATATTGTCGGATATGTATTGCCTGAAATATCCGTCACTGATCCGGGATTGACTGGTGCGGCAGGCAAAGTTGTAAAACTCAACTGATCCCCGTAGCCCGTTCCGGTACTGTTTACCGCATAGGCCCTGACATAGTATGTCGTCCCTCCCTGTAGATTTGTAAGATTGGCCGTGAAGGTGCCTGTACCCGAACCTGATACAGCAACATTATTGGAAGTGGTAGGAAATATAGAAGTACCCCAGCAAATACCCCGCTGGGTGATAGTAGAACCGCCATCGTCCGTAATCGTACCGCCACTTGCAGCACCGGTTGTGGTGATGTTGCTGATGGTACGTGTTGACAATGTTGGCAGATTACCAAGTGTAGTAAAAATTACCTGGTTGCCGTAATTCGTACCAACTCCGTTAGTCGCATAGGCCCTGACATAATAAATTGTATTGGGAAGAAGGCCTGTCAGGCTGCTGAGAAACAAACCGGAACCACCGCCTTCATTTGTTTTTGTGGCTAATGAAATCGTCGGATTTGGGGAGGTACTCCAGATAATGCCATTTGCAGTGATGGTTGATCCCCAGTCATTGGTGATGTTACCACCACCTTGTGCAGAATTTGTGGTAATCGAATAAATGGGAGTAGTGGTTAACTCAGGGATACGACTTGTGGTAACAGTTGCCTCATTGGAATAGCCTGATGGTGCTTCAGCGTTATTAAATGCATATACCCGATAGGTGTAAGTAGTTCCGAAACTAAGTGCTCTGTCGCTGTAAGTTCTGATATCTTTTCCCAGCGTTACGAGATCAGCAAATGCGCCGAACCCTGTTTTTCTTTGCACAGTGAACCCCTTCTCATTAGTTGAGTTATCCGCCCACGTCAGATTAATCTGTGTTGGAGAAAACAAACTTGCTACAAGTGTTGTTGGTGCCGAAGGCGCCTCTACACTCGCAGTTTTTTTACAAACAGAAAGAAGAAATACTGCCAGGATAAAAGATAGTATTTTGCTCATAAATTCATTCGTTTTTATTTTTTATTCTTATTTAGAATAGCCAAATTGACCCTCCTGCAGGTTTCAAATTTCGTTATGTGCATTTTCAACCTAATCATTCATTTATTAAAATTCATCTAAAAGTCTATGATTCAATGGAGATTTCTCTTGAATGAAGACCATTCTTTTTTTTGCAAAAAAGAACCAGGGAACAATTTACGCCAATCCTTCACACATCCTACAGAAAGTACTTCGTACTTATGCCTACGCATAGTCTGGCGCAGCCGACCCTGGGTAAAAAATCACTTCTACCCCGCGCTGATAGACCCTTGCCTCAAACAATAACCTTTCCCGGGGTCCGCTTCGCGAGACCCCGGGATGGACGAATAATATACCCCCTACTTCAATACAACCACCAGGTTTCCGTCCTTTGTTAAATCAATCAGCTTTCGATTAATATCGGGCGGCGTTACAAAACAACCCCAAGACCACATAACCGGCACCTTTTCTACGCTATGAAAAACAATGGCTCGTTTCATAGCCTGGCCATTAACCCCTTTATCTAGACCTTTCACCCGCATAGCATAACCATATTGTCCATTATACGACCCGGCTGTAACAAAAGGGCCGTAACAACTCTTCCGGCTTTCATTTTTATTCGAAAAATCACTTGCATAAATAAATCCTGAATGCAATGCATGCGCAACCCGGCTACTTAAAATCTCTTTTCCGCTTTTAACATCAAAGAGAAACAACCTCTTTGAAAACAAATGCTTGCGGTAATCTATCACAATAACATACTCTTTTTTGGGCAGTTTGTATCTATCAAAAGTTTCTTGAATTACCTGGTCGTAGTTTTCACTGCTATCAAACAAAAAAAGACCAATGACAAAAAGGAAAATTGCAAATAGTATTAAAAAGAAAATCTTTTTCTTCATATACAAGAGTCTTTTAGATCATTTTGCTAAAGTAAAATGCCTTAAAATCAATCTTAACGCAGGTGAACAACTGATAGTATAAATCTTCCCTAACTTTAAAATAATTTTAGATAACTCGGTAATGTATATATCAAATGTCTTCTCACGCTGAATCGCCTGATTTATCTGCCAGTTCGGGAAATAGTATGCCCGATTTTCACGAGGTACGCAAAGCTTCGCTGATTTTCCGTGCACTGAATCATAAGCTCCGTCAGCAAATGCTGATGATCTTA
>JAULVS010000160.1:0-2373 GCA_032110905.1 Chitinophagaceae bacterium | reverse complement strand
TATTGTGATCGATGGTGTACCATACTTTGACTGCATCCTGTTCTTTTCTTCCGGCTTTCAGTAATGCCTCCACAAAAGGGCGTGCACTTCCGTCGAGAATGGGCACTTCAGGTCCGTCTATCTGTACGAGTACATTGTCTATTTCACAACCGACCAATGCTGAAAGAAGGTGTTCGATGGTGCTGACTTCCGCCCCGTTTTGGGCAATCGTTGTGCTTCTTTGTGTTCGCACAACATTGTCGACATCAGCTTTTATCGTTGGTTTTTGTTCGAGGTCAATTCTTTGAAAAACAATGCCTGTATTTGGTTCTGCAGGCTCAAGTGTCAGGTTGACAACGGCACCACTGTGTATTCCCACCCCTGAAAGTGAAATTTTTTCTGCAAGTGTAAACTGATTGCAATTGCAGGATTCATTCTTTGTCTCCATAAAGCACGAAAGTAGAAAAAAAAAGAGGATAATAGCAGAATGGGATCTCTTAAAATAGGCTTTTCAGGCTTCTTTTTAACTCAAAGGATCTCTTTTTGGGCCTTTAGCTCTTTAATCAATTCTTCAAGTTCTTTGATTTTTTTCTCTAAATCGGGCAGATTACGGAAAATCGCCTGACTTCGAAGTGTACTGGTATAATCAAATGCAGGGGAGCCTGTAACTGTGCTGCCGGGGGTTTTTATCGATTTACTTACGCCACTTTGCGCATTGATTCGAGATTTATCGGCAATCGATATATGACCAACAATGCCAACCTGTCCGCCAATCATCACCTGATTGCCAACTTTGGTACTTCCACTGATTCCGCTTTGAGCAGCGATAACAGTATTCCTTCCGATTTCCACGTTATGAGCCACTTGAATAAGGTTGTCTAATTTAGCACCGTTACGAATGATGGTAGAACCAATCGTAGCTCTGTCAATACTGCAATTGGATCCGATTTCTACGTTGTCTTCCACTACCACATTACCTATTTGCGGAACTTTTTTATACGACCCGTTATGTTGAGGCGCAAAACCAAAACCATCTCCTCCGATGATTGTTCCTGCATGTACCCGCACATTACTGCCAATTACACAGTCGTGATACACTTTTACACCTGGATGGAGAATTGTGTTGTCGCCAATGGTGACATTGTCACCAACATATACCTGAGGATGTATTTTTACATTTTGACCCAGTTTCACCTTTTGTCCGATAAAGGAAAAAGTACCGATAAATGCATCTTCTCCTATTTGGGCAGATTCAGCAATAAAGACCGGCTGCTGAATACCGGTTAGTTCCTTCGATTTATAATGCTCATAGGCCTCCAGCAATATTGCAAAAGCGCTATAAGCATCCTTCACGCGAATCAATGAAGCTGAAACCTTTTCCTTAAGCTCAAGGGAGTCGTTAACGATGATCACCGAGGCTTTTGTCTGATATAAAAACTCTTCGTATTTCGGGTTTGCAAGAAAAGTGAGTTGTCCATCTCCGGCTTCTTCAATTTTTCCGAAAGAATGTACAAGCGTTTCAGGGTTTCCTTCAATTACCCCCCCGATCATCTGAGCTATTTGTGAAGCACTAAATTGCATTCGTTTTTCCTTTTTCGATAATGCCGGTAAGATTAATTTGAGTTTTGCATATTTAATTCCTCCGGCAAGCAAAGGTAAAACTTTTTAGCCGGCCCATCCGACACTTCCCTAATGAGAAGGTACTCTATTTCAGAAAGATTTTTGACAGAGCCATCTTTGAATAAAATTTTAATGGGCTCGTTCGACTGATTGTACATTCTGTTTGAAGCAATTCCGTCGAACACAAACCACTTAGCTTCTTCTTCCGTTAAGTCCAGTATTTCTGCAGCTTTCTTTTGAAGCCGGTTGATGTAATTTGGGTCAAATGGTTCGAGTTGCAGTCTGGTTTTCAGTATTTTTCTGTTAATGAGTCGTTCACATAAGCGGCTGAGTACTTTATCGGGGTGATGCATCCATTTTTTTACAGATGCCAGTACATCATAATCGTCAAGGGCACAAAAAAGACCGGGGTTTTTTCTAATAAATGTGCCGGGTTCATTTTCTTTCAGGATGTGATCGAAAATTTCGCTGGTAGAGAAAAGTCCTTCCTGCACTCTTGCTAACATTTTTGCCCTTCTCAAAATATTGACAAGCATATTCTCCGCACCTAAAACAGCTTTATGTAAATAGGCCTGCCAGTACATAAGCCGGCGTGCAACAAGAAATTTCTCTATCGAATAAACTCCTTTTTCTTCAATAACAAGCTCCCCGTTGTGAACAGCCATCATCTTTATAATTCTGTCATATCCGATCACCCCTTCACTTACACCGCTGTAAAAACTATCTCTGGTTAGGTAGTCCATTCTATCAACATCTAACTGGCTGCTTATAAGC
>JAULVS010000159.1:0-28481 GCA_032110905.1 Chitinophagaceae bacterium | reverse complement strand
CAGATTGACTGCCTTCCGTTATGGTAACGAATGGATCTGCGGATGTAATACCGGTAAACACCGCTACTTCTCCAGCAGTAAGTGTTGCACCCGTATATGAAAGCGTGGATCCGGATAAAACATTTCCCTTTACCCAGGGATTCGATTGCTGATTGAATGTACCGTTTAATTGTGCAGCTCTGATACTTCCGAGGGTACCTGTTACATCTGAAATAGTATTTATATAAGTTGCTGAAATCGCTGCCGTACCCCCCGTTATACCCGACTGCTTAACATTCCAGTAACGGGTTAAGAAATGAGTACTGCTGCTGTTATTGGGGTGTTTGGTATCTCCAAGCGACACCCCGATATAGGCAGATGAAAATGAAGCACCTGTTAATGTAATTGTAACCGGCGTGTATTCAACAGTAACACTGTTATCTCCCACAGGAAACAGATAGCCTGTTGCGTTCGCTGTAGCAGGCAATCTCAATTCACCGGTTCCATTTGCTGCAATCATTTTAGTAGTACCCGGTGATGAAATGGAAAGTCCGGTGAAGTTTGCAAAACTTAAATTATAATTTCCCAAATCAACCACACCTAGTGTAACAGTCATCGTAGCTGATGAACTGATAGACGCATCTGCTGAAAGACTAATTCCGGCCCCTGAGGTTTTATTAATGAAAAAATCTACTTTTCCTGTTTGACCGGTAGTGGTGAATGTTGAAGATGAAGTACCAAGTAATGAAACTCTTGTAATTAAGTCAGCATCCGAAGCTGTTTCTGTGAGGGTTCCTGAAGTATGAACAAAATTTCCATTAACTTCCAAGATCGCATAAACAGAATTCGCAGTAATATTATTATTACTTTCGTTTGACAATCTAAATGTTCCTGCTCCACTTTCCATTAAGAATGCACCATTTACAACAAGTTTATGTGTTCTAGCAAAAGAGGGGTTTGTTATAGCAGAATTCATAACAGAAAATGTTCCGCCACCAGTAATAGAAAAGTTGCCTGCAATTGTAAATGTTGAATTACCATTTGAATTTGAAAGTGTTATTGCACCACTAGAATTGTGAGTGAAATCCCCCTGTATTGACCCATCATATCCACTGGTCGTAGAAATAAAGAAAGTACTGCTCCCATTAATTACTACATTACCGAACGACTCAGTAAACTCATTATTAGATACGCTTGCATCAATCTGTAAAGTTGAAGCCGCATCCCATGTTGCTGTTGGAAGAGTTCCACCATTTACATTGTGTACATATTTAGACCCAGAAGCAAAGCTCATTGCACCCCAACTGTTCAATCCAGAAGTTGTTCTCGTAATTGTTGCTTTATTAGACACCGTTGTTGAAGGCACTGACACCGTTAAGTTTAATGGAACGATGAAATTAATTTCATTAACACCATCTCCTACTTGTAATCGGGTATTACTGTTACCAGAAATAGTCCATGTAGCATTAAGTGTAACAGAAGCCGTATTACGAAGATGATAAACCCTATTATTACCAGTAAAACTTGTTGGTCTTGTACCAGAGCCATCAGTATTTGACCCCCAGTTACTAACATCAGTTATATTACCTGATCCATCGTAATAAAAAATGGTCTGCCCCCACCCTTGCACACTGCCTAACAGCAATGCACAAACGAAAAAGAGTGTTTGGGCTCCTTTTCGGATGATGTTCGTTGTTCGTTGTTCGTTGTTCGTTGTTCGGGAAACGAGCAACGCATAACGAGCACCGAAAAAAGACTGAGTCGTTGGTCGATGTTCGTTGTTCGATATTCGTCTATTGAAAAACGAAAGACGAGAAACGATCATCGAAAAACGAGAAAGGATCCATGCGAGCATTTGCAGGACACGGGCTTGGGTACGTTTTGTTTTCTGTTTCATAAGATTCCTGTTTGGGTATGGTTTGGTTTTCTGTTGCTTTTGTTGGCCTTACAAGACCGATGATTCAAGTTTTTATTACGATTAAGCTGCGATTCATTCACCTCATTCAGCAAATACTAAATGAGAATGAATGACATAGCATTACATCTTTCAACGGCAATAAAATCTTTTGGAATTATCAGTTTGTAAGGTTTTCATCAGTATGGATATTGGTTTTTGGTATGTGGATGTGCATGTTTCAAGCGCAAATCCATAACAAACATAGAGGAGCTAATTAAATTTTGCAAGAAAATACGTAGCAATTTTTCCCGGATTGACTGATTTGATTGATTAGTAAGGGTTTTTTCTTAGAGGCGGTTAACGGTTAGTCCTGAGCGAAGCGAAGGATCTCTCATGTAAGTTAGCTTTTAGCGGTTAGCGGTTGGGGGTCCATGAGTCCATCAGTCCGTGAGTCCATTAGTTGATTGTCTTACGGTCTTATGGTCTTACCAATTTATTTTTTCGGCGCGAAGAAATAAGAACGCGGAGAATTTCGCAATTGCAAGTCCATGAGTCCATCAGTCCGTGAGTCCATTAGTTGATTGTCTTACGGTCTTACGGTCTTACGGTCTTATGGTCTTATGGTCTTATGGTCTTATGGTCTTACCAATTTATTTTTTCGGCGCGAAGAAATGCCCACAATGATGTGCCGATAACATTAAGTTGATTATTATTTAGTGCATAACATATGACAATTAAAACTATCAATTAATATACATATGAAAAGAGAACGCAGAGGTTTTCGCATAGGAATATGGTATCTCTGCGATTACCTACTTTTCTCCTTTCTCCGCGCCAACACCGAGAGGACGTCATGTTGAGCGGTAGCGAAACATCTCTAAAAAGGCAATACAGTGTATGCTGCTTTTTAGAAGAAGTTATATCATTTTAATTGGCTTCATCGTGTGAATCAAAAGCTTCGAGATACTTCGCTGACGCTCAGTATGACGACAAGGTGGTTTTCGAGCAGAACAACTCTGCGATTACCTCATTTTCTCATTTCTCCGCGCCAAAGAAAGTCTTGAACTATGATTAAGCGGATTAAATGATTCGCATGATTTATGGACTAGCCGTCTCTTGGACTTCCGGTCTTTTATTTTTCACGCAAAGTCGCAAAGAATTTAAGGCGCAAAGATTAATCGTAAATTTTTATGTTCTTTCGGTCTCCCGGTCTCTCGGTCTTCCGGTCTTTTAAAAATGTCTGAATCAGGATTCTCAAGATTTTAGGATTTTCATGATGATGGTCTTGAACTATGATTAAGCGGATTAAATGATTCGCATGATTTATGGACTACCCGCCTCTTGGACTCTCGGTCTATTAGACTTACCAACTTATTCGGCGCAGAGAAACAACGAGATTTAGAAAAATGATTTCACAATCAAAGAAAGCATACCGGCAAGTACAAAGCCGAGCATCCATCTAATGACCAATAATTCTGCATTTAATTTCTCCATATTATTTTGCAGAAGAAATATGTCATTTTTTGTTGCCAACACATCTTTTTTATTATTGAATTCTTCTGCTACTGCAGTCATTATACCTTCAACTACTGCCTGTGCTTCCTGTTCTCCTATTTTGTTTTTCAATGTATTAAATAAGGTTATTTCTGATACGATCATAAAAGACGTTTTCACAAACATAAAATTAAACATAATCAGCCGAATCAGGAATTTCCCGTTTTTAAAAGGTAAAATTCTTTAAGAAAATGGCATAGCTAACTAAGGGAACGATTAGCCGTTAGCGATTATTCTTTTTTCTGGATCATCCGATCACTCGGACTACCGGACTATAATTTGTCTGAATCAGGATTCTCAGGATTATAGGATTTTCAGGATGATGGTCTTGAACTATGATTAAGCGGATTATATGATTCGCATGATTTATGGACAGAAAATTGTTTAGGCGTTTAGATGTTTAGGGGTTTAGAAAAACCCTGCGATTTCCTCCTTTCCTCATTTCTCTGCGGCAAAGAACCTACAATCCGCCCGCATCTGGCGATAAAGTCGGACCAAGAAATTTCCTGTAAAAAACTATTGTTTTTACCTGATTATTAGAATACCTCTCTCCTATTTTCGAAGATGCTGCCTATCGTAGAGAACATCAAAAAGAAAATCTATACTATTCGTGGTAAACAGGTTATGCTCGACAGTGATCTGGCGGAATTGTTTGGCACAGAAACGAAATACATCAACCGTGCTTTAAAACGAAATCCGGATCGCTTTCCATCGGATTTTGCATTCGTCCTTACTGAAAAAGAATGGCAAGATCTAAGGTTCCAAATTGGCACCTTAGAAATAAGTTCAGGCAGGGGGAAATTCCGAAAATATTTACCTTTTGTGTTTACAGAGCAGGGTGTCGCCATGCTCTCTTCCGTTTTACAAACGGATATAGCTATTGATATAAGCATTCAAATCATCCGAGCATTCATTGCCATGCGCAAAACTTTTGGGTATTTACACGGACTACTTCAGCGGATGGAATTAGTCGAATTGAAACAATTACAAACTGACACAAAGCTGGAGAAAGTATTCAAGGCACTGGAAAAGGATCTCCCCATAAAACAGGGAATATTCTTTGAAGGTCAACTCTTTGACGCACATATTTTTGTATCTAAACTCATCAAAAAAGCAAGGAAATCACTAATAGTTATAGATAATTATATAAATGAAGAAACCCTACTCTTATTGAGTAAGCGTCAAACAAGGGTGAAATGTGTCATTCTTACAAGAATCAATCCTGTATTGATTTCTGATCTGTCAAAACACAATAAGCAATACCCTATAATCTCAATAGTAGATAACCGTGGGAGCCATGACCGCTTTTTGATGATTGATCATAAGGAGCTTTATCACTTCGGCGCCTCGTTAAAAGACCTTGGTAATAAATGTTTTGCTTTTTCGAGAATGGATGATTTTATAAAAGAGATTCAAAATAATTTGATTGAAGGTGGTTAGCGGTTAGTCCTGAGCCAGGCGAAGGGTCTCTCATGTAAGTTAGCTTTTAGCAGTTGGCCGTTAGCAGTTGGCATTGACAATTTTCAGTAATTACAAAACATCCCGGTCTTTCGGACTTCTATCTAACTCTGCGATTACCTCCTTTTCTCATTTCTCCGCGCCAAAGAATGTCTTGAACTATGATTAAGCTGATTAAATGATTCGCATGATATATGGACTACCCGTCTCTTGGACTTCCGGACTAATGGTCTTCCGGTCTTTTATTTTTCACGCAAAGTCGCAAAGATTAATAGGCGCAAAGATTACTCGTAACTTTTAATGTTCTTTCGGTCTCTCGGTCTCTCGGTCTCTCGGTCTTCCGGTCTTCCGGTCTTCCGGTCTTCCGGTCTCTCGGTCTTTCGGTCTCTCGGTCTCTCGGTCTTTCGGTCTCTCGGTCTTCCGGTCTTCCGGTCTTCCGGTCTTTCGGTCTTTTCCTATCTTCCCAACAGGAAAACCCCTTTGGACTGCAATTCATTTTTTTTAACTTTGACTAAACACCACTATGGTTATGACCATCTCCGAAATACAACTTTACGAACTTTTAGCATCCAAAATCGGACGAACCGAAGCACAGGGTCTGGTAGAATTTGTGGAAGCACGAACAGACAAAAAAATAGATGAAAAAACAAATATGCTTGCTACGAAACATGATATTTTTGAAATCAAACAAGAGATGCAGGCAATGAGAACTGATTTTGCTCATGTGAAGGTTGATCTTGTAAAATGGATGATTGGCACCGGCATTGCACTGGCAAGTGTAATGGTTGCTTTAATGGTTGGGATGATAAAATACCTGCAAGTGGCTAATTGATAATAACATACTATTTCTTCCAGTCTTACGGACTTACCGACTTACGGACTTATCTACGGATAAATATTCACTTCCCGCTCCAGGGAAACATGAAACCGATTTCTGACCGATTCCATAATCAACTCACTAAGCTCAATGATTTCGCTTCCGGCTGCACTGCCATAATTAACAAGTACCAGCGCCTGCCTTTCATGGCACCCTGCATCTCCTTTTCTATAACCCTTCCAGCCGCATTGCTCAATCATCCAGCCGGCAGCAAGTTTACAACTACCATCAGCATTTGGATAAGCCACTATTTCAGGAAAATCTTTTTTAAGTATTTCGTATTCTTTGGCCGATACACTCGGGTTCTTGAAAAATGATCCGGCATTGCCAATGATAGCAGGATCTGGCAATTTCGATTGTCTTATACGCATCACCGCCTCCGAAACTGCCTTTATACTCAAAGCCGCTACTCCCATTTTTTCAAGCTCCAGCTGTATAGCTCCGTATTCAATTCTGTATTGCGGGGTTTTAGAGAGTCGAAATAAAACATGTAAAATCACAAACTGATCTTTCAATGTACGCTTGAATACGCTTTCACGATAGCCAAATGAGCAATCAGCATTGGAGAAAGAAACAACTTTCTTCTCCGAAATATCCCAGGCTTCTACTTTCTCAATCACCTCTTTCACCTCAACTCCATAAGCGCCGATATTTTGCATAGGTGAAGCGCCTACACAACCGGGAATCAAACTTAAGTTCTCAACCCCTGCCCATCCATTATCAACACAATGCAAAACAAAAGCATGCCAGTTCACCCCGGCACCAACACGAAGCAAAACCGATTGCTCATCCTCCTCCACTATTTCAATACCCGGAATAGCATTATGTAAAACCATTCCATTTACATCTCCACTGAAAAGTATATTGCTTCCTCCACCCAATATTAAACGATGCTTTACTCCAAGTAATTGTTCCGTTTCAAATAATTCGGCCAGCTCATCAGTTGTTCTAAACGTCGAAAAATATTTTGCAACCACATCAATACCGAATGTGTTATAAGTTTTTAGTGAACTATTTTCGAGAATATTCATTTAGAGGGGTATTTAATTACTGGCTAAAAGTTAATCATGTCAATTAACACTTTAACGGCAATTTATTTTAGCGCAGAGAATTGCCCACAATGATCTGCCGATAACATTAAGTTGATTATTATTTAGGGCATAACATATGACAATTAAAACTATCAACTAATATACATGTGAAAGAAGATCACGGAGGGTTTCGCGGAGTAGAACTCTGCAATTATCTCATTTTTTCTTTTCGTCTCGCCAAAGTAGTAAAGTTTTCTTCTCAATTAATAACAGATAACTAACAAGTAACAACTTCTTCATGGACTACCGGCCTTACTGACTCTCGGACTTTTATTTTTCACGCAAAGACGCAAAGTTTTTAAGACGCAAAGAATCTCATCTCTCAAATCTAATATCTATTCTTTCTCCCTTCTCCGCGCCAAAGTAGTAACGTCTTATTCTCAACAATAACAGATGACTGACAACAGCTAACTGATAACTGACAACTGATAACTGACAACTGATAACTGATAACCTACTTCAACCCCTCAATCACCTGCTTAAATTCATCTGCTTTTAAAGAAGCGCCACCTACAAGTCCGCCATCTACATCCGGCTGACCAAATAATTCATTTGCATTGGAGCCTTTCACACTTCCACCGTAAAGAATGGAAATTTTATCAGCAATCTCCTTCCCGTATTTTCCAGCTATTGAAGCTCTCAGATGCGCATGCATCTCTTGCGCCTGCTCCGCACTGGCGGTTTTTCCTGTACCAATAGCCCAGATTGGTTCGTATGCAATCACAACTTTTAAGATGTCTTCTGCCGACAAATGATATAAACTTTCTTCAAGCTGTTTTGCTACATAATCATTTTGCGTACCGGCCTCTCGAATAGGCAGTGCTTCTCCACAACAAAAAATAGGTGTAAGTCCACAAGCAAGGGCAGCATCCACTTTCTCAGCAAGCAGCTGATTGGATTCTGAAAAATATTCTCTTCTCTCTGAATGGCCCAATATCACAAAAGGCACGCCCATTGACTGCAACATCGCCGGAGATATTTCACCTGTGTAAGCGCCACTCATTTTTGAATAACAGTTTTGTGCCGCAATCTTGAATTGATTTGTAACGGAAGTTTTATTCAGTGCAATAGATAAATAAGGTGAAGGCACTCCTAAAACCACCTGCTGATTTTCTTTTAATGAAATGCCGGATTGAATCAGTTGATCAAGAAGGGATTCAGCTTCCTGCACCGATAAATTCATTTTCCAGTTTGCTGCAGCTATCTGTTGTCTGCTCATAATAATTTGTTTTAATGATTGCTAAGAAGCCGCAAAAGTACTCTTCTTTCTTTTTCAGTCAGCTGTTTTTGTTTCAATCGCATCCAGCTTTCTGTTATATCAAAAAATTTATCTGTTTGATAACGTTCATTTGTTTCTGCATTCCACGTAAAATCGGGAATGTATTTAGGAGTAAGCCCGCTACAAATTACCTGGCTTCCGGTACCCACAACTGTTCCGGTATTAAAAGATGTATTAATCGCACATCGTGCATAATCACCCATCAGCACACCGCATTTCATTCCCGCTCCTATCCACACATTGCTACTCGGACTCCATACACGCACTTCGCCTGCCGTATTCTTCATATTAGAGCACGAACCTCCTGCTCCGATATTACACCAGCTTCCTATCAATGCATCACCAAGATAGCCGCCATGTGCTTTGTTGGAATAATCCATCATCGCCGTATTTTTTATTTCACCGCCAACTACACAATGTCGCCCAATAGTTGTTCCGCCATAAATCTGAGCACCCATTTTTACTACTGATCCTTCCAGTAAGGCAAGCGGACCTCTTAGCTGTGATCCGCCCATGATGAAAACATCTTTACCAATATAGACAGGACCATCATCGGTATTGATATAACAAGGTTCAATTTTTACGCCTTCTTCTATAATAAGCGGATATTCACCATTATGAATAACGCCAGCAGGTAATACTTTTAAAAAATCCTCTTGTGTTATATCATGTTTTAACTGTGCAGCATTTCGCTGAATGATCTCATGAGGGTAACGAAGCGAAACAACAGGTTCTGTGTAGGGAATTTCATCATCTACTTTAATAACATTCTGCTCAAATCCATACGGCAATAATTTATCTGTAGAAAAAGCGAGCAACTTTTTATTTTGAAAAATAGCTGAACCCAGATTCAATTGCACAACTGCCTTCATCAACTTATGATCTGGAATAATATTTGATGCCACGTAAATAATCACGTCCGATTGATCGGGCATTTTTTCTTCAAGATATTCTTCCGTCAAACAATTAACACAAGACCCGCTGATCCTCTCCCATCTTTCCCTTATTGTATACATCCCGATTCGCAAATCAGCCACAGGCCTGATCGCAGAAAAAGGAAGCATTGATTTTCTTATTTCAGGATTATCAAAAAGAATGATTTGCATGTTTTGGTTAGTTGTTGGTTATTGGTTATTGGTTATTGGTTGTAAGTGATCGGTATGTTATAGAATACCAACCAACAACTTACAACAAACAACCTACAACTAAAAAAGCCGCCTTTGCAGACGGCCTTTTCGGTTGTGATGTAGCACAAATTTATTGCGGCAATAAAACCTGATCGATTTTATAGAAAACACCATTTACTGCCTGGCGATCAACTGCACCTGTTGTTGTAGGTGCAGCAGTTGCTGCAGTAAGGTTTCCGATACCTTTCACGTTAAGTCCGGTTGCGAAAGGACCTGTAAATGATGAATTGACTGAAAGTCCTGGATGATTGGCAATGACCCCGTTAAGCAATGTCGGGAAATTTGCTGCGGTTGTTGGAAAGTTTGGCGCAAACGCTCTTTGTCCCATCACATGATATGCCAAAACTCCCTTCAAAAACGTGGGCGTTAATACCGTTGCCAATGCCGGATTGGTAAATACACCAGGCGTTGAAGCAAGAGATGTTGCTTGTGCTAAAGCAGTAACAGGCGGAACACCATTTGATACAAGCACCTGCGTGATTGCAGGTATCAGCAAGTTGCGAAAAGCGGTATTCGTAGGTGCAAAAACAGTGAGACTTGCTAATGGCTGCGACAAAGCATACTGAAAACTTGTCGTAGAATTTGCAGGAAGGTCAGAATCTGCTTTCGCTACCGCTGCCAGCAGATAAGTAAAATCTGCATCAGCTGAGAGTGCCTGCACAAGAATCTGAGAAGGTGGTGCAATCACAGCAGCTACACCATGGGCCACACCATTAGATGCTATAATTGCATCGGGTGCACCCACAGGGATATTGTTTGCCCATGCGCCAGCCGCTCTTCTCGACGGATAAATTGTCATCTTAATAGGAATAGCTGTACTGCTTAATGCAGGAACTAAATTGATACTGCTAATGCTTAAAGCTGTTCCTTTTTGCACGTTGGGGAAAGTGGTCGGAATTGCTGCAGCAGTGATTTGCTCATTGGGAATAACATGGTGCATCAACACTGCTGTTAATTGTGCAACAGGAAGACCATTTACAACTGCCAAACTTAAGCCTGAAGCAGTAAAAGCAGCATCACTTGGTGCAAAAACAGTAAAATTCGCATTCGGCTGATCCAACACTGCATTCAAACCTGTGCGGGTTAATGCTGCATTCAAAATTGAATAGTTCGTGTTAGAAGCAATTTTCTTTGTTAATGTATTTGCCGCGTCAACCACCGGAGGTGTTGGACCTGCTATGGGCTCATACACTTTGTTACAGGCAAAAAACAACACCGCTGATGAGAGCAGAATGATTGCTGCTTTTGCCGGTTTTAAAATTATCTTTTTCATAAATAAATTATTTAAAATTGATTAAAACACATTGTGTGCGTAGCTAACATAGTACAATCCTCCGATAGCAGGATTACCAGCACCCTGGATATAGTATTGATTCAGGATGTTGTTACCTCCAATCTTGATGATAGATCTTGTTTTTGGCAATTTGTAGCTAACCTGTGCATCAACTGTATGAATTGCAGGCAAGGTAAATGAAGCGAAGTCTCCTTCGTAAAGGAAAGCATCCATCCAACGATATACAACACTGAATCCATAACGTTTGTTCTTACCAAAACCTGAATTAGCCAGTGTTACATTCGTACGGTATTTAGGTGTACTGAAGAAAGTCTGGAACCCGGGAGGCACATCTCTTAACTCGTCGCTAGACAAGTTTGCTCCTATGCTGAAATTGTATGGCAGACGATAATCGAGTCCGATACCAAAACCAAATGTTTTGATTTTTTCGCTGGAATTAATTGGAATTGAGAAGAGCTTTCTGGTTGTAGCAGGATTCTGCATCACTACCTGACGCGTAAGGAAATCCTGGTATTGTCCATAATAAGCATAGGCATCGATGAGGAGTTTATCTTTAAAGTTCAACCCCTTATACCCTATTTCATAAGATGTAACAGCTTCAGGTTTAAAATCTGTAACTGTTACAACATTAGATGTTGGCAACCCATTTACAACTTCATATACCGGATTGCCGTTCAAGTTATAAAAATCACGGAAGCCCTGATTTCCTCCAATGAGCTGCAGTGAACCACCTACAAGCAGGTTGATCCATTGTTGCTGTGTGCTTGGGAAACGATAAGCTGTTTGGTAAGATAAACGGATATTGTTGTTCTTAGCCACTTTTACCACAGCAGTTGCTCTCGGAGTAAAACGACCTTTGAAGTTCTGATTTTTATCGTAGCGACCGCTTACTGTAATCTTTACGAGATCTTCAAACAATGATTTTGACACCTGAACATATCCGCCATATTCCTGAATACCGATCGGTCCGGTACTGTCAGCAAACAATGTTCCCTGAGAGTTCAAGACGAAACGACGATAGTTGCCACCTATTAGTACTTCTGCAAAATCTTTGGTAAGGTGTGTCAGGTTATATTGTCCTTCAACCGCATAAAGATCTGTTTTATCAAGAAAACGTCCACCACCCAAAGGTGCACCGGCTTGTGCCTTACCAATAGGAATATCTTTTATAAAGTTATAAAGGGTATTGAACTGAGTAGTTCCCGGCATCGGACGTCCTTGATCTGCAAATGTTCTTGCAGCAATATGCGCCTGCGCATCATTCATGCCGAGTGTAAGCCTGTTATTAACATAAGAGGCAACGTATTCAGGCACCCACTGTTGAGAAGGCTTCCATGCTTCATTAAAGAGAGAAGTTGTTGCTGTGAGGTTGTATGAATCACCTGAATTCTCCTGGGTTGTGTAAGCGCGAACAAACCAGTTTTTACTGTTTAGTTCAAGTTTATATTGACCCATTCTCAAATTTACCAGGCTATAACGGTCACTTCCTGTATAAACAGTATTACCGGTTCCCCAGAATCCACTTAAAACAGCTTCAAGTTTATTGGTTATTTTATAATTGAGAGAACCGCCAATTTTAAAGTTAATTGTGTTAGGGTCGATCAATTGGTCTTCGCGGTAACCTGTACGTGTAACAAACATCTGCGAAGGAAGAGACTGTACCAGTGTTTGATAACCCGGAATTGCTGAAAAGTTATTGAAGATCGGACGGATGTTGATCTGGTTTTCATCGCCGTAAACATTCACCCCATCATAATTAGGGAGATTTCTGTCGCCTGCAATCAACTCTCTTGTCGCACGATTATAATTGCGGTAATCTGCTGCTCTCCAGTCTTTCGCCTGAACGAGTTCACTCGTGATTTTAAAAGCAAGCTTTTCAGAAATTTTTTCAGCCCAACGCACACCCCAGTTGAAATAAGGAGATGCATCACGGAAGCGTTCATCTGTATGCATCAGACCTTGCTTGATATGGAAAGAAAGACCCTGGTGTTTAAAAGGACTTTTACTATTGATGAGCAATGTTCCGTTCATACCACCCGGACCATATAATGCTGATGATGCACCGGGAAGAAGTTCCATATTGTCTACATCCAGTTCAGATAAACCGATAATGCTACCTACTGAGAAATTCAGACCTGGAGCCTGGTTATCCATACCGTCAACGATCTGGTTGAAACGAGTGTTACCACTGCCTAAGAAACCACGTGTAGTAGGTGTCTTAAAAGTAAGAGAAGAAGCCATCATGTCTACCCCTTTCATATTGGTAACAACATCGTAATAAGAAGAAGCAGGCGCATTCTGTATAGCTGCGGCATTCACTCTTTCAATACTAACGGGAGATTCAAGAATACGCGTAGCAACCCTTGTGGCTGAGATAACAATCTCCTGGCCTAATACTGCGGAAGATTTAATGTCAATGGCCAAAGACTGCGTGGCTGCATCCACATTCACTTCTTTGGTTTCATACCCTACTCCTGTTATAACCAGAGTAAGCGGGTATTTGAAATTTCCGGTTAAAGAAAACTCACCGTTTTTATCTGTGTAGGTACCGGTAGTGGTTCCTTTTACCATAACAGAAACGGCTGCGAGACTTTCTTTCGCTCCATCAGCTGCATTAATTTTTCCTTTGATAGATGAAACCTGTGCAGATGCGGAGGTTGTAAGCAGGACGGCAAGCAACCATCCGGCCAGCAATCGAATGCTTTTTCTCATAAATAGAAAATTTTTGTTTAGAATTCGGTTACAAAATAGATATTCTATTGATTTTTGCCAATAATATCTTCCATTTATTATCACGTAAGTGCGGAATAATTGCAAAAAACCGCGCAAAACACAGAATTTTGACAAATGAAAATGAGTTTTAAGAGACAAGAATCCTATTATAAAGGGAAAGTGAGAGATGTTTACACCATTGGAGATCAATGTATTGTGCTGATCGCATCTGACCGTATTTCCGCTTTTGACGTGATTTTACCCAGGCCAATACCTTTTAAGGGGCAGGTGCTTAATCAGATTGCGGCCTTTATGCTCAGATCTACGGCCGAAATCTGTCCAAACTGGTTGAAGGATGTTCCGGCTCCAAATGCCTCAGTTGGCATTCGTTGCGTACCATTTAAACTCGAAATGGTGGTAAGAGGAAATCTGGTAGGTCATGCCTGGCGTACTTATGCTTCAGGAACCAGAACATTATGCGGTGCAGTAATGGCTGAAGGATTAAAAGAAAACGATTTTTTCCCCGAACCCATCATCACCCCTTCTACCAAAGCTGATGCGGGCCATGATGAAGACATTACACCTGATGAAATCATTAAACGCGGCATATGCACTGCAGAAGAATGGGAACAACTCTGCCATTACGCGCTGGCATTGTTTAAAAGAGGAAAAGAAATTGCTGCGAAGCAAGGATTAATTCTTGCCGATACGAAATATGAATTTGGTAAATACAATGGGGAAATTATGCTGATGGATGAAGTACATACACCCGACAGCTCCAGGTATTTTTTTGCAGATGGTTTTGAAGATAAGCAGCGCAAAGGTGAAAAACAGCAGCAGTTAAGTAAAGAGTTCGTAAGAGAATGGCTTATCGCAAATGATTTTATGGGAAAGGAAGGACAGGTTGTTCCGGAGATGTCCGACGAATGGGTTGAAACAATCTCAAAACGCTACATCGAATTATATGAAAAGGTGATCGGCAAAAAATTCATACCTAAAACACTTTCAGAAGATGATATGATTGCAAAAATTGAAGAATCAATTCAAAAGTACAGCGACTTTTAAAATAATAAAACAAACCGACAACCGCTAACTGATAACTGATAACTGTTAACTCACCTCAACTGACCTGCCGCCCAATTGAGTGAAACGACGGACTGAAATGCTTTCGCTCTCAGCTCAAGCAATTTCTGAAGTGTTTCGAGTGCTTTGTTCTCACGTGTATTTAGAAGGAAAAGCGTTGTTTCACCCAATGAAAATCGAAGCTTTTCAGCTTCAAGCAGAAGCATATAATTACGATAAGCACGTTCAAATATTTCCACCTGCTCTCTTAAGTTTTGTACTTCCGTATAATGATATTTGATTTTGTTTTCTATGTTCAGTCTGGTAAAATCCTGCTCAAGTTGTGTCGACCTTATTTTGATCTTGGCACTGCGATAATCACCCCACCCTTTTCTGTTGGGTATCGGCATTGCTAAACTGAGCCCGTATTTAAAATTGTTTTCAAAAAAGTTGAACCCAATACCTTTCCATGGTTCATAACCTCTTTGCAGAAACTGATATTTAAAATCTGCTTTCGGCAGTAAAGATTGAAACTTCAGTCGACGCTCAACATTCAAGGAAGCAAGCTTCCATTCAATTTGTTCCAATTTAGGATGGGTGGAAAGACGCGTATTCACCCACTCGGTTAAAGGTGGAATGTTGTCAGCATTAAAAGAAAGAAGAAACTGAGTTGTATCAGGCATCACTTGGTCTACCAGGTAAGCCGGCTGATCATCGGGCAGCCAGAGAAAATTGGAAAGCTCTAATGATGACTTTTGGTATTTTAACAAAGCCTCTGCTCTTAATTGTTGAAAACTTTGCAGCTGTGCAAGCGCTTCGGTTGTATCTACAGGAGCACGATCTCCTTGTTCATAAGATATCTTAATTAATTCATACCGTTGCTGATTCACTTTTAACACATCCTCTATTACCCGAACAACCTGATAATCTCGAACCCAGTTCCAGTAAGAGAAAGATGCATCCCTGAGTAAATCATTCACGAGCATCCTTTGTTCAGCCTGCGATTGCCTGACAAAAAGTTTTGATTGATTAAGTGTGGCCCTGCGAGAATCCAGAAAAAGGTCTTTTAAAAGCGGAATGCTGACACCGGCATAACTACTTCTACCAGTCGTCAATTCAGTATTAATAAATTGTCCTCCGTTGCTTTCAAACCCTGCATAACCTTCAATGCCAAACCAAGTTGGCAATACAAGTTCGGAGCGTACATAATTGAAATAGTTTTTCGCATCAAACGTTTTCTCATTTGTCTCATGCATAAAGGAAGGATCGAAAGCCCCTCTTGCTGACATCAGATTAGCCCTAGCTGCATCCATCAGCAATCCCCCTTGTTTTGCAACGGGATGGTATTGACGAACTGCTGTTAAAAAATCAGACTCACCTAATACTTTAGGCTGATTCTGAGACCGTATAACAGGAGAATATAACAGGACTAAAATACAAGCACAGAAATATTTGACATAAACGTTGCAGTACATCTTAATATTTATGTTTGTTTTCTGTTTTGTCTTTCTCATCATTTCCATTCTGGCTTTTATAAAAATCGGGGGGGAAGCCATTGATCTGACGCCATAGCTCATACCAGATAGGAACATCCTTTAACAATGCAAAACTCACTGCACCTGTTCCGATTTTTAACTCTTTGGGCCATGGGCGATACGCTTTATTTTCTGCTACCAACACCCTGAAGAGACCATTGTTGCTTACATTGCTTTCGATGGCAAAAACTTTTCCGGAGAACGTACCATAAGAAGTAGCAGGCCATCCAGAAAAAACGATTGCAGGAAAACCATCAAACATAAACCGTATTTCCTGGCCATTGTGAAGCAATTGCAGGTCCATTGGCCTCACCCAGATTTCTGCGGCAAGCTGGTATTCTTTCGGCACTACTTCTGCAATCATTTCCCCGTCTTTTACAATTTCATTGATACCGGCTCTTTTCACTTTGATTACCTGTCCGTCCTGTGGGGCAAGCAGATAATACTGACCACTTCTGATGCGGTAATTATCAAACTGATTCTGAAGTTTAAAAACTTTTCCCTGTGATTCTGCGATTTTCGACTGAGACAAGAACATATCGCCCTGTGCTTTTGCTATTTTTTCTGCATATTCCTGCACAGCAGCACTTCTTTCCAGTTGCAATATCAGCAGATCCTGTTTGCTGTTGTTGTAATCATTTTGCGCATTAACCACCTTGGCATTCACATTCTGATACTGAACTTTACGACGTTCATATTCGGTTAGAGGAATCACCCCTTTTTCGTACATATTCGTAGCGCCATCCATCTGACGCTCTGCCACATTCATTTCATTGGATGCGGCTACCACTTTCATACTATCGCTCTGAACTTTCCTTCTTACCTGAACAATTTTATTATCAATTGAACTTAGCTTTAAATCACGTTCTGTTTCAAGCGCAGTCATTTGCTGCTGGGTAGTCGTTACCTTCCCTTCATTAAAGGTGATGCCCAACTGCTCTGCATCTATCTGTTGCTGTGTTCTTTGCAGTAAGTTCGGATCGAGGAAATCATCTTTGACCTCCGCTAGTTGAAGAATGGTATCTCCTTTCTTCACCTTGTCTCCTTCTTTCACCCACCATTTAACAATACGTCCGGGGAGAATTGTATTTATCTGTTGTGGTCTTTGCTCCTGACGCAAAGTAGTTACAGTACCTTCACTGCGAATATTCTGCGTCCAAGGAACAAACATCAGAATGATAAACGAAATCATCACATACCAAAATATACGACGAATCCTACTCGTACGATAATTCTGATAAATGTGCTGATAGGCCTCCAGCCTGACACCTGTCCGTGATTCAATATCAATATGTTGAAGTTCTGTCGGCATAAATATTAAGATAAAACTTCAGATGGTTTTCCTTGCTTTATAATTTCTCCGTCTTCCATTATAACAACCAGATCACATTGCTTTGCAAATTGTTCGTCATTGGAAGCAATGATTGCTGTCGCTTCACTTAAATCTTTAAGAATGTAGCGAATAATTTGCCTTTGGCTTGCTTCATCAAAACCCTGCCAGGGTTCTTCGAGAAGAAGCAACCTCGGCTGAGAGAGAAGCGCTCTGAGCAACAATATTTTTCTAATAATCCCTCCGCTTAAACGCTTACCCGCGGGATCAATATTCGTATCGAAACCCTCTTTTAAAGAAGTAATAAAAGACTCAAGACCAATTTTCTTCGCCAGCAAGAAAATATTATCCGCAGTTACAGTTTTATCACCCAGAGAAATATTCTCCATCAGCGTTCCTTGAAATATATCTTGCTGATGAAAGAGAATCCCTGTCGATGACCTTAAAGAATCATGGTCATAGTTGCCGATAGGTATTCCATTTATACAAATGCTCCCTTCAAAATGAAGGTAAGAACCTGTTAAGGTGCGCAATAAAGATGACTTACCGGAACCTCCCGTTCCCATAATGCAAATTTTTTGTCCCGACTGCACATCCAGAGAAACATTCTTCAGTATTGGCACATCTTCATTATATCCAAAATTCAAATGACGAATTGAAACAGAAAGGCCGCTTGCACCTTCAGTAAGAGTAAGTGAACCATCCTGCTCAATGGGATTATCAAGCACCTTGCCTAGTTTCTCAACACTGGTCAATACATCATAAACTTTATCCAGACTCTGAATTAGTTTTTCTACAGAACCTAACACAGTAAGAATAACAATTTCCGATGCAACAAACTGACCGATGTTGATTTGATTTTGCACCAGCAACACCCCTCCTACTACCAACATCCCGGCCGTGATTAAAATTTTAAAAACGATCAGCGCCCAGTATTGCATCACCAGGATCTTAAAGTGACGAGTTCTGGCATCCAGATAGCCCGTAACAAGCTTATCTGTTTTTTCTACAGGCAAATTTGATAAGCGAGAAAAACGAAATGATTTGAAAACACGTGCCACTTCTTCCAGCCATGCGGCAACCCCGTATTTAAAGTCACTTTCTTCCAGGCTTGTTCTCAGCCCTCTTGCTCCGGTAGCATATAAAATCAGATAAATAATCAACAGTACGATGATGCTGAAAATGATAAAAATATTGGAATAAAGAGAAAGTAGAATCAATCCGAATAAGACCTGAATCGTCGCCGTTGGGATATCAAGCAGCAACCTACTTAATCCCTTTTGCAGGGCTACCGTGTCAAAAAAGCGGTTCATCATTTCCGGCATATAGTACCCATCCACCTTCTGAACATCTAAACGAGGCACCCTCCAAGCAAATTCAAAGGAATAACGGGCAAAAATACGCTGCTGAATTTTTTCAATAACTTTCATCTGACTTACCTGAAGCAAACCCGAAAAAAAGACCGCCATCACAATCATCACAATCAGAACAACCATAGAAGTTGAGATGGCTCCTGCGAGCACAAAGTTGATAACAGCTTGAATACCAAGTGGTATAGAAAGCTGAAGCAAGCCTGCTAGTATCGCAAAAAAGTATATAGATCCAACGTCCTTTCTTTCAAGGCGAAGAACCTCTAAAAGCCTGCTGACCGGGTTTTTTACCTGCCTCTTGCCTGATGAATTATCCGCCATTTATACAAATTTGTAAAAGAATGTTAACAAGTCAAAACGCTGGTTGTTTACGTATGACCTTAACGAGTGGTGCAAAGAACTGAAATTCCTGCCTATTATCCACCTTTTTTACCCTTTCCTTAAAAGTATTTTAACATTCGCTGAGTGAGAGAGGTATGTGCAAAGCGAGCCCCCCCTCTGCTGTTTCCTTGTATTTGTGACTCATATCCTGCGCAGTTTGCCACATTGTTTTAACAACAGCATCCAGCGAAACCTTTGCATAGTCGGGAGCGCTCTGTAAAGCCAACCGGCTTGCGGTGATTGCTTTAATCGCCCCCATAGTGTTTCTTTCTATGCAGGGGATCTGCACCAGACCGGCAATCGGATCACAGGTCAACCCAAGATGATGTTCCATCGCAATTTCAGCAGCCATTAAAACCTGACGCTGAGTCCCCCCTAAACATTCCGTTAATGCAGCAGCAGCCATCGCACTCGAAACGCCTATCTCGGCCTGACAACCTCCCATTGCTGCAGAAAGCGTGGCTCCTTTTTTAAAAATACTGCCGATTTCCGCAGCAGTAAGCAGAAACGCATGAACACGATCGCGGCTATAGCCTCCACAGAAACTGATGAGGTAATGAAGTACGGCGGGTACAACTCCTGCAGCACCATTGGTTGGTGCTGTTACAACTCTTCCCAATGATGCGTTCTCCTCATTTACAGCCAATGCAAAACAACTTACCCAATCGAGCGTATACTGAAAACCAGATCCACCTTCTGCAATCGCATTTAGCCAGGTACTATGATCCTGATAAGACCTTCCGGCAATCAGTTTTTTATTCAAACCGGAAGCCCTTCGCTTCACCTCTAAACCTCCCGGTAAAAAACCTTCCGTATGACAACCTTTAAACACGCATTCTTTCATCACATGCCAGATCCTGTCGAGTCCTTCTTTTGTTTCTTCCAAAGTTCTCCAGGCAAGTTCATTTTCCTGTACTACCTCGCTGACGCTTAAACCGGTTTTCATACACCAGTGCAA
The DNA here is from genome assembly GCA_032110905.1 of Chitinophagaceae bacterium. Classification (GTDB taxonomy): domain Bacteria; phylum Bacteroidota; class Bacteroidia; order Chitinophagales; family Chitinophagaceae; genus Lacibacter. The sequence continues at coordinate 8,517 of JAULVS010000159.1, read as the reverse complement.
CAATTCATCTGCAGAGTCGATCGGAAAACTCAATTGCTTCTGTAAACCACCAACAGCTGTGTCTCCTTCCATTAGAATAAAGCCACCACCTATTGAATAAAAAGTAAAAGATTGATTTATTTCACCGGTAAATGAAACAAGGAAAGTAAGTGCATTGGGATGAAAAGGAAGACTCTCTGTTATGAGAAATTCAATATCTTCCTTCGGATTAAACTGAATCTCATGCAAACCACCTAGGGTTAATCGATTCATGCAGTTGATATCTGAAATTTTAGCATCGATAAAAGCCGTATCAAATAATTCTGGCGCTTCCCCAGACAATCCCAGCATCAATGCAACATCCGTACCGTGCCCTTTGCCTGTTTTGGCTAGTGACCCATAAAGCAAAACGCGAATGGATATAACGGAATGAAGTGATCCTTGATTTTTTATTAAATCAATAAGTCGGAGAGCAGCCTTCCACGGACCAAGTGTATGGCTGCTGGAAGGGCCAACGCCGATTTTAAAAATATCAAATACAGAAATAGGTTCGTATGGCAAGCAATGAATTTTTACAAATTTACATCATCTCAGGTTTAACGAAATGAAACCAACTCTATATCAAAGATGATGATTTCGTTTGCAGGTATAATCACATTACCTGTATTAGGATTAATTAATCCCTGAGCACCATATCCTAAAGCAGGAGGAATATATAACTTCATTTTGCCCCCTTCTCCCAGTAAAGGCAATGCCCTTTTCCATCCTTCTATCAAACCACCTAAAGTGAATGATATTGGTGTTGTACCTGATGACTGATCAAAAACATTTCCGTTTTCAAGTCGGCCAACATACTTTATGCTCACCACATTACATAGACCGGGCTTTCGGGAATTACCAGGCTGGGAAATTGAATAATACAACCCTGAATTTTCCAACTGCAATGCTGCGGCATCTGGGTTTGTGTTTAAATAATTCAATACTCTTTGTACTTCATTCTGTGGCGCTACTGATGTGCCGGGTTCCCCGCAATCCTGTTCATCTTTCAAACAACTGCTGAAAAGAAAAATGAAAGCTATTAATAAATATCTGGTCATAGTTGTTGGTTATTGGTTATTGATTGTTGGTTTTACTTTTCAGTTTAAACTTTAAAGTTTTAAGTTTTTAATAATGCAATATTAATCTTTTCTCAAAATAGGTCTGATTCGTTCCTTGGACTTATTAAAAATATTTCGTCCCTTATCCTCTCCTTTTCTCAGCAATTTTTGCTGTTCTGCAGGCATATGAAGAAACTCTTTGCATTCATCTGTGCAACATCCCTCCATCTTCTTTTTGCAAGCCTCACACTGAATAAACAACAAATGGCATGCGTCATTGGCACAGTTGACATGTGTATCACATATGGCGCCGCACTGATGACATTGCGCAATTACATCATTTGTAATCCGCTCTCCCAAACGGTCATCAAACACAAAATTTTTTCCTATGAATTTATTTGACAACTGCTGCTCCTTCACCTGGTTGGCATAATGAATGATCCCTCCTTCCAGGTGATATACATTTTTAAAACCTTTGTGAAGCATATAAGCACTCGCTTTTTCACAACGAATACCACCAGTGCAATACATGATGATATTCTTGTTAGCATCCGCTTTCATCATCTCCGCAGCCATAGGTAACTGTTCACGAAAAGTATCACTAGGTATCTCTATCGCTTTATCAAAATGCCCCACTTCAAATTCATAATGATTACGCATATCAATCACAATCGTATCAGGGTCATTTGTCATTTCATTGAACTCACGCGCATTCACATATTTTCCTTTTCTCTCCATGCTGAAATCCGGATCATTGATTCCGTCCGCTACAATTTTATTTCTGACTTTCACATCCAGTACAAAAAAACTGCTCCCTTTTTCTTCCACCGCCGTATTTAATCGCAATCCTTCAAAACCCTGTATAGAATAGAGATAAGCCTTAAAAGCTTCAAACTGATCACTGGGCACATTCATTTGTGCATTAATCCCCTCTAATGCTATGTAAATTCTCCCTAGTGCACCAAGATATTTTAATTGGAGATAAAGTTCATCTCTGAATGATTCCGGATTTTGTATCGGTATATAATTATAGAAAGAAACCGTGATTCTGGGCGTTGTATCGCGAAGCATTTTTTCTTTCAACTCTTTTCGCGACACCCTGTTATGAAGATGTGACATACTATTTGAATTTGTATCTGCTTTAATTTATAAAACAGACAATGAAACCAAAGGAATCAAGGATCAGTTGCAGGCTGACCCAAATTCTTATTACAATTCAAAGATAAAAAGATCCTTAATAAATTAGTCATCCCCGGAAGCACCAATCGACACGTTCGTACTGATTCTGAATTCCATTTTCTCTCCCATCCCTTTGTAATAACCTTTCACAACATCAACCCTGAAAGCCCTGAAAATATTTTCAAGTCCGACATGCCATTCCATGTAATGCCTATCTTTCAACCAGAGTGAACCGATTCCTCCTACTAGGTGCCAGTTCAGTTTCTTTATCACAGGTATCTTATTGGTGAGAAAGCCGTTAAAATGATGCTCAGCAAAAAGAAGTCCGTACTGGCGATCGCTGTTGCTGAACAGATAATACTTTGGAAGTTGAAATGTGGTAAGATAATCTGTGGCACGAATCAAGCGGTTGCCAGCGAAATGATTTAGGTCTTGCCATTCTACTCTTTTATCATTTAAAAAACCTCCGGTTTGAAGCCGATAAAATAAGCGGCCTGCGAGTTTAAAATTAAGGTCGTCATTGACAGTAAAATTCCACTTGGCATAATCTACATCACTTCCGAAAAGATCTTTAACAGCATTGGTATACCCTGCAGTAAAAACAGGCCATTTTGAACCGATATTGATGATTCTGTCAGGGAATTCTATGTATCTCGCTCCCGGTTGAACTCGCAACTGCGTTGAGAATACCATTGCACGATGCCGGGTAAAATTCGCGTTGCCAAGCTCGATAGGATAATTGGGAAAATAAGGACGTTGCTTATTGTTTGCCCAGGAGAAATCTGTTTTATTGTCCATTGGACTGCGTTCTTCAAATAATGCCTGCATCGATAATGAGACACCTTTGGCAAATGTTTTACTGAAACGAACCCTCGCATAATCAGAAGCATATATCTTCATGAAATTATTCTTGTACAACAAAGCGGATATCGTATTCTGTAATGGCTCAATTGGATTATCCGGATTAAACTGAAAAACCCTGCGTCCTCCAGAAAGTGATACAACGGTACGGTATTTATGCCCTGTCGTGTATCGTGCGGTTCCCCATCCAAATAATTTCCTGCTGCTGAAACCATACCTCAAATGAGGCGAAAGAACTAATCTTTTACGTTCAGAAAATGATTTTGAATAGGTGAATGGGAAATCCAAAACTAGTCCTTCAGCGGGATTAAACCCGGCAGCCTGAATCAGAGAAGGAATACTGAAAGAAGACTCCTTTTTCTGTTTGCTGAATGTTTTTCCTCCGATTAAAATATCAGTAAGCTTAATTTTATTTCTTATTCTATCAAGAGAATCGAGATAAGCCGAATCTTTTCTAAGTTGTTCAAGACTATCTTTTTTGATGTAATCTGCTTTCTCCGCATCAGCCAGCTGAACAGGTCGAATACTATCCCAGTAGTTTTTCTCTTTTTTATTACTGCCTTCTTCGTAACGTAAAATTGTATTATCAAAAAAACCTTTCGGATAAACGGGGTTTAATTTGAAGTCGCGGTATACATTTACAAAACTACCAAACGCATCAAAGCCAAAAAACTTCACAGCAGGATATAAAACCTGGTTTTGCATCAACCAGAAATCATTGCCCATCGACTGAAACAATTGCTCAACAACAAGCGTATCCACTGTTGACATCTGGTTTTGTTTTACCAGTTTCAATTGCAGGCTATGAATGGCCCAGTCGTTTTCCACAATCTGAATCATTCCACTGAAACATGGTTCATACAACCGCTTCGGTGTAACACGTATCTGATTGATCCACTTGCCATCTTCCACAAACATCCCTTCCCATTTGTACTTATAAAACTGCAATGCCTGGTCTGCGATGGGTGATACAAATCCTCTAGGATTAATTGTATTGCTGATACGGACATTGTTTTCATAAAAAGAAATAAATCTTGCACCGGCAAAGCCAAAATCACCACTTCGTCCGCTAACTCTTGTACTAAGCACTTCGGTTTTAACCTTGTTCTGACCGCCAACAGACAAGCGAGAAACAGATTCAGACAAATAAATCATTTTTCTCTTACTCGAATCGCCATCTTCAAAATCAACTTTTTGTCCCATAAATGCTTTGGGGAAATCACGAAGGTTCATAACACCCTTGCTATATACCTCACACTGATAAGCACGCAGATCTTTTAAATGTTCGTCGCGTTTTTTGATTGCTTTACGAATAATGGCGTATGCCGGATCCTCACTTCCGGCTTTCACTACTACTTCATCCATCACTACATCCTGATACATCAATATAAAATCAAGTTCATTACTGCCTTTTGAAACCACAACTTTTTTCTCCTGCTTTGCATAACCAACATGACGACAAACAACTGTATAAGTACCTTCATTTAGTGAAAGTGAATAACGGCCATTTTGATTTGAACTCGTACTGGCTCCTATTCCTTTTACGCTGATACCACAGTAAGGAATGGGATTTCCTGTGCTGTCTTTTACGATTCCGGAAAGGGTTTGTGAAAATGAAGAATGTGTAAATAAAATCAGGACAAGAAGAAAGAAAAAAATGTTTCGCATAGTTTATAAAAAATCAGGCATTAATTTTTTTAGCACGAAGTAAGGAAGCTGTTAAAGCAGAAAATCCTGCAACAAGACCGCCTATTAAAGAAGTTAATACTACAAGTAAATAGTGAGAGGGTTTCCCAAAAAACAAATCAGCCAACTTGCCTGCAAGGATGTGCTTGTTTTTAACATCAATGTAGGAAGCAAGTCCACCCCACAAAAAAGCCAACGCCAGAAAAGCGCTTAAAAAAGCAAAACCCGGTTTCTGCGGCACAACTAATGCAATAACAAATGCAACCGGCGCAATCGCCCACCAGGGAAAAACAAAACCTGCTGCTAAACTCAGCAAAGCGGTGACGATAATAACAGAGAAGAATTTCATATGTATATTAGTTGTTAGTTGTTAGTTGGCAAAAATTCCATCTTCCATCTTGCACGGGGATGTGCTTCATCTCCTTTTTTATAAACCCATACACGATAATAATCTCCGGCCGCCCAGGTATTGATAAATTGATCATAATACTTACTGCCGGGATTACCGCTCTGACCGCCGGGATAAACAACAAATGCCTGTGTTTCAGCCCCCATTTCCACCACCATTCTCCAGCTTGCACCATGACTGTGCTGCGTGGCATTTATAATATGTTGCCCTCCTCCAATTGGCAATCCGCTACGGGAAAATGGCATCATTGATTTTTTTAAGATATGATAGACCGTTGTGTTTTTATATGCACCCCATTCAAGTTTACCTTGCTGATTCAAGGAATCCAGACCCGGAATGATTCCAAGAAAAGCCTCAGTAACCAAGGCTGTCAGACTTTCCTTATCGGGCGTATTTACATTATCTATATATGAAAATGCAGTATCCCTCAGCAAAGCCTCTGCCAGCGTACGTTCATAAGGTAACTTATTTGCCATTTTCAAGGCAGCCAATTCATCATTCCAGATTAATGACTCAAGAGAGTCAAACCATAAATTAAAAACGACAGGACCTTTCTCTATAACATCATTTCGCAAATTCCAATCTTTCACTATTTGATAATAACGACCCGCATCATTATTCAAAGAGGCTGTCTGTAAATGATTCAATAATAGCGGCCTGATCGTTGCAGCAAATGAATTATAATTATCTGTTTGTAAGTTTTTCATATCATCAACCGTAAGCCCTTCCTTACCTACCAAACGATTATGTATGGTGATGCCTCTGTATAAATCATAATTCCCCGGAATAAAATAAGGATAATTTGCATCCACCGGACGCTGATTGGCACTCTGTAAAAAACCTTGCTCAGGATTAAGCGCATGCGGATTCTCATCCTGTGGAATAATGCCCTGCCATTGATAGCTGCTGTCATAGCCGGGCATAATATACAAACCCTGCCTATCCCACCTGGCAGGGAAAGCGCCCTGCTGCCATATTGCGATATCGCCCGACTTCGAAGCAAAAACAAAATTCTGAGGCGGACACTCTATGTATTTGATAGCTTGTACGTACTCTTCATAATTGTTTGCATGATTTAATAGCCAAAAACCTTTTGCTTCATTCGACGGATCAAGTGCCTTCCATCGCATGGCAATAGCTTTGTTTTCATGTAAGGAATTTTTAAACGAATGATCATACACAACCGGACCAAAAACAGTATATGCAACCGTGTCGTAAAAAACAGCTTCATTTTTAATCGCGATTTCCTCTACGCGCATTTTTGTTTTTTCCCATTGTCCATTATAGAAATACTCCTTTTTGGAGTCATCCCTGAATTGTATTTCATAAAAATCTCGCATGTCGCGTTGAGAATTTGTAACGCCCCATGCAATACTGTCGTTAAATCCAATCACAACACCCGGAATACCCGGAAAAGAACTGCCATATACATTGATGGAAGGACCCGACATCTGCATTTCATACCAGATTGCCGGAAGCGATAATTCAAGGTGAGGATCATTACAAAGAATTGGTGCTCCGTTCTTCGTCATCTTTGCACCTACAACCCAATTGTTACTTCCATTGTCCTCATCAGGCTCATCTTCTTCTTCAATGAGTGATAAAGCAGAACGTTTGAAATATTGTGTATCTGCAGATGCAGGCATAACAGGTTCGATTGCTGGTCGCAAGAAATCAGTTCCCGGAGGAATAATCGGCTGTAATGAATCAGGTACAGAAGGAAACAGTAACTGCATCTGCTCATCTGAAAACAAATGCTGAACAGATGAAAACTCAAAATCATTGGAATTGCCGGCAAGCATCTTGCTCATCGACTTCACAAAAAGTGCGATTTTTAAGTTGTTCCATTTTTCAGGCTCATAGCCAAGTAATTTATACTCAATAGGGAGCTCAGATGCTGAGAGTGTATTTATATATGCATTAACACCGGCAGTATATGCATCACAAAGAGATTTTGTGAGCGGATCTTTCTCTAGCTCCGCTAATAATATTTCCGCCCCATAAGTCATTCCTAGTCTGCGTTGCTCACGATCATAATTCAAAGCAACATCTCCCACCACTTCACTCACCCTGCCGGCTGATGCATGTGTCTGAAACTCCATCTGCCACAACCTGAAACGTGCGTGCAAAAAACCCTGAACATAAACAGCGTCTGTGGGATCATCCGCATAAACATGAGGAACAAGACGGTCATCAAAATACACATTTACTTTCCCCTTTAGTCCTTTCAGCTTATGAACTTCACTGAAATTATATCCGGCAGGCTCGGCATTTTGCCAGAAGCCATGCTGTGGACTCAGAAACTCTCCCAAAGCAGGCATTTTACCAATACGGGTATTAAGAAAAACAACAAGGGCAACCGACAATATTCCTGAGAGAGAAATAAATAACCATCTCATACAAAGAAGGAGTTTGTTATCTCCATGACAAAGATACCGGGATATTATTCACCGAAAGCACCACTCAAACATACCATCCTTAATTTTGCATAGCAATAACCCGATTATTTAACATATAAGATTCAGACTGCATTATGACTGAAGAAAATAGTTCCGTAAAAAACATCCTCGGACTACAACTCCCCACCGATCCGAGATGGGTGGATCTCACTGCTTTGTCGATTGAACAAATTTTAACAGACCACGCATATTGTGAACAAAAAGCAGCCACTTCCTGTATCTCCCTTATACAATGCTACAGCCAATACGAAGAATTAGTTGAACAACTTGCTCCGATTGTTACAGAGGAATGGGGGCATTTCAGGGCTGTGTTACAGGAACTTAAAAAAAGAAAACTGACTTTGGGGAAACAACGAAAAGATGCATACGTGAATGCGCTACTTACCTTTCAAACAAAAGGAGGACATCCCGATGATCGCTTCCTTGATCAACTGCTCACCATGGCATTAATTGAAGCAAGAAGCTGCGAACGTTTTAAAAGACTGAGTGAAGGACTGGATGATGCTTACCTGAGAAAATTTTACAGAAAATTTATGGAAAGCGAAGCAGGACATTACACCCTATTCATTACCCTCGCTGAAACATACTTACCTAAAACCAAAGTGCGAAAACGTTGGAAAGAATGGCTTGAGTACGAAAAAAAGCTGATACAGGAAATGGAAGTAAGAGGCGATCGTATTCATTGATCAATAACAACAATGACACAGTTAAATGAGTATTACCCTCGTCTCGTGGACTCCCTGTCTTTTGGACTTTCCATCTCTTGATCTCCCGGTCTTATGGACTCTCCGTCTACTATTGGTATCTCATTTAGCTAAGAACATTTCAGAACAAAGCTCTCACCGCA
>JAULVS010000158.1:0-8592 GCA_032110905.1 Chitinophagaceae bacterium | reverse complement strand
GCCAATACGAGCATTCAGCGCATAGCGGTAGAGTGCATCTATGTCTCTGTTGATGGTTTTAAAATAGGCATCACCGGGTGAGTTGAACAGCGGCTCTGATGAAACACTGTAGGACATGGATTTATAGTTGATCAACTCAAGATCAGCAGTGAGAAATGCTTTCTGCCTTGTTACGTCTTTTGTTTCTCGGAATACGTATGATGCAGAAACTGATGCCCGCCATGGTGTTGTTAGTTGATAATTATAGTTGTATGTGTCTTCACCTGTAATGTCAGAAGCTGAAAGTTGAAAAGAGGAACTTCTGTTATTGTCACCTGTAACTTTTCTGGCATAGTTTTCAATATCTGTGTTCAGTGTTGCGCCAATACGTTCTGTGAAAGAAAATGCCGTTGGTGTATGAAAAGCGAAGCCTAAACGGAAATATTCAACCGGTTTGAAGATAAGACCCAGGCGTGCATTAATGCCAAACCCTCTGGTGGAAACACTTTCATAGTAATGAAAATCCTTAAAGTCATTGTCGTTGTTGCCTGAAGCGTCCTGCTCTGTAACGGTGGAGCGTATGCGAAAATCAGCAAAAGGTAAGCCTATCGAAAAACCATATAATAATTTTTCATCGAGATTCCATGCCATGCCAATTGTTGCTTCCTGAATGCCGCCTCTTCTTTCATAGAGGAAAGTTTGGTTAAGTGGCATCAGGCTTGCGTTGGCATTGGTGCGGTAGCCGGTTATCTGATTCCCGCTTCTGATACTATCAACAAGATAATTTTCAACAGCAAGACTGCTTCCTGTAGGAAAGCCGCTTAATGCATCATCGAAATTGTTTACTTCATTTGTTGTGAGTTCCTCTATCCATTTTTCTGAATAGGAGGAGAGGTTGTTTCTCCCTCTGTAAAAGAAATCTCCATTGAAATTTGCTGTCTGGTTTAATGAAATTGACAGTGTTTTATTTTTGATCCTGCTGCTTTCCCATTCACTTGGTGAACTGATCACAACACCCCATAATCCATTGTTAAGAACATTTCTTCTTTGTTTGAAGCTGCTGTCATTGTAATCTGATCGTATCCGTTGCGCCTGAAAACCGGGTGTCAAAACAAATTCGTTTGTTTTGAACTGAGCAAGTCCGGCAGGATTGATATAAGCTGAACTCAGGTCGCCCCCAAGGGATGTATTTGCACCACCGATTGCATGAATACGAGCCGTATTTGCCGGGTTATATTGCGCAAAACGAATCGCATCAAGCGCCGACTGCGCTTTAGATGTTAGATTAAAGAAGGGGATGAGTGGTATACAGAGTAAAAGTTTCTTCATTTTCAGTTATCAGTTGTCCGTTATCAGTTGTCAGTTATCAGTTAACCGTTAACTGCTAACCCTAATTCCTCCGTGTTCTCGTTCCTGAACTTCCTGAGCTGCTTCTGCCCGATGAGGATGAACCGCTGCCGAAACTGCGACTGCCGCTTCCTCCGGAAGAGCCATTCATGTAATTGCCTGATCCACCACCGGAGGGGAAATTGAAACGATAGGAATTGCCCGATTGGTTGGTTGCTCCGCCGAAAAATCTGCTGCCGTTACCGGAAGAGCGGGTTCCAAACTTGCCATTGCTTGTTGTGCCTGTGTTTCGCGGTTGGTTGTTGCTGAGTATAGTTATAGAAGGTGTGTAACGCGGACTCGTTTTAATGCCGGTTCCTTTTATGGGCGTGCTAACAACAAAATTTGTACCGGGGATACAATAGAAAGGCTGATTCCAGGTATTGAAAGGTGAAACAGGGTAGCCTCCTATGCCATACCATCCATTACCCCAAACCGGCCGGTTAATCCATGAGTTGTCGGTGTGCCAGTTGTTTCTGTTATTCCAGAGAAAATCATCATCAAGATTACGTAGCCTTGCATCACGTATTTGCTGACGCAAACGATAATCTTCAGATGAGCTGAGAGATTCCTCCTCACGGAAATCATAGTATTCACTGCGTTCTCTTTCCGGAGAATAATAAACATCGTCGGGTGTTGTGCCTGAACGATAAGCTGCGCAGGAACTAAAACCAATTGCGATTGTCAAAACAAGGATGCTGCGGGTAAACATATTCCTATTTTTAAATTTTACAAGCGAATTTTGCTTAAAGACGACGTAACCAATTGTAAAATGAAGTTACTACTTTTGCAACGCTCTTTAAAAATTACATTGACAACACAATTTAGTCTTTCTGTTGAAATGATTTTTGCGGGGGAGTGTTAAACTAATGATAAACTAAGCTTTAAGCACAATTTTATGGCAACTGCAATTACTTCAAGGCAATCCGATTATGCCCAATGGTATAATGATCTAGTGTTGAAAGGCGGACTGGCTGATTATTCAGCAGTAAGGGGTTGTATGGTTATCAAACCCTATGGTTTTGCATTATGGGAAAATATCCGCGATGTGCTTGATAAAATGTTCAAAGATACCGGTCACCAGAATGCATACTTTCCTTTGTTCGTCCCGAAAAGTTTGTTTGAGGCAGAAGAGAAAAACGCCGAAGGGTTTGCAAAAGAATGTGCGGTTGTAACCCATTACAGACTGAAAACGGATCCTTCCAAAAAAGGAGCATTGATGGTAGATCCGGAAGCTAAACTGGAAGAAGAACTCGTTGTGAGGCCAACCAGCGAAGCCATTATCTGGAATACTTATCGCGACTGGATACAATCTTACCGTGATTTACCCATTCTTGTTAATCAGTGGGCGAATGTGGTGCGCTGGGAAATGAGAACGCGTTTGTTTTTACGTACTGCTGAATTTCTTTGGCAGGAGGGTCATACCGCACATGCATCAATGGAAGAAGCTGTTGAGGAAACAAAAAAGATGCTGGAGGTGTATGCCACATTCGCGGAAGAATATATGGCGCTGCCTGTTATCAAAGGTGTGAAGTCGGAGAGTGAGCGTTTTGCAGGAGCACTTGATACCTATTGCATTGAAGCATTGATGCAGGACGGCAAAGCTTTGCAGGCAGGTACTTCCCATTTTCTGGGTCAGAATTTTGCAAAGGCATTTAACGTAAAGTTTTTAAGCAAAGAGAACAAACAGGAATATGTATGGGCAACCAGCTGGGGAGTAAGTACACGCTTGATTGGGGCATTAGTGATGGCTCACAGTGACGACAACGGATTGATTTTACCTCCGCGGATAGCACCCTTACAGGTTGTAATTGTACCGATCTACAAAGGGGAAGAACAAAAGGAATTGATCAGCGCTAAAGTAAGAGAAATCATAAATGATCTTAAAGCCAAAGGAATTTCGGTTAAATACGATGATAGTGACAATAACAGACCCGGATGGAAATTCAATGAGTATGAGATGAAAGGAGTTCCTGTGCGTATTGCCATAGGCCAACGTGATCTCGATAACAATGTTGCCGAACTGGCTCGTCGTGATACAGGTGAAAAGAAAAGCGTTTCTCTTGACGGAATTGCAAATTATATTTCAGATTTGCTTGAAGAAATACAACAAGCACTCTACAACAAAGCAAAGCTCTACAGAGATGAGCATATTACTGAAGTAAACAGTTGGGAAGAATTTAAACAGGTATTGGAGAACAAAGGAGGATTTCTTTCTGCTCACTGGGATGGTACTTCCGAAACAGAAACTGCTATCAAGGAACAAACAAAAGCAACAATCCGTTGTATTCCTTTAGAGCAAAAAGAGGAAGAGGGTGTTTGTGTTTACTCCGGTAAGCCTTCAAGAGGTAGGGTTTATTTTGCTCAAGCATATTAATTATCTCACTTACATTTTTTTATATGCAACAGCAGGTTAAGGATTATTTTTCAGAAGGGCAGATGCTGTTGGTCGATAAGCCACTCAATTGGACATCACATGATGTTGTGGCTAAAATCAGAAATGCGATCCGTATTCAAAAGGTGGGACATGCAGGAACACTTGATCCGCTTGCAACAGGTTTGCTGATCATTTGTACCGGAAAATTCACAAAGAAGATTAACGAATATATGGTGAGGGAGAAAGAATATACCGGCACCATTACATTGGGAGCGGTAACACCAACCTATGATCTCGAGAGTGAACCCGAAAACTTCTGCGATGCTTCGTATGTGAATGAGGATTTGATCAGAGAAAAAACAAGTTTATTTGTTGGTGAAATTCAACAGGTGCCACCTGCTTTTTCCGCAATTAAACAAAAAGGCAAACCTGTTTATCTGCTTGCAAGAAAAGGCAAGGAAGTAGTACTTGAGCCTCGAAACATACTGATTTCTTCATTCGAAATTACATCAGCCGAAGTCCTTGGCACTAAAAATCCTGTCCTGCATTTTAAAGTGGTATGCTCAACGGGCACGTATATACGAAGTCTGGCTCACGACTTTGGCAAAGCGTTGGGCTGTGGCGCTTATCTCAGTAGTTTATGCAGAACCCGTATCGGAGAATTTGAACTTTCTAAGTCAAAGAATCTTGATGCGATCATTGAATGGATCAGAGATATGAAGGAATCAGAAGGGGTAGTTGATACCTAGTGAGAAGTTGAAATTTTCGTAACGCCATTGCCGATGCTCTTCCTTTGTTCCGAACACTCTTGCAAAGTTGACAGAAGGCCATCTCCATCCGTAATTTTTATCTGAGAAAGGCAAAGCAGGGTTTTTGACCCTCAATCCGAGATCAAACCTTAGAATAAATAATCCTATGAAATCAAAACGAAAGCCAGTGCCGGCACTTACACCCAGGTCTCTGTAAAAATTTCTCCAGTTGAAAACCACTGTATCGTTATTACGAGTGCTTTCTTTTTTAAAATTCCATATGTTGCCAATATCTGTAAACAAGGCGCCGCGTATAACAAATGTATTAGGAATGATTGTAGCAATATCATATCTGAATTCAGCATTTGCTTCAAATAAAATATCACCACTGCGGCTGAAGAATTGTCCTCGACCGGATCGTTTCTCAAGCGGACTGGTGCCGGGACCTATACTGCGCAAAGGCCAGGCTCTCATGCTGTTTGGGCCGCCTCCTGTAAATTGTTTGAAAAAGGGCATACTGGTAGTATCGTCGTATAAATAACCAGCCCCTGCAATTCCACGAAAAGCCCAGGATGTTTTTCGTTGACGTATCTCGTACTTGTATTCAATTTCTGCTTTGATATATTCAAATAAATCCTTGTCGAAAATGGGAGATAGTTTTTTTAACCTTCCAAATAGTGCGCCTGACTCTTCAATGCCCACTCTGAAATAGCTGATATGATTAGGCTTTCTGGATGATTGAATATTGGGCCTTGTATAAGACAATACAGAACCAATTATCAGGCCTTGAGTAAATGAATAACGTAGGAATGGAGTGGTGTCAAGTTGTAGTTTAAACCCGGAAGAAATATTGTAGAGGTTTACATACTCCACATTCAATGGTTTGAAAGAATAAATTTCATTCTTTCTGTTTCTGATTTGCCAACCAAACGAAGAGCCGATACTGGTTAAACTAAAAAGCCCTCTGTTGTTAATGTTCCGGTTGATGCTTGATATATTGCTGTTAATAATTGTTCTTTTAAACATAAACCGGTCTTCCCATTTTTTTCCCAGAAATAATAGTTTAGGCATCGTTAGGTTGTTGCTGTATGTAAGCTCTATCGCCTGTAAGCCGTTGTTTAGTCCGCCGATTCCCGTTTCTACTCCGGCACGAATCGTATTCGTGTGCGAGATACCTTGCTTACTAAAGTTTTTATTTCTTAAACCAAGGTTCAGGCCTAATCCGATCAGGTTACCGGCAGTGGCAGAAGTGGTTTGTTGTGTTTGGTTGAAAACACTTTCGAGTCCGGCTGTAAAGGAATATTTTTTTGCCGGTATCATAGTGATTAAAAAATCCACTTTACCTGTATCTGATGAGAGGTTATACAGATGGGGATCCAGTTTGATAAACTGCCATATGCCCAATGTGTTTAAATCATCCATTGTTTGGTTGATTTTACTTAGCTGGTAAATATCTCCGGGATGTATATGAATATGTGATTCTAGAAATCTGCCTGCGTATTCGTTCCCTTTTGTTCTGATGATCAGATTTTGGGTTCTAATTTCGCGATTGGTGATCGTGTCTTCGGGAAAAGATTGAACAGAAGGGTACACTTTGACCGAGCCAATTTTATAAGGGATGAGCGCGGTTCGGCTAATGCCGGGTATCAGTTTTATAATGATTTCGACAACAGGTTGTTTTTTTCTTTTCTCTGCTTCTTCAAGTACACGAATTCTTTCTATCGGATCCAGCATCGGATTCAGAAGTGGTTTAAAGACAGTGTCAACCTCTGCATATAACATATCGCGGGTAAACTGCAAATAGCCTTTATTTCTGAAAAGGACGACCAGGCGCTCGATATCCGACAACATTCTTTCTTCAGTAAACGAAAGCCCTTTTTGGAGAATGCTTTCTTTAATATGTAGATTACAGATTTCCTGCAATTGACGTGCAGGAGTGGAGTCGTTATCACCAACCAGCTGGTAGCTTGCCGATTCAATCAGGAAAAGGGGACCAGTTTCAACTTTAAAATGATTTGAAACACGAAATTGTTCCGATTCTTTTTTAATTCTGTGCAAAGTATCCGTCTTGGTTGATACAGTTGTTATTGAATTATAATAACCAATGGTTTTGAGGTAAATATTGATGTTTTCAATACTTTGGGTCAGGTTCGCGCTATCAAAACGTGGGGGATCGATTACCCTGTTGAAAAAGATAAATTGTTGCTTTACTTTAACCTGTAAGCTGTCATTTAACTGGGTGTTCAGTCGGCCTTTTAGAATTGTTTTTTCTTCTTTTGTCAGCTTTGGATTAATAATCTCAATTTTATTTTGAAAGACAAATGGAGTTTCTTTGGGAAAATTTTTAACACCACAGGAAGCAGTCAGCAGCAGGAAAAATATCCAATAAATATTGCGGCATGCTGAATTGGGTGTAGTCATAAACATATATATGCTCAGTAAGAACGAAGTTAAATATATTCGATCGTTGCGCCTCAAAAAAGGAAGAACAGATTCCGGCTGTTTTCAGGCAGAAGGACCACGGTTGGTCAATCATTTACTTCGGTATCATGCTGAATATCTGCAGCAGCTTTATGTAACGGATGCATACCAGCTTCCTAAAGAAGTTTTGGTTGATGAGGAAAAACTGAGAGTTATCAGTATCAACGAACTCGAAACAATCACATCATTACAGCAGCCTCAGGAGGCTTTTGCGGTCTTCAGGCAGGCTCCCCAACAGAATATGCAATCACTTGCTTCGGGTTGGCTCCTTGCTTTAGATGGAATCAGGGATCCCGGCAATATGGGGTCTGTTTTCCGGCTGGCCGACTGGTTTGGCTTTGATGGGATAGTTTGCAGCGATGATTGTGTTGATCAATATAATCCTAAAGTTGTGCAGGCTAGTATGGGCAGTGTTCTTCGTTTGCCGGTTCAGGTTACATCTCTTAATGAATTCTTTCAGCAAAGTAGTCTGCCTGTAATCGGAGCGGTTCTCGACGGAGATGTTCTTAATAAGAAAATGATTCCTGAAAACGGAATTCTTGTTATTGGCAACGAGGGTGAAGGTATTCGTTCAGATCTGTTTCCATATTTAAAGCATAAGGTTACGATCCCTTCTTACGGAACCGCAGAATCCCTCAATGCTGCAATGGCAACAGGTATTATGATGTGGGAGATTAGGAGGTGATGTTGGTTATCAGTTGTCAGTTATCAGTTGTCGGTTATACGCCAACAGCTAACTGCTAACTGCCAACCGCTAACAGTTTTTACTGAAACTTCTTCGCATCTTCCAGGAATTTGGCAAGCCCAATATCTGTGAGCGGGTGCTTGAGTAATCCGAGGATAGAGTCTAAAGGGCAGGTACAAACATCAGCTCCCATTTCTGCAGCGCGAATGATATGATTGGGATTTCTTATTGAGGCGGCCAAAATTTCAGTTTTAAAATTCTGACGTGCATAGATCAAAGAAATTTGTTCAATCAGCTGCATGCCATCCCATCCGCCATCATCAATTCTGCCTATAAAAGGGGAAACGTATGTTGCTCCGGCTTTTGCAGCGAGGATTGCCTGGCCTGCACTGAATACCAGCGTGCAATTGGTTTTGATGCCATTGTCGCTGAACCATTTTAAAGCCTTAATGCCGTCTTTGATCATCGGAACTTTCACCACAATATTTGGGTGGATGGCTGCCAGTTTTTTTCCTTCTTCCACCATACCATTAAAGTCGGTACTAATTACTTCGGCACTGATGTCTCCGTCCACTAATTCACAAATGGTTTTATAATGCTGGTTGATGGCTTCTTCACCTTTGATGCCTTCTTTGGCCATCAGGGAAGGGTTGGTAGTAACGCCATCTAAAATGCCTAATTCATTTGCTTCGCTAATTTGAGCCAGGTTGGCTGTGTCGATGAAGAATTTCATGTTTTCGGTTATCAGTTATCTGTTATCGGTTAGTATTTTGCGGAAAAAATTCTACAAACTAACGTGATGGAAATTAAAAAAATGGCAGGTTACTTACATCGCACCGCTACAACCGCCTACCCTTGCTGCGTTCCCGCCCTGGGGGAGTTCAGCAGGAGCTGGTCGTGCAAGACCTGCCGTTGCAAATATACAATGATTACTT
>JAULVS010000157.1:0-1699 GCA_032110905.1 Chitinophagaceae bacterium | reverse complement strand
GCTGTACAAAGCTTTGCTGATTTTGCAGTGCCTTCTTCAGTTCAGCAATGGTTACCTGCTGGTCTCCGAATACAATATCCACGCGCGCATCAAACCAGTCAACGCCATTGCTAATGTAAATCTGTGTTTTAGGCTTGGCTGTATTGAATCGAAAATTTTTCAGCACTTCCCAACCTTCAACGGTAATTTTCAGTTCCTTCATGGCATCCACAAAAAGGAAGAACCAGTTGTTTCGTAAAACTTCCGATCCGCGCAATGCAAGAGATCGTCCTTCGCCCATTCTGATAAACTGCGAATGGAGGTTTTCTATTTTAGACAGAAACTCTTCTTCTGCTTTTAGATTGCGTTTCACAAGCAAAAGCTTTTCATTTTCCATTAGCAGGATTTCCGGAGGGTCGGAAGCTTTAACAGTATACCCTTTATAACAGAAAAGAGGTTGAAGCAACAGATAGTCGCCTTGTTCCT
The DNA here is from genome assembly GCA_032110905.1 of Chitinophagaceae bacterium. Lineage (GTDB taxonomy): Bacteria > Bacteroidota > Bacteroidia > Chitinophagales > Chitinophagaceae > Lacibacter. The sequence goes on along the minus strand of JAULVS010000157.1, from coordinate 1,234 downwards.
GTAAAAGGAGTTTTATCTCGGGTTCGCCTTCTTTTACTTCACTGATCAGAGCCGTGTCGAATTGTACAGGATATTTTCTTGCGATGCTGATGGCTTCCTTTTCAATAAAACCTGCAAGCTGTTGCTGGCTTATTTGTTTTGATCCATTTTCCTGATAACTGGAAGCGAGGGCCGCGTCTTCTGCTTTCGCCCAGGTACGTATTTCACTGTTAATACAAATAATCAGTGGGCTTTCGATTTCATTTTCTTCGAGAGGAACCATTGCACCGTTCATCTTTACGAAAAGACGCCACTCCCATTTGGTTTTATTTTTTCTTAGTTCAAACTGGGGATAAAGTCCGGTTGTATTTGTTTGTACCTCTTTGAGGTTTTTCGTTACATACTGCTTCCCTTTTGGAAGAATGAACATATGAAGCCCGGGTTCTGATATGAGTTTTTGCAAACGAGGAAGCAGGTAGTCGATCATCAACTGCCTGGTGTCTTCAGTAATCACTTCATCTTCCTGACCAGTGATGTGATCCCAGATGGATGCAAAGGGAGAATTTCTATTGATGAATTTATTGACTTCTGATGTTTGTAATTTTCTGATCAGCGGAAGCAGTGCCTGGTCTTCACCGGAAAGGTCTTCTGTTTCTATGTGTTTTGTTATGTCGAGCTTTTCAAGGTTGCCGGTAAAGATGCCGGATTCTTCATTCATTTCACCTTTCACAACATCCACCATGAAATACGGGAAGCGATGGTATTGAAGATTCAGAACCACGGCAAGGCGTTTGATACTTTTTTCTTTTGAAAGAGATATAGGAGAAATGTTATCCTGCAATGTTCGTTTTGGTTGGCTTGTTTGCTCTATGCGTTTTACCTGCGGATCGAGCACACGCAGGAAAGGTTTCCCTTCTTTATAGATAAACTCAAATTTATCCTGCCATGCATCTTCTAAACTATAACCGTATATGCCGAGAAGTTTTGCTTTCTCTTTGTCCTGATCACGGATGCTGTCAAAAAAACCCGGACCATAAGTTTGAAGCAGCTGAATAAATACGATGGTTTTGTGTTCACATAACGGATAGTCGGTTTCAGCGCAGCCGCAGGATGTATCAAAATTTCTTTCCTCGTTTTTTTGCAGAATGACAGACCATAGCTGGCCGTTAAGAGTCAGCTCCGCTTTAACCTGTTCGTTTTTAGCTTGTATGATCGATGCCTTGTTACTTCGAAGGAATTGTTCTGCATCATGTAA
>JAULVS010000156.1:0-6626 GCA_032110905.1 Chitinophagaceae bacterium | reverse complement strand
TTCCGTGCAAGCAAAACAAGCAGCGGAACAGGATTAGGACTATATATCTGCAAACAAATTGTTGATAAGTTAAACGGCAAGCTTGAATTAATTAATTCTCAGGAAACCGGAAGTATCTTTAGGGTTATCTTGCCGGAATAGCAAAAAGAAGCATGACAAAATTTATTCTGATTGATGATGATGAAATGATCAATTTTATTCACCGGCAAGTGATTCTTTCCGTTGATCCTTACGCCGAAGTGATTGTCATCTTATCTGCAGAAGAGGGGCTTAAAAAAATGAAAGAGCTTGGCGCTATAGAATGCTTTGATCGTTTGATTGTGTTTATTGACATCAATATGCCCGAAATAAGTGGATTCGAACTTCTTAGCCTCATAGCACCATCTGTCTCCAATTTACGTAAGCTTGATTTATATATGGCATCCTCTTCTCTGTTTGAAAGCGACCGGGAAAAAGCATTGGCTTTTCCATTCGTGAAAGGATACCGCGAAAAACCTCTTAGTAAAGCAATGATTAAAGAAATTTTAGATAGCAACAGCTAAACCCATCTTTGTATTTTATTTGATAACCGCAAACCGAAAAATAAATCAGGATATGGTCGGTGATTATTTCTTATTCCTGAATTCGCAATACGCTTTTCTGAAACGCCTCCAATGAAATGGGTTTAATCAGGCAATCTGAAACAGCATATTTTTTTGCAAGTTCTTTGTTCTCTGGATCTGCCGTGGTGACAATTACCTTGGTGTCTGCCGGCAGATATTTCAGTAAATCAAAGCCGTTGCTCGACCGAAGTTGTATATCAAGAAAAACAAGATCTACATGATGATCTTTGAGATAATCAATCGCTTCATCGATGTCTTCAAACTCTTTTTTTAACTCAATACCGGGATAATTCTGACAAAAGTTTTCAAGAGTAAGCCGGGCAACCATGTCATCTTCCAGTAAAATGGTAGAAGCCTTTTTAAAAACAGGGGAATTAATCATTTGGCTAGTTTTAAAAGTGGGTAAAAGTATATAACCAATTACTCAAAGCCAATGACAAATATGAGGTTTTGTACTTTATTTTACTGATATAGAGCAGCTTCTCGCTGCTATAAATCAGGAAAATGTTCATTAATCAGCTTTATAAGAGAAATACTGTTCTTCAATCCTAGTTTTTTCAGAATCTTACCTCTGTGTGTATCTACGGTACGCGGAGATAGAAAAAGCTTGGTGGCGATTTCATCGGTGGTCATTCCTTGTTTCAACAATTTGATAATTTCCATTTCGCGCTGGGTGAGTGTCTGCAGTTTGCTGCTCTCGTCATCGTTGACAAATGCTTCCGTAAACTTACTGGAGATCTCTTTACAGATATATGTTTTACCTTCTATCACATCTTCGATTGCCTGGTACATTTCATCTTTGGGTGAATTTTTGGTGACATACCCTTTCGCCCCTTTTGAAATCATCCTTTTGGCAAACGAAAGTTGATTGTGCATGGAAACCGCAATGATTTTAGAGCCCGGTGAGTATTTCAGGATTGGGTCAACTGCATCAAATCCTGAGATCGGAAACACGTTGATATCCAGCAATACAATATCCGGACGCACTTCTGCAATTTCATCGAGCATGGTCTGGGTGTTGTCATACACCTTTAATACAGAAAATCTCGGATCAAGTCCAATTAGGGTAGCCCATGTTTCTGCAATTAATACATGATCGTCTACAATAATGACTGTTGTTTTATTTTTCATTTCGTTTAAGTGACATTTCGTTTTTTAAAGAACCTCTTCCTTCGAAGGTGTATTTTCTTCAGCCAATAAAATTTTTTGTTCTTTGGAGGGAATTTTAATAGACACTTTCGTTCCTTTTCCTGGCGCTGTTTTTATATCAATTGTTCCTTTATAAAAAAGCACCCTCGATTTCATGCTTTCAAGCCCAACTCCTTTTTTTTGTTTTTCAAAATCAAACCCCCGTCCGTCATCGGCAAAGTCGAGACAAAGATTATCTTTTACAAAGGAAAGACGTATCGATATTGTATCCGCCTTTGCATACTTGAAAGTATTATTCAGCAATTCCTGTAAAATACGATAAAGCACAATTTTAACCTCTAATGGTATTCTGAATTCATTCTTTTGTGCATATACGCTTAGTTGGAAAACCGGTTTGGTTAAAATGCCATAACTGTCTATCAGTTCTATTACAGAATCACGTAAACCTAGGTCACGGATAGCTGGTGGTGCAAGAGTGCGCGACAATGTGCGCACCTGTTCCAGTGTATTCTTGACCGTTTTTTCTATTTCATTGATTTCTTTGATACCATAAGATTCATTCGACTTAATCACATTCAGATAGAGTGTAATATAGGCAAGCATCTGACCAACACCATCATGCAGGTCTCTTCCTATTTGTGCCCTTTGTTCTTCTTCCGTCTGCAGACGCGCTTCAATAATACTTTTTTCCTTGTCAATTTTTTCTTCTAAAAGGCGATTTTCGATCGCACGAAGCTCTGTAACATCCCAGTTAATACCAATGGCGCCTATAAAACGCCCTGCATTATCCAACAAGGGAACGCCGCTTACGACAATAGTAGCCGACTTCCCATTTTTTCTTGTAATGTTCAACTCGTAAACCGAGGCCTTTCCTCCTTTTCTTTCTTCCAGTATTTTGTGAAGGCTAACTTTTTGTTTTTCTGTTTTCAGTAAAAGATCGGGTGTTTTTTTGCCAATCATTTCAGAAGATGGATAACCGGTAATGTTTTCCATAGCTTCATTAACAAATGTTATTTTTTCTTCGCTGTCAACCTGAAGAATTCCAAGTTTCATATTCTGGAACAAAGTTCTGTAACGCTCCTCACTTGCTTTCAGGGCATCAAATGCCATTTGCTGTTCATGTATATCACGAATATGCATCAGAACAGTTTGGCTTTTATCCTCGCCATCCGTCTGAGAGAAAGGAGTCATTACGGCTTCCACCCATAAAAGCTCTCCAGTTCTTTTCATTAATCGAAACGAAAATGTTTGTGTCTCACTCGTCAGAAACATTTCTGGAGAAACAAGAGGGCTCAGTGTAACGCGGCATTCTTCACAGAAATAAGAAAAAATATTTTGTCCGGCAAGCTCATCTGCTTCATAATCAAGCAAACGCTTTACGCCCGGTGAAATATAGGAGATGCGCCCTTGCCAATCGGTGATTACAGTAATGTCGCTTGAGTTAAGGGCAATCAACTCAAACTGCTTCTTATCGGCCTGTAGCTGTTTGCTGTATTCGTATTCTTTTGTAAGATCAAAAAATGAACCGATGTATCCCACAAATTCACCATTGTTTAAAAAGCGGGGAATGGCAATTTCCTGTACATAATGGTATTTGCCATCAGCTCCTACAACTTGAAACTCTACATTTATCTGTTCGAGATTTGTAATTTTATCGTGCCACTCTTTTGTGGCTTTATCTCTGTAATCAGGGTGGATATATTGTTCAAACTCTTTAATTCCCCTAATCGCCTCCAGTCCCTTTCCAAAAAATTCCTTGACTCGATTATTGGAATAGGTAACCCTGTTGTTTTGATCGGAAACCCATGTCATAATCGGAAGCGCATCTGTAATATTTTTAAACCGACTTTCAGATTCTGCGATAAACTCGCGGTACATCTCTGCTCCGGTAATATCTGTTATTTTACCAATGATTACTTCGTCACTGATAAAAGGATCGTAGCGTTTTTTAACTTCTTCTTCCAGCCACATACGCTTATTTGTGACTTTGTTGATTACCTGATATTTAAGCTTAGCATGGCCACTTAACTCCATTTGCAGGATGGCCTCATCATATTCTTTTAAGGATTCTTCCACAATCGTTTTTCTCTTTTCTTCAATCGGATCATCGGTTTTTCCTGGATTAAACCCGAAAAGCAAAGGCCAGCGGGAGGTAAAGAAGTTTTTGTCTTTCTGACGGGCATAAATAATATAGTGAACGGAATCTGTAGCCTCCAGAAAATTGTTCAGCCTGTAAAAGTTATCATAGGATTTTTGCTGAAGATCCCACAACTCAGTAATATCTGAAAAGTAAAAATTAATCCGGTTGTTGTGTTCTATCTTTTTAAAAAAGATAAGATAAACTTGGTCGTTTGATTTAATTTCAAAATTGCCCGTGTCTTTTAATCCGGATATGATTGTGGTGAAAAAATCTGTGATCAGATAATGTTTGTTCTGATATAAAACCTCGTTTAGCTTTTTGCCGGCATCATTTTGAAAAATGATTGCTCCTTTTAAATCTGTACTAATAACAGGGTTGGGGTTAAACAAAGGAAACTGGATTAGCTGGGCGTTTTCTTCTGTTCGGTCTTTCACCAGCCGATTTAGTTTTTCTGTTGTTTCTTTAAAGTTCCGGTAAACTTCCTGATAATCCTGCTCAGCAACCGAAGAAGCATGTTCCAGCAGGTAGATGTTTTTTTCGTACTCTTCAAATTTTCTGCTGATTGCTTCCCAGATTGTTGCACAGCCTGAAGCCTGATCCCGCAATTCGGGACTTAATCCGTTAATCAGTCTGGCAAGTTGTGGATGCATCATGTTTTATATCTCGTCCATTACCGTAACAACCACCGTCTGATTATGCAGATCGCAAACAAGGGCAGGATTTTCCCAGGATGAAAATTCTCCGTAAGTATAAAATCCGGCCACCTTTGTGTGGCTGTCAAATACTTTTGCAAGTTCCTCAATTTCTTCGTTTTTTCTCGACTGAAGAATTGTTTTTCTTCCAACACAATTCATGACAAGGGCTAGTGCAGGAGGACGAGAAAAATGATTGGCAGCCTCTTCTCCTCCGGTTTTCGCTTTTTCAATTATCTGATTCAGGTTCGATCTCATGAGCCGGATTCTTGATCCTTCGGGTAGATTGCCGGCAAAAGTCATTGAGCCTTTTGCTTCATCAATGGAAAGAATGGTTCTTACCAACGGCTCCATTTCGGCTTCGTTCAATATTGCAATGGGAAACAACAAAGCTGAGGAAGGAAGTTCATTTGCAAAAGGTCCGAGGTAGCGCTTGTATAATTCAAGTGCATTTTCGCCGTCTATTTCATAAAGAACGTTTTTCTCTGATCTGGTAACCATTCTTTCAGGCCCAAAAAACGAAAATCCGCGTTGTACACTTATTCCGACCTTTAGACGATTACCGTAAAAACCGATCAATAGTACATTTCCGGGGCCAATTTCATGATTGAGGCCGCTTAGTGTTTGGGAAAACTGATTTCCGTCGCCCGCCATACCGCCGCTTACAGGAATGTCGTTCCCTAAAACTTCTGTTATTCCGCTGATAAGATCAGACCCATTGACAATATGTCCATCAGACAAAACAAGAACATAGCTCAGATTTTCAACAGGCAACCGGAACGCAAGTGATTTGCCTAAAGCGTGCGAATCTTTGTTAAAAGAAGCAATATTATCATCTGCAATTTCAATCTGCGTGTGTTCAAAACGAAGTGCTATGCAAACAGCGGTATTATCGTGGCTCTGATTGTTATATATCTCCCCGGCAGTTGAAACCGAAGCAATTTTTGCCGAAGGGAAAACAACCTGCAATGCCGGAACTACCTCAGGGTGATGAAGCAATGATTTTTCTGCAAACACCAGCAATAGCTGATAATCAGAAGCCGGGCTTCTTAGCTGGTCAAACCCCGACCAGGAGCCGTTTTCAAATACAAGTTGATCTGCATTCATAGAATAATTATAGATGGTTGTTAAACTAATATTGTTGGTTTTCTCAAACCTGTCATGAAACAAAATATCTAAGTTAGCCTATTCGGTTTGCAACAGATCGAAGAAAGCCATTAGCCTATATCATTTTAAGCCTTTTTACCAAAAGCTATTACGTATTTTCACTGAAGGCGATTAAGCGCTTGCCTTCTTTTTAAAAACATCAATCATTTTGTTTAAAAGCTGCGCTTCGTCAAAAGGCTTGGTTAGATAATCATCAAACCCCTTTTGCAAATAGTCGTCGAGCTCTTCTTTAATTGCATTTGCGGTAACTGCGAGGATCAGAGCTTGGTGTTTGTTATTTTTCTGCCTGATTATTTTCATCGCTTCAATTCCATCCATTTCCGGCATCTGGATGTCCATCAGAATGATATTAAAATCCTCCGCTTCGGCGCGCTCAACAGCTTCAATTCCATTCATGGCCATCGAGTAAGAAAAATGATGTTTTTGGAAAATCATCTCGAGCAAAAGGCGGTTAAACTGATTATCCTCTGCTACCAGTATTCTTTTTTGTTTCAGAATAGATAAATCAATTTCCTTTTGTTCCGGTACAAGGGGTTGAGCTTCTTTCGCTTCCTGGTACGGTAGATAAACAGTAACCGTTGTGCCTTTGTTTTTTTCACTTTCAATTTCAATCGTTCCGTTCATTAATTTGATCAGCTCGTTGGTGATGGCAAGACCAAGGCCGCTTCCGCCGTATTTACGCTGAAAACTTTCATCCTCCTGTGAAAAGTCAACGAAAAGACGCTGTTTCATTTCCTCGCTCATACCAATTCCTGTATCGCTGCAAACAATACCAATGTATTCACGTCCTTCTTCTTTTCTCTTTAAAAAGCAGGATAATTTTACTTTGCCTTGTTCTGTGAATTTTACCGCATTACTAAGCAGATTTAATAGAAT
>JAULVS010000155.1:0-5136 GCA_032110905.1 Chitinophagaceae bacterium | reverse complement strand
TATTTTTGAAATTTCCTGGAGGTATTTTTCAACGGCCTGGGAATCGCGGTTTGTAATCTGGGTTGCAATTTTTAACTGCCTCATATTAACTATTTCAATTATGTGTTATAGACTGCCGACTGAAAAGAACAGGAAGATGATTCGGAAGCCTGTTTTTGGTGCGGATGGCAAAGTTACAACGCAAAAACGTGTTTTCATAGTCTTTATCCATTTCTCCGGAAAAAAACCTGTAATTTCTTCAACTGTCAACTATTAGAGAACGCAAAACAGAAATAAAAGTTGCCTTTCAATGTTTTAATTTTGAAAAATGAGTACCTCAGCCACAATGATAGATTTCAGAAGCGATACAGTCACAAAGCCTACCCCGGGCATGGAAGATGCGATGATGCAGGCGAAAATCGGAGACGACGTTTTTGGTGAAGACCCTAGCGTAAACCAGCTTGAACAACTGGGTGCTTCCATGCTGGGATTTGAAGCCGGACTGTTTTGTCCATCCGGCACAATGACCAACCAGATCGCCATCAAAGTGTATACACAACCCGGTGATGAGGTTATTTGCGATTACCTGAGTCATGTCTACCAATACGAAGGTGGCGGCATCGCGTTTCATTCAGGCGCATCCGTCAAAACTTTACAGGGCGACCGCGGCCGGATCAATGCAGATCAGGTTGCAGGAGCAGTTAATGCCAAAGATGTCCACAAGGCAAAAACCAGCCTTGTTGTACTGGAAAACACATCCAATAGAGGTGGTGGAAGTTGTTATGAAATAAATGATATTCAATTAATTAAAAATATTTGTTCAAATAATAATTTAAAATTACATCTCGACGGCGCACGCCTATTTAATGCTGTCGTTGCCCGGAAAGAAGACCCTCTTTTTTATGGTAAAGCATTTGATTCCGTATCCATTTGCCTTAGCAAAGGACTCGGTTGTCCGGTAGGCAGTTTACTTCTCGGAAGTGGAGAGTTCATCAAAAAAGCGAGAAGAATTCGTAAACTATTCGGAGGCGGAATGAGACAGGCAGGCATCCTGGCAGCAGCAGGAATATACGCTCTGGATAACCAGATACAACGTCTGGAACAGGATCATATACATGCCCGATTACTGGAAGAAGCCATTGTTTCTCACCCTGCCGTTGAAAATGTTTTACCGGCTGAAACAAACATCCTCATTTTCACCCTAAAAGAAGGAAAAACTGCTGCCTCCTGGGTAGCAGATATGAAAAATGCAGGTATTCTGGGTTATGCGATTGCTCCGCAACAAGTGCGTCTTGTTACACATCTCGACATATCAAAGGAAATGGTTGATCATACCATCAATTGGATTCGCTCCTACTTGCACTAATGACCATTGTCATAAAAAACTAACTGACAACCTGTCACAACCCTATCACATTTCCGTAACTTTGCCGATAAATTGAGGCAAATATGTTAGAGTTGTATACGGAGCAAAAAATTCATGATGAATCACGGCAGGGAGAGGCTCTTGCGCCCAAAGCACAGGATGCAGAGCAGTATAAAAAAAAGTTTTACATCGAGAGCTATGGCTGTCAGATGAATTTCAGCGACAGTGAAATTGTAGCCAGCATCCTCAATACTGCCGGTTTTGGTGCCACCAGAAATGTTGAAGAAGCAAGTTTGGTTCTTCTCAATACCTGCTCCATTCGTGAAAAAGCAGAACAAACAGTTCGGAAAAGGCTTCAGGAATTCAGGAAACATAAAGAAAGTAATCCTGCCTTGCTGATAGGTGTATTGGGTTGTATGGCCGAACGCCTAAAGGCTAATTTGCTGGAAGAAGAAAAACTGGTTGATATGGTTGTTGGTCCGGATGCTTATCGTACCCTACCAGGCCTCATTGAGGAAGCCGAAGGCGGACAAAAAGCCGTGAATGTATTGCTCAGCCGGGAGGAAACTTATGCCGATATTTCACCGGTAAGACTTGACTCAAACGGTGTGACGGCATTCATTTCTATTATGCGAGGTTGTAACAATATGTGCAGTTTCTGTGTCGTCCCTTTTACCAGGGGAAGAGAAAGAAGCAGAGATGCAGCATCTGTCGTTGCAGAGGCCAAAGAACTTTTCAATAAAGGATTCAGGGAGGTAACACTATTAGGCCAGAACGTTGACAGCTATAACTGGTATAATGACGCAAACAACGAAACCGTTTCTTTTGCCGACCTGCTTGAAAGAGTTGCCCTTGTTGACCCATTGTTAAGGGTTCGCTTTTCTACCTCACACCCAAAAGATATAACAGACGATGTAGTCAGGACAATGGCCCGGTACGAAAATATCTGTAACTACATTCACCTGCCGGTTCAAAGCGGAAACACAAGGGTTCTTCAGTTGATGAACCGCACCTATACCCGAGAATGGTATATGGCAAAAGTTGACCGCATCCGTGATATCATACCTGATTGTGGAATCAGCTCTGATATCATCGCCGGGTTTTGTTCTGAAACCGAAGAAGAACATGCAGATACGCTGAGTATCATGGAATACAGCCGCTACGACATGAGTTATATGTTTTTCTACAGTGAACGCCCTGGTACACTGGCAGCCCGCCGATATCAGGATGATATACCTGAACAGGTGAAAAAACGTCGTTTGCAGGAAATTGTAGAATTACAAAATAAGCTCTCCGCAGAAAGTAACAGAAAAGATATAGGTAAAACTTTTCGGATTCTGATAGAAGGAGACAGTAAACGAAGCAGTACAGACTGGATGGGACGTAACTCCCAGAATAAAGTGGTTGTTTTCCCTAAAGAAAATGCTGCTCTTCAAAAAGGCGATTATGTATCTGTTTTGATTCATGACAGCACAAAGGCAACCCTACTTGGGAAGATGACAAGTGCTTAAATCATTTAAAATGGAATTACAAAGTATAAAAAACAGATTTGGTATCATCGGCAACTCTCCTGCCCTTAACCATGCCCTTAGCGTGGCCGTGCAGGTTGCCGCAACCGACCTGACCGTACTTATTAACGGAGAAAGCGGTGTCGGAAAAGAAGTGTTCTCACAAATCATCCACTCCCTCTCTTCAAGAAAACACAATCCTTTTATTGCAGTCAACTGCGGCGCAATACCGGAGGGAACCATAGATTCAGAACTATTTGGTCACGAAAAAGGATCCTTTACAGGCGCTGTAGATGCAAGAAAAGGATATTTTGAAACAGTTAATGGAGGCACCATTTTTCTGGATGAAATCGGAGAAATGCCACTGGGCACTCAGGCTCGTCTTTTACGTGTTCTTGAAACAGGTGAGTTTATTCGTGTTGGCTCTTCCAAAGTACAGAAAACAGATGTAAGAGTGATCGCTGCCACCAACAAAGAACTGCTTGAATACACACAAAACAACAAATTCAGAGAAGACCTTTATTACCGCCTGAATACTGTCCCCATTCGCGTACCCTCACTTCGCGACAGAAAAGAAGACATCGTCATTTTATTCAGAAAGTTTGCAGCTGATTTTGCAGAAAGATATAAAACAGCCCCTGTACAACTCGACGAAGAAGCAAGACAATTGCTTATCAGATATCCTTTCCCGGGAAATGTGCGGGAGCTAAAAAATCTTGCTGAACAGATCTCTGTTCTGTCTGAAAACAAAATGATCAGCGCAGGATCGTTATCTCCTTTTCTTCCTGAAAGAAGCATGAACCGTTTGCCCGTACTTGCTTCATCTTCGGGGGGAAGTAACACCGGTTCTGAATTTACAAGCGAGAGAGATATTTTATACAAGCTTTTCTTCGATATGAAGAAAGATGTCACGGAACTAAAAAGAATGTTTCTCGAAGTGCTTCAACATGGCGGAACCACGGTACAGATGCCGGGTAATTTTTTCAATGAACCACTCCTTCAGGATGCAAAGCCTTTTGAAATACATAGCACTTCAGCACAAACATCGGCTATAAACCAACCGGTGATTCTGCAAAACGCCCCTATGCAGCAGCCTATAGAAATTGAAGAGAGTCTGAATATTATGGACAAAGAAAAAGAACTGATCATCAGAGCACTTAAAAAACACAAAGGCAAAAGAAGGGATGCTGCCATTGACCTTGGCATCAGCGAACGCACCCTGTACCGCAAACTCAAAGAATATGACATTGAAGACTTATAAATTTCTTCTCCCCATTTTCGTCCTTGCTGGCTTCCTTGAAACGGGTTGTTACTCTTTTAAAGATGTTTCAATTCCGCCGGAGGTAAAAACCGTTCGCGTTCAATACATCGAAAACCGCGCGCAAATTGTGAACCCGCAATTAAGCCAGAGATTGACTGATAAGGTCAGACAAAAAATCATTAACCAGACAAGACTTGTACAGGTGAATAATGAAGAAGCGCATTATGACATCAGCGGACGGATTACTGATTATTATGTCACCACCTCAGGTATTTCCGGTCAGCAAGCCGCTTCAAATAGATTAAATGTTACCGTTCATCTGATTTTTACAAATCGACTTGATGAGCGAAAAAATTTCGAAGCAGATTTGAATAGGACTTTCGATTTTTCGGCTTCGCTCACTTTAAATCAGGCTGAAAATCAGCTAACAGATCTGATTGTACAGAATCTGACAGATGAAATTTTTAACCGTATTTTTTCCAACTGGTAATTTTTCTTTTCTTTATAAAACAGAGATTAAACTTTGCACTAAAGATGCCGACCTACAAACAAAACATTGACTACCGATAACCAAAAGCTTATGAATCACTTTGAAATCATCCAAAAACTAGAGCAGTCGGGCTTGTCAATTAAAGGAGATAATGATAAGCTGACCGAGCTTTTAATGAATTACCCTTCCTTCTCGACAGGTCATCTACTAAAAGCATTACAAGGTCAGAACAGCAGAGATGCAGAATCTTTAAAGCACAAAGCATTGCTTTACGGAGGAGAAACCCAGTGGATAAACTTTATTATGCATCAGGTAAGCCATTCCGATTCAGGAACAATGGAATGGTCGGGCACTGCAGAAGATATCGCAAACCTTAACGCAAATAATTCACTTTCTGATTCAGAGATATGTAAACCAGAAAATGATAATATCCAGGATGACCAGGATTTGCAAGATGCGGCGTTAGATGCCGAAACATTACAGGAGGCTGCGGATGAAGCCGAAGAGACAATAAGTATTGAAAATGTTTTAC
>JAULVS010000154.1:0-1941 GCA_032110905.1 Chitinophagaceae bacterium | reverse complement strand
TCGTTTTTAATTCTTGTGCAAATTTTAATTCAGATAATCTTCTGTTTTATAATTGCATTTTTGAAGTGTTTTGGTTAATTGACAACACTAAGCATTTACACTTATTAATAAAAACACCAAATGGTTTTTTGGTTTTTACGAAAGTAATTGTATATTTGATTGTCCAATATTTAAGAAAAACTAAATCCAATTGTCATGAAAAAACCATTGCGTTTCTTCGCCTTCGTATTTTTCCTATTCGCCATTTATTTAAATCTCTTTTACAAGGAAGACTCATTCCTTGCAAGAGTTGCTTCAGGAAAAAATTCATCCACGAAAGAACAGGCTGCTTCACAACAGAACCCTGCAAAGCCATCTGAAAAGCAACTGGCTGAAGTCAAGGCTAAATAACTTATTTATTATTCCTCAACTGATTTAAGCGAACCGAAAGGTCCGTAACCTATAATTTTTTGTCGGTTTTGTTTCCAGTTGACAGGGGGCAGTTTATGCTGCTCCCTTTTCGTCGTGTCTGCAACACAAGGTTGCTTAACTTAGCGGCATGGCTGATAAAAAGTTATTTCTTCTCGATGCAATGGCGCTAGTTTTCAGGGCCTATTATGCTTTGATCCGCAATCCACGTATCACAACTACAGGGAAGAACACAAATGCACAGTTTGGATTCACCAATACTTTAGTAGAACTGATCAATAAAAAAAAGCCAACACATATCGCTGTTTGTTTTGATACACATGCGCCGACTGAAAGGCATACAGATTTTGCTGATTATAAAGCAAACAGGCAGGAAGCACCTGAGGATTTACTTGCCGCAATTCCCGATATCAAAGATATTATCCGTGGATTTCAGATTCCTGTAATCGAACTAGATGGGTATGAAGCCGATGACATCATAGGCACACTCAGCAAGCAGGCTGCTATGCAGGGATATGAGGTTTTTATGGTGACGCCTGATAAAGATTATGGCCAGCTTGTGAGTGAGCAAGTAAAAATTTATAAGCCCGGTTATCAAGGGGGAGATGCTGAAATACTTGGCCCGGATGAAGTTTGTGCTAAATGGAATATTAAGGATGTGAATCAGGTGGTTGATATGCTTGGGATGATGGGTGATGCGGTAGATAATATACCGGGCATTCCCGGCATTGGAGAAAAAACTGCAGCTAAATTACTGGCCGAATATGGTTCGTTGGATAAAGTGATTGAGCATGCAGGAGAAATCAAAGGTGCAGTTGGTGAAAAGGTACGCAACGGTATCGACTTGGCGTTGATGAGTAAAAAGCTTGCCACGATTATCATCGATGTGCCGGTTCATTTTCACGAAGAAGATTTTCGTCTGAAAGAGTGGGATAAAAATGGCTTACTAAAAATATTCGGCGAATTGGAATTCCGTACTGCCGCAAAAAGATTGCTTGGAGAAGATCTTCCTGTTTCAGGAAATGTACAAACCGATTTATTTGGGAACCCCGTTCAGGTAAAAACGACTAATCGTACACCGGCAAGCTCTCCGGCAAAAGAAATTGATGAAGAGAAACAAGAAGCTGATATAATTACCTCTTCTGAAAATTTACTCACCATCAACACCTCTCCTCATCACTATCTTATTTGTGAAACAGAGGAGGAAATAATGAATTTAATAAGCAAACTAGCTTCTTATTCAGAGATTTGTTTTGATACGGAAACGACCGGACTGGACGCAAACGATTGCGAGTTGGTGGGTTTAAGTTTTTCGGTGGAGCCGTATGAAGGGTATTATATTCCATTTCCAAATGATCTTACAAAAACGAAAGAGAAGCTTTATCTTTTTACAAACTTATTTACAGATGAAAAGAAGAAATGGATCGGGCAGAATTTAAAATATGATTTGCTGGTGTTGAAATGGTATGGTGTTGAGATACGTGGTGAATTGTTTGATACGATGTTAGCTCATTACGTGATTGAGCCCGAAGG
>JAULVS010000153.1:0-2358 GCA_032110905.1 Chitinophagaceae bacterium | reverse complement strand
CAAGACGATAGCTAATATTAAAAATTGCATAACCTGGCAGGCGCGTTTTGATGGTGTCAACAATTGATTTAAAATCAGAACGATCGCCGCTTGTCCACCCACCTCCGTGTATCAATACCAGAAACGGAGTTTCAGATGTTTTTCTTCCAGCAGGGAGATAGATATCCATCGCCTGTTTTGGATCAGTTCCGTATGAAACATTTGACTGACTTAACTCTTTTAACAGATTATCGGTTTCAACATTCTCTGTGCGGCAAGCGTACAGAAACAAAATCAAAAAAGCAAGTGTAATATTCTTAAACATACCTGTTAAACCGATTGAAACATTATTAAATTATCAGGCAAATAGATGATTATTTTTTTTCAGCAGCCTGAATGTATAAATCACATGTGCCGTTAATATAACGGCATAAATAAGAAACACCCATACAACAATTTGGATAGATGCAAGTAGTTCCTTTTTCAATTCTTTTAATTGCGCCGGCGTTAGTTGTGAAAAACTCTCACTGTTTTGGGATAGAATCGTATCTATAAGCTGGTTTAAAAGTTCTTTCTTTAACAGAATATCGGTAATGCCTACAAAACTCTGAAGCACAAAAAACAAGACTACAAAAGCATTTACTTTGATGAAATCCTTGTAACGGTTACGGAAAACATGACCTTCTCCTAAACCTTTCTTCATAAAACGAAAGCTGCTGAAACTGTAGAGAACAACACCTGCTATGATAAACACACCCAGCAGAAGTGCAGGCTCAGCAAATGCAAATGGAAGAATAAAAAGCAGCATCAAAGAAAAGAATGATGCAAAAAACAGCAACACATATGATGCAATTTTATACAATCTTGCTACAGCAATCGTATTCATTATTTTGATTTTAATTGAATATGTAACTCATCCAGCTGACGCTGATCGATGGTTCCGGGCGCATCCAACATCACATCCCTGCCAGCATTGTTTTTCGGGAAGGCAATAAAATCCCTGATACTTTCACTTCCGCCAAGTATAGAGCAAAGTCGATCGAATCCGAAAGCAATACCTCCGTGAGGCGGTGCTCCGTATTCAAATGCACCTAATAAAAATCCAAATTTATGTTGCTGTTCTTCTTCATTCATCCCCAATGCTTCAAACATTTTCTCCTGCAATTCTCTTTGGTAAATCCTGATTGAACCTCCGCCTATTTCATTTCCATTTAACACCATGTCATATGCATTGGCTTTAATGGAAGCATAAGGATGTTTCAGATATTCTGCCGGGTTATCAATAACCGGACTATTATGAATCATCGTTTCAATCTGAGACGGTTTTGGTGATGTAAACGGATGATGACGTGCCACCCATCGGTTCTCTTCTTCCGCATATTCAAACAAGGGAAAGTCTAATACCCACAATAAACGATAATCATCTTTCCTTCTTAACCCTAGTCGCTCAGCCAATTCAAGACGCAGTTCACTCATTGCTTTTCTTGTACGTTCTTCCGCTCCGGCAAGAATTAAAACAAGGTCTCCAGGTTGCGCATTAACAGCATTTACAATTTGTTTTAACCTTTCCTCACTGTAAAATTTATCTATACTGCTTTTGCATGTCCCATCTGTATTGTAACGTATGTATGCAAGTCCCTTCATCCCGATCTGCGGGCGTTTCACCCACTCTGTCAGTTCATCAATTTGTTTACGCGAGTATTCACTGCAGCCTGGAACAGCAATTGCCAATACAGTCTCAACACTATCAAAAACCTGAAACCCCGCATTATCAACCAACGATGAAATATTCTCTTTAAATGGGAAAGTATGTTGTGGAAACTTCAGGTTACAAAGTTTCAAATCAAACCGGATATCAGGCTTATCATTTCCATATTGCCACATCGCTTCTTCCCAGGTGGTACGCTCTACCTGTTCCGTATAGTCGATTCCTTTTACTTCTTTAAAGATTGATTTAATCATTTCCTCAAACATCTCCAGAATATCTTCCTGCTCAACAAATGCCATTTCGCAATCGATCTGTGTGAATTCCGGTTGGCGGTCGGCACGCAAATCTTCATCCCTAAAGCATTTTACGATCTGATAATATCGATCGTATCCGCTTACCATCAGCAATTGTTTGAATGTTTGCGGGCTCTGAGGCAACGCATAAAACTCACCGGGATTCATTCTGCTTGGCACTACGAAATCACGAGCACCTTCAGGTGTAGATTTAATCAGAAACGGCGTTTCGATGTCCATGAATCCGTTCAGATGAAGGTAGTTACGTGCGGCTCTGTTCACAGCATAACGCAGTTCAATATTACGCTTCACAGCATTTCTTCTTAAGTCAAGATAGCGAAAACGCATACGTAAATCATCGCCTCCATCAGTATCATC
>JAULVS010000152.1:0-1933 GCA_032110905.1 Chitinophagaceae bacterium | reverse complement strand
CCGTGTCGTAATTAGATGTTTTTCCTTGTAATACACGAACCAATCTTTCCAGTCCCATTCCGGTATCCACATGCGTGGATGGCAAGGGCTCGAGCGATCCATCCTTTTTCCTGTTATACTGGATAAATACATTATTCCAGATTTCAATTACTTGGGGATGATCTTTATTGACCAGTTGTTCGCCGGGAATTTTTTTTCTTTCTTCATCAGAGCGACAGTCTACGTGAATTTCACTACAAGGACCACAAGGACCGGTATCCCCCATTTCCCAGAAATTATCTTTTTTATTACCAAACACAATTCGTTGGTCCGGTAAAATTTCTTTCCATTTTTTTAACGCAATCGAGGAGGGAGGTAACCCCTCTTTGGCATCTCCTTCAAACACGGTGGCATACAACCGATCCTTGGGAATATTGTATATCTCGGTCAGCAACTGCCAGCTCCACTCAATGGCTTCATTTTTAAAATAATCTCCAAAACTCCAGTTCCCCAACATCTCGAACATGGTGTGGTGATAGGTGTCCACGCCCACTTCTTCCAGATCATTATGTTTCCCGCTAACGCGCAGACACTTTTGTGTATCAGCAACACGGAAATAAGGAGCTTTTTTATTACCCAGAAAATAATCCTTGAATTGGTTCATCCCTGCATTGGTAAACATCAGCGTAGGATCGTTTTTCACTACAATGGGGGCGGATGGCACAATCGTATGCTCCTTAGAGCGAAAAAAGTCCAAAAAAGCCTGTCGGATTTCACCAGAAGTCATCATACGGGTAAATACTATATTTGTTTGCCTGCGAAAGGCACAAAGGTAAGGCAATAAAGGAAGCCAGATCCGGCATGAAAAAGGTCAAATACTACTATAACACCCATACACTTCGCTATGAAAAAGCGGTTACCCCTCTACGGGTAAAGGTGTTGCGTGTATTTGGTTTTGTTGCAGCCTCCCTGGTAACCGCTTCCTTGATCGCCTATTTTGCCTTTCGGTTTGTGGGTTCACCCCGTGAAAAAATGTTGGAACTCCAAAATCAGGAAATGCGGGAGGATTATTACGAACTCGTTGAAAAAGCTAAGGTCCTGGATGAACAGATGAAGGAATTAGAGACCAGAGACAATGATATTTATCGTGCCATCTTTGAAGCTACGCCCATACCCGACAGCGCAAGGGCTAAAAAAATAGAAACTGAACTAGAAATTGCCAAGATTGAAAAAATCAGCAGTAAAAAATTAGTAAGCTCCGTAGGCGCCACGCTGGACAACTTGGTTGAACGAATTAGCTCCCAACAACAATCGTACAAAGAGGTTAATCAATTGGTAAAAGATAAAGAAAGACTACTGGCACATACACCCGCCATACAACCGGTAAGTAATAAAAATTTAAAACGAATTGCTTCTGGATTTGGATACCGCATTGACCCCATCTACAAAACACCTCGCTTGCATCCCGGTTTGGATTTTACAGCACCGCAAGGCACTCCCATCTACGCAACCGCCAATGGAAAAGTAGAGGTAGCGGGTAATCTTGGAGACGGATATGGCAGACATGTAATTATTAGCCACGGGTATGGTTACAAAACGCTATATGGCCATATGGTTCGCATAAAAGCTCGGGCGGGTCAACTCGTCAGAAGAGGCGAAGTAATTGGATGGGTGGGAAGCACCGGAAAATCAACAGGGCCACATTGCCATTATGAGGTAATCAAAAACGGCTCCCCTATTGATCCCATTTACTTTTTCTATAACGACCTAACTCCTGCACAATTTGACCGTATCCTAAAACAGGCGGCGGCTTCCAACCAAAGCATGGACTAAACACGTTTTTTCCACAGCGCTGGTTTTAACTAGCAAGAGGCCTTGGCTTTGTTATCTTTACAAGAGTCTATGCAAAAGAAGCCGCTGACACAAATCAGTTTTGATTTTGAAGATCTTGCCG
>JAULVS010000151.1:0-12884 GCA_032110905.1 Chitinophagaceae bacterium | reverse complement strand
CAGAATTATTTACAGCCGGTGGGTGCAGGAGGGCAACTGTCTTTACTATGAGGTGGCGGCAAACCGTTTCTTAAGAGGTATGGTACGGGCTCTGGTCGGAACGATGGTCAAAGTGGCAAGAGGCAATCTGACGATTCAGGACTTTGAGGCAATATTGAAAGAGGGAAAGGTAGCTTCGGCTGATTTCTCAGCCCCGGCGAAGGGTCTTTTTTTAGGGAAGGTTGAGTATCCAGAAGGACAATTTCTAAATGAAACACCATAATTGCGTTCATTTTTTTGTTATTTCAGCTGAAGCACTTACCTTTGCCCTCCCAAAAATAAAAGGTTAATAATGCCTACTATTCAGCAACTCGTAAGAAAAGGAAGAGAAATCGTTCGGGCAAAGAGCAAGTCTCGTGCACTCGACAATTGTCCGTTCCGTCGCGGTGTATGTACACGTGTATACACAACTACACCCAAGAAGCCAAACTCAGCCCTACGTAAAGTGGCGAAAGTTCGTTTGACTAATAAAATTGAGGTGATTGCATATATCCCAGGAGAAGGACATAACCTCCAGGAGCACTCCATCGTGCTTGTGAGAGGTGGTCGTGTAAAAGATCTTCCGGGTGTTCGTTATCACATCGTTCGTGGTTCTTTAGATACCGCCGGTGTGAAAGGCCGTAAGCAAAGTCGTTCTAAATACGGAGCCAAGAAAGAAAAAGCTAAGAAATAATTAACTGCACTATTCGTGCAAAACCTAAAATAAATCGTTCATGCGGAAGTCAAAACCTAAAAAGATTGCCCTCGCCCCGGATCCCAAATTCAATGATGCAATGGTGAGCCGTTTTGTAAATAACCTGATGTGGCAGGGTAAGAAAAGTACAGCTTTCACAATTTTCTACGATGCTGTAGATAAAGTATCTAAGCAAACAGGAGAAAATGGCTATGAAATCTGGAAAAGAGCGATCGTCAATGTGACGCCTGCTGTTGAAGTTCGCAGTCGCCGTATCGGAGGTGCTACTTTTCAAATTCCAACTGAGGTGCGTCCCGACAGAAAATTATCCCTCAGTATGAAATGGCTGATTCGTTATAGCCGTGACAGAAACGGTCGTAGCATGGCTGATAAACTTGCGAACGAAATCGTAGCAGCAAGCAAAGGTGAGGGTGGTGCTTTCAAAAAGAAAGAAGATACTCATCGTATGGCAGAGGCAAACAAAGCATTTGCACACTTCCGTTAAACCAAAAAATAAAAAATAGTAAACCCGGCCTCAGGTCGGGTTTTTTTATTTCACTCAAATGGAATATCCTCTCTCTTTTTGAAGATTATTTAGCTTAAATGATTACTTTTGCGGCGCCAAAGCCGATAAAGTAGTTGTTAGAATTGAAGAAAAGAATGTGCGGGGAATGGCAAATTATGAGAGTCTAATTACATCATACAACAGCAATATTTTGCTTTATACCCGATGGGTATTCTCTATTTTCAACCTTTTAGTTTCACTTTCATTAAATATTAAATTTTTAAACAGATAAACACAGTTTTATGGCAGATTTGAAATTTCAAAGAAACTTCGGTATTGCGGCGCACATTGATGCGGGTAAAACCACAACTACGGAGAGGATCCTCCGCTACACAGGGATGATTCACCGGATCGGTGAGGTGCACGAAGGTGCAGCTACAACTGACTGGATGGAGCAGGAAAAAGAAAGAGGGATCACCATCACTTCTGCGGCAGTAAGCTGTCAGTGGAATTTCCCTACTGTACTGGGAAAAGCAACACCAGATACAAAAAAATATCAGTTCAACATCATTGATACTCCGGGTCACGTTGACTTTACAGTAGAGGTAGAACGCTCTATGCGTGTACTGGATGGTCTGATTGCGCTTTTCTCTGCCGTGGACGGAGTAGAGCCTCAATCTGAAACAGTATGGCGTCAGGCGAATCGTTACAATGTACCGCGTATCGGATTCGTAAATAAAATGGACCGCGCAGGTGCCGACTTCCTCAATGTGGTGAAGCAGGTGCGTGAAATGCTCGGTTCAAAAGCGGTTCCTCTTCAATTACCAATCGGAGCAGAAGATAACTTTACAGGTGTGGTAGATCTCGTGAAGATGAAAGGGATCATCTGGCACATGGAAACAGAAGGAATGACATTCGATGAAATCGACGTTCCTGCTGATATGCTTGAAGAAGCAAAAGAATGGAGAGCTCAACTGGTAGAAGCTGTTGCAGAATATGATGATACGCTGATGGAGAAGTTTTTTGACAATCCGGACAGCATCACAGAAGCCGAGATTCACGAAGCAATCCGTAAAGCAACGATCGACCTCAGCATCGTACCAATGATGTGCGGTTCTTCTTTCAAAAACAAAGGTGTACAAACAGCACTTGATGCGGTATGTCGTTATCTGCCTTCTCCGGTTGATATTGAGGCGATCAAAGGAACAGATCCTGATACAGGCGAAGAGCTGATACGTAAGCCTGATGCGAAAGAACCATTTGCAGCACTTGCTTTTAAAATCATGACGGATCCGTTTGTGGGTCGTCTTGCTTTCTTCCGCTGTTATTCTGGTCACCTGGATGCAGGTTCTTATGTATTGAACGTGCGTAGTGGCAAGAAAGAAAGGATCAGCCGGATTATGAAAATGTTTGCCAACAAACAAAATCCGATCGATTTTATTGAAGCTGGTGATATCGGAGCTGCAGTAGGATTTAAGGAAATCAAAACCGGAGATACACTTTGTGATGAAAACCATCCGATCACACTCGAGAATATGTTTATTCCTGAGCCGGTAATCTCTCTGGCAGTGGAGCCAAAAGCACAGGCTGATGTAGATAAAATGGGTATGGCCATTGCAAAGCTGGTTGAAGAAGATCCTACATTAAGAGTTAAAACTGATGAGGAAACCGGTCAAACAGTGTTGAGTGGAATGGGAGAACTTCACCTGGAAATTATCGTTGACCGTATGCGTCGCGAGTTTAAAGTAGAAGTGAACCAGGGTGCGCCGATGGTGGCTTATAAAGAATCTTTCAGAGCAACTATTGAGCACAGAGAAGTATTGAAAAAGCAGTCGGGTGGTCGTGGTAAGTTCGCCGACATCGTGTTCGAAATCGGGCCTGCTGATGAAGAGTGGATGAAAGAGAATCCCGGAAAATCCTTCCAGTTTGTCAATGATATCTTCGGAGGATCTATTCCGAAGGAATTTATACCTGCCATCACGAAAGGTTTTGAAAATGCAATGACCAACGGGGTACTTGCCAACTATCCGATGGTGGATATGAAAGTGCGTGTGTTTGATGGTAGCTACCATGATGTGGATTCTGATGCAATGTCGTTTGAGCTTTGTGCAAAAGGTGGATTCCGTGAAGCTGGACGTAAAGCAAAACCAACTCTGCTTGAACCAATCATGAAGATTGAAGTGGTTACACCCGATCAGTATATGGGTGATGTAACCGGTGACTTGAACCGTCGTCGTGGTATGCTGGAAGGAATGGATACCAAAGGAAATGCCCAGGTCATCCGCGCGAAAGTGCCTCTCAGTGAAATGTTCGGATATGTTACCCAACTTCGTTCATTGAGCTCCGGTCGCGCTACTTCTACGATGGAATTCAGCCATTATGCGCCGGCTCCAAACAACGTTGCCGAAGAAGTAATCGCTAAAGTAAAAGGCAAGGCCAACGCCTGATCTTTATAAATACTCAATCGTAATCCCTGTCGTAACCCGGCAGGGATTTTTTTTGTCGATCATTACCCGGAAAAAACCTCTTAAATACCCGACAAATATTCTTTTTACTATTAAAAACATTTAAATTCGTTACCTAATCCGTTGAATCTCACCTTACACATTTGCACATCTCTTACTGAAAAACCTAACTGATCATCATCTGAATCGTTTAATTGGTGGTCATTTTATTTATTTAAAAGGAAAAATGATGAGATACGCTTTTTTGTTTGTTGCGATTATTGCTGTCTGTTTTTCAACTAATGCTCAAGTGAGCATTAGTTCTACCACAACCCCCTACACGCAAAATTTCAATTCGCTCCGAAGCAGTTCCGGTACCTCAACCGCATTGCCAACCGGCTGGAGAATACTTGAAACAGGTAGCAGCGCCAATTCATCTTATGGTGTTGATGCTGGTAGTTCTACCACAGGTAATACATACAGCTATGGAACTGGGTCTAATAGAGAGAGGGCACTCGGCTCTCTACAAAGCAGTAGTCTGATATCTTCGTTTGGAATTCAAATCCGTAATACGTCCGGCAGAACCATCACATCAATTAATCTTTCTTTTACGGGAGAACAATGGCGTTGCGGTGCAACAGGCAGGGGAGCAGATCGACTTGATTTTGCTTTTAGTACAAACGCATCCTCTTTATCAAACGGCACCTGGGTAAATCAGGATGGGCTTGATTTTCAATCTCCTTTTATTACTACAGCAGGGGCTCGTGATGGCAATGCTGCCGGGAATCGTCAACTCATATCTGGAGTAATCACCGGCCTCTCTATTCCTAATAACGGAATCATCTGGTTGCGCTGGAGTGATTTCAATGTAGCAAACAATGATGACGGACTGGCAATTGACGACCTGTCGATACTGTTGAATGCAACAGATGTAACCCCTCCGGTAATTTCATCTTTAACTCCGGCAAACGGAGCAACTAATGTGGCTATTAATCCTGTTTTAGGCATAACATTTTCTGAAAATATACAGAAAGGAACAGGGGCAATTGCTATAAGAAGAGTATCAGATGCTTCATTGTTGCAATCTATTGATGTGGCAACTTCAGCAGTTACAGTGAGTGGTGCAAACGTTACAGTAATAGCATCGATTTCTTATTCTTCTAATGTTTACGTTGAAATTCCTTCCGGAGCTTTCAGAGATCTTGCAGGTAATAATTTTGCAGGCATCAGTGGTTCTTCAGTTTGGAGATTTTCAACCATCCCTCCACCGGTTCCAGTTCTTAATGTATCACCTGCAGATTTAGTATTTAGTTATACCGCATTTGGGTCTTCTTCCACTGCTAAAACATTTTCATTTACAACAACAAATATTCTGACAGATCTGACTTTAACTGCACCATCCGGATTTGAATTGTCTAAAGATGGGTTGAATTTTTCTTCTTCGCTGATCTATATTCCTAATGAAGTGCAGACGTCTAAAACAGTGTCTGTTCGATTTGCGCCAACTGCATCAAATACGAATTACAGTGGAACTGTGTCATTTGTCTCCGGTAGTTGGTCTGATGCGAAAGTGAATCTGAGCGGAAGCAGCATTCCACCGCCACCGCCTCCTCCTTCATTGGATACACTAAAAGTGGTGAATTGGAATATCGAGTGGTTTGGGGGGGCAAATGGTCCTTTAGATGATAATTTACAGGAGCAAAATGTAAGAACATTGATGCAGAATATGAATGCTGATGTATATGCATTAGAGGAAGTGGTGAGTATTTCACGTTTGCAAAATGTTATCAATCAAATGCCTGGTTACAGTATGGTTGTAAGTGATTTCTGTTCAAATGGAACAACAGCAAGTTCCTGTGGTGGCCAGCAAAAACTTGCATTTGTTTATCGTAATTCTAGAGTGAATTTTATTAGAGCATACGGTGTATTGCGATCCGGAGGAAGTGCAAATGCGTATTACAACTGGAGCAGCGGAAGATTCCCTTATCTGATGGAAGCTGATGTAACAATGAATAATACCACCCAACGTATACAGTTTGTGAATGTGCATGCAAAAGCAAATACGTCTGATTTTGTTATTTCTTATAATCGCAGAAAAGCAGGAGCCGATGAATTGCGCGATTCACTGAATGTGCAATATGCAAATTCTAATATCATCTTACTGGGTGATTACAATGATGATCTGGATAAAACGATTACAACGCAGGTAGCACCGGATACTACTACTTCCTGGATATCCTTCAAACAGGATAATATCAACTTCAATCCTGTTACACTTCCCTTGAGTCTTGCTCGTGTACCTTCAACAGCGTCATATCCTGATTTTATTGATCATGTAAGTGTTTCAAATGAAATGAATCAGTATTATGTTTCAGGTTCTGCAAGGTCGCTTAAATCGCAAGTAGAACAATGGGTAGTAAATTATTCAACTACAACATCTGATCACTATCCTATTGAAACAAGGTTTGTATTGACTGCACCCATTGCCTCTTCTCGTTTCAAAAGAGAAAATAAAATTGACTGGACATCTACTCTTACATCCCCTCAAACAATTCGTGTATCGGTGAATTCACCGGAGCAGGGAAATGCTTTTTTGCAGCTGACTGACCTGAGTGGGCGTATGGTTTCAAAACAATCTCTTTCATTGCAGAAAGGAACAAATGTTGTTGATTTTAAAGCAGACGTTCCTGTATCAGGGCTTTATATTTTAAAGATTAGCACGAAAGACCAGATAGATACAAGAAAGATATACATCAGCAATTAATCATTCATGCAGTTTAATAAAAAAAAGTCCGGGAATCCCGGACTTTTTTATTGAAAAAAACTTCTCTCTGTTGATTACGCCTCTGCAAATGAACTCACCGGTTCACAGGTACAGATGAGGTTTCTGTCGCCATGTGTATTGTTGACACGTGCCACAGAAGGCCAGAATTTATTTTGTGTTACATAATAAAGAGGGAATGCTGCTTCTTGTCTTGTATAAGGATGCGACCAGCTATCACCAATCACCATGTCTTGAGTATGAGGCGCATTCTTCAAAGGATTGTCTGCTTTGTCTGATGTTCCTTCTTCGATTGCCCTGATTTCATCACGTATCGAAAGCAATGCATCACAAAATCGATCAAGCTCGGCTTTGTCTTCACTCTCTGTGGGTTCAATCATGATGGTGCCCGGTACTGGAAAACTCATTGTAGGTGCATGAAAACCATAATCAATTAAACGCTTAGCCACATCTTCCGCTTCAATACCCGCTGATTGTTTGAAGGGACGAAGATCGACAATGAATTCATGGGCACAGGTTCCGTTTGCACCTGTATATAATATCTGATAATCTTTTTCAAGACGCGTTTTCATATAGTTGGCATTCAGAATAGCGTACTCAGTTGCTTTTTTTACCCCTTCTGCTCCAAGCATACGGGTATATGCATAGGATATTAATAAGATAGAGGCACTACCAAACGGAGCGGCACTAACGGATCCGGTTAAACGATTATTTCCTTCATTTGTAAAAATATGACCGGGAAGGTGTGCTGCCAGATGGGCTTTCACACAAATAGGACCCATGCCGGGGCCTCCTCCGCCGTGAGGTATAGCAAATGTTTTGTGCAAATTCAAGTGACAAACATCCGCGCCGATTAGCCCTGGTGAAGTGAGACCAACCTGTGCATTCATATTTGCTCCGTCCATATATACCTGTCCACCATGTTCGTGAACAAGAGCACAGATTTCTTTAACTGTTTCTTCAAAAACACCATAAGTGCTCGGATATGTAATCATTGTGCCGGCGAGATTCGCACTGTATTGGATCGTCTTTTCTTTAAAATCTTGAAGGTCGATGTATCCGTTTTCAAGCGCCTTCACCACCACCACTTTCATGCCGGCCATCACGGCACTTGCCGGATTGGTGCCATGTGCAGAAATCGGAATGAGGATAACGTTTCTATGTGCGTCACCATTTGCCAGGTGATAGTTGCGAATGGTAAGTAAACCTGCAAACTCTCCTTGCGCACCGCTATTTGGTTGCATGCTGCAGGCATCAAAACCGGTAATTTCACAAAGCCAGTCTGATAATGTTTTGATTATCTCCAGGTAGCCTTTTGTTTGTGATTTCGGTGCAAATGGATGCATAGTTGAAAACTCAGGCCAGCTAACAGGAATCATCTCTGTTGCTGCATTGAGTTTCATTGTGCAGCTTCCCAGAGAGATCATCGAAGTATTGAGCGAGAGGTCTTTGTTTTCCAGTTTTTTGATATAACGCATCATCCGCGTTTCACTGTGGAATTGATTAAAGTTGGGATGGGTCAGAAATTGATCTACTCTTTTAAACGCATCTGGGATATGATGCAATACATCTTCAATTAATTCAAAAGAAACCGGGTCGCGATCGTTTTCAAAACAATTGATCAAATCGTAAAGGTCTTCCGGAGTTGTGGTTTCATCAAGTGAAATGCCAATGGTATTGTTGTCGATGAAACGAAGATTTATGTTTTGAGATTCAGCTTTTGCAAGAATATCATTTACACGATCTGTTTTAACGGAAATGGTATCAAAGAAATAAATTCCGGCAATTGCAAATCCTCTTTCCTGAATTGCAGCTGCAACAGTTTGTGTTAGTTGTGCAGTGCGTGTTGCAATTTTTTTCAGTCCATCAGCTCCGTGATACACTGCATACATTGCAGCCATGTTTGCCAGGAGTGCTTGAGCAGTACAAATATTTGAAGTTGCTTTTTCTCTTTTGATATGTTGCTCTCTGGTTTGTAAAGCCATTCTCAGGGCGCGATTGCCTTTCGCATCGATACTCACACCAATGATTCTTCCGGGCATGGAACGTTTAAACTCGTCTTTTGCGGAGAAGAAGGCTGCATGTGGGCCTCCGAAACCCATAGGCACACCAAATCTTTGTGCCGAACCCAATGCAACATCTGCTCCCAATTCACCTGGCGATTTCAGTAATGTGAGTGCCAGCAAATCAGTAGCCATTGCAACGTAGCCTCCTTGTTGATGAAATGCCTGTATGAATGAATTGTAATCCTCAATTAATCCGAGATTATTTGGATATTGAAGTAAAGCACCGAAAACTTTATTATCGGGTTGATAATGTTTATAATCACCGGTTATGATTTCTATTCCAAGAGGTATTGCTCTTGTGTAAAGCAGATCCAGTGTTTGTGGAAAAATATGCTGATCTACAAAAAATACCGGACGTTCGATTTTATCTGTTCTGTTTACATGGTGAAACAACATGTTCATCGCCTCGGCTGCAGCCGTTGCTTCATCCAGCAGAGAAGCGTTTGCGATGGGCAATCCGGTAAGGTCGCTTACCATAGTCTGGAAATTCAGTAAGCTTTCCAAACGTCCCTGCGCAATTTCAGCCTGGTAGGGGGTGTATTGTGTATACCAACCTGGATTCTCAAATATATTTCTCAGAATAACTGATGGTGTAATGGTGCCGTAGTATCCTTGGCCGATATAATTTTTAAAGACCTGGTTGAGTGCTGCTTTTTCTTTTAACTCTTTTAGTAATTGATCTTCGCTGCAGGCTTCAGGCAATTGAAGGGGAGTTCTCAAACGAATTGATTCCGGAATGGTTTTATCAAGCAACTCATCGAGGCTGGAGATGCCAATTTTCTCCAGCATTTCTGTTTCATTTCCTATTGTACCTATATGTCGTTGTGTAAATGCCGACTGCTGTTCGCGAAATAGACTCATATCGTTTTTTTAATAAAAAGGGTTTATGACAGGCCCTTGATGATAAATGTGATGCAAAATTAAGGGGGCTGAGGAGTCTTTGAAACATTTGTTAGCCGGTGGGGATAGCTTGTGAAATATTAATAAACAAAACATGGAGTTCCCTCTTTTTGTCTTCTATAAACCATACATATATCCCGAATCAAAATCATTTATATTGCAGTATGTCTGATGATTTTTTCAAAAACTGGGAGAAAAAAAGCGAGGCGGGAGCAAAGTCGTACAAAAGAATGCTTGAACGGGGTAATAAAAATGCGATTTTGCGCCAGTTGCCTGATTTACACGAAGAGGCAACAGAAAAAGTCAACTGCCTGGATTGTGCAAGATGCTGTAAAAATTATTCTCCGCGGTTCAAAACAACGGATATTCGTCGCATTAGCAAGCATTTGAATATCCGTGAGAGTGAACTGATCGATCAATATTTACTTTTAGATGAAGAGGGCGATTTTGTTGTCAAAACAAAACCATGTCCTTTCTTAGATTCAGATAATACTTGTCGTATCTATGAAGAACGTCCGTCAGATTGTGCTCGTTTCCCTTACACCGATGAAGATGTGATTATAAAAAGGGCAAAACTCACCCTTAAAAACGCTTCTTTTTGTCCGATAACTTTTTATGTGCTTGAGAATTTGAAATTGGAATGGGAAAAGGGAAGTTTGAAGTAGTTATCGGTTTTCGGTTCTCAGTTCTCAGTTGTCTGTTATAATTTAACTGAAAAACCTCCAACACCTAACACCTAACCGCCAACTGCTAACAGCCAACCGAGAATCGCTTCACCAGCTTGGTCTGAAATTCCTCGCATAGGTTTCAAAGTCGGAAGATTCGTATTTCTTTTCTCCAAAATAAGTAAGAAAAGCCTGAAATTCTTTAGGTGTCATATAGCCGGGTACAGAAACCGGTTCTGCTTGTTTGTTGGCTATAAAAACCGTATTTGGATATCCTTTTTCTCCTGTTATCAAAGCAAGCGCGAGAGAATGTATCCCTTTTTGATGATCATAACGATACACTTTTCCACGCCATGTGATGTCCTCTGTGCTCTCGGCATTGAATTTTATGGCATAGAATTTATTATTCAGATAGTATGCAACGTTTGGTTTAGAATAAGTTTTACTGTCCATTACCTTACACCAGCCGCACCAGTCGGTGTACACATCTACAATCAAGGGGAGTTCTTTTTCGTGCAATTTTTTTTCAGCATCCTGAAAGCTGATCCAGTTCACTTTCTTGCCATTCTCTTTCAGGGAAAAGGAAAAGCCGCTAATCGTGATAATGAAAAATAAAACGACAACTTTTTGCATCATAAATTTGTTTATTCCTCAAATTAACGAATTGTGTCTAGAAAAATTGTAGTTGCTGTTACAGGTGCCAGCGGATCAATCTATCCGAGGCTGCTTCTTCGTAAATTAATAGAAGCGCGTTCACAATGGAATGAACTGGGCGTTATCCTTACTAAAAATGCACGTCTGGTCTGGGAAACAGAACTTGAAGACCAGTCATATCAGGAGTACGAGCCCTATATTTATGAAAATGACAACTTTTTAGCACCTTTTGCTTCCGGTTCTGCTAAATACGATACGATGATTATCATCCCCTGTTCAATGGGTACTTTAGGTCGCATTGCATCCGGGGTATCGAATGACCTGATTACACGTGCTGCCGATGTTGTCTTAAAAGAAAAGCGAAAGCTTATTTGTGTTCTGCGCGACACCCCTTACAACCTGATTCATATTCGCAATATGGAAACCATAACCCTGGCAGGAGGAATCATATGCCCTGCAACTCCTTCATTCTACAGCCGGCCTTCCAACTTAGAGGATATGGCTGCAACTGTTGTAGACAGAGTATTAGATCTTGCAGGCTTTGATATACCTGCATACAGATGGGGTAATCAATAAATTAAGGTCACTAATTTATTCAGGCATTTCGAAATAGGTGAGTTCATCGTAGGCCGCGCCAAGAATTTTATCGATGCCTTCTCCTTTCCATTGAGGCGTACCGGGAATTGATGTAGTCTTAATTATATCTTTTTTGATTTTGCCTCTTTTTATTTCTCCTTCAACATAATTCAGTAGCTGTGAAAGATAATTGGAGAATGCTTTCAGGTCTTCTTTTGTCCCCACAACATTATATCCCTCTGCGGCATAACCGAAAACGAATTTGGTACGTTTGCCAAAAAGATAATATGTTTTTGACAGCACATCAATCCAGTTTTTTATATTTCCGCCGGAAGTACGATCAATGCCCGGGTGACGTCTGTTGAAAACAAGATCCCCCATATGTGCAATATCAGCATGTTCAAAATGCACAATGGTATCGCCATTTGTATGAGCTGCACCATAGTGATAAAGACAAACATATTCTCTTCCGAATTTTTCGCACCAAGTGTCTTTGTATGTAATTGTTGGATATACGTGTTTGCCTTCTTCTTTTAATGAGCGGGCATTGCGTAACTGATTTATTTTGGAGTTTTCGTGTGCGATGATGTTTTTTGCAACACCGCGAAATGAAATATTACCACTTGTTGCAGGGAGATGGTGGTGTGTATTGATCAACAAGTCGAATGGTACAGCATTCTTTTGTTTGATTTCTTTAATTAATGTATCCGCCTGTTCAGGATATTGCGCGTCTACCACGACGTTTCCTGTTTTGCCCATGTAAAAAAGGATAGTACCTCCTTTGTCGGCAAAAATGCCGATCTGATCAGTAAGCATGGTAATCTTCCAGTTGGGCTCATTGAGCATTTCTGCAAGAAGACGCTGGTTGGCGAGCGCAAGGGCGCCTAAAGTAAATGCGGAAGAACGAAGAAAAGATTTACGGTTCATAACTTCAATTGGCTTCGAAACGGATGTAAAATACGTTGATTTTCTGTTCTTTCTGCATGATTTTTTTAAGAAATCGGTTAGATTTTTTTAGCCGGGTAGGGACATCAGACCTTTAATATTCAAGTTTTCGGAGTTCCGGAGCTTTAAACCATGTAATGGCAACAATCAGCACAGTCATACAGCCTCCGAAAATTACGGATGGCACTGTGCCCATCAATTTAGCCGCAACACCACTTTCAAATTGTCCCAATTCGTTACTGGAATTTATAAACATACTGTTTACACTCATCACCCTGCCTCTCAGGTGATCGGGCGTTTTAAGTTGAAGGATGGTCCCTCTGATCACAATGCTGATGCCATCGAGCAATCCGCTTGCGAAGAGGGCAAAGAATGATAGCCAGAACCATTGCGATGCACCAAAAAGAATTATTGAAAGACCAAAGCCGGCAACGGCAAAAAGTAACAACTTACCCTGGTTTTTTTGCAAAGGGAAGAGGATCAGTAACAATACAATGAGGATAGCCCCAAAATCGGCGGCTGCATTTAGCCATCCAAAGCCGATAGGCCCGACTTTTAAAATGTCTGCAGCAAAAATTGGTACCAGAGCAACAGCTCCACCAAAAAGTACAGCAAAGAGATCAAGCGTAAGCGCG
>JAULVS010000150.1:0-21473 GCA_032110905.1 Chitinophagaceae bacterium | reverse complement strand
GAGCCCAACGTGCAAAAAAAATAGCCATCAATTACGATGGCTTGTGTTGCGAAGGTAGGGATCGAACCTACGTCCGCCCGCTTGCGGGCGGATATGAGCCCAACGTGCAAAAAAATAGCCATCAATTACGATGGCTTGTGTTGCGAAGGTAGGGATCGAACCTACGACCTTCGGGTTATGAGCCCGACGAGCTACCGCTGCTCTACTTCGCGATGCAAAGGTATGTTTATGAGCCTTCCGTTCCAAAACTTATCAAAAACTATTTTTTCTTCCCTTTTGCTTGTAGTTTGCACCCGAATGAAAACAGGATTCGTCAACATCTTCGGCAAACCCAACGCGGGCAAAAGCACATTGCTTAATGCATTATTAGGCGAAAAACTGGCCATCATCTCTCCCAAAGTGCAAACAACACGACACCGTATCAAGGGAATTCTTACAACATCCGACTACCAGATCGTTTTTTCAGATACCCCCGGCATCATCGATCCCAAATACAAACTGCAGGAACGAATGATGCAAAGTGTGAAAAGCGCTCTCGAAGATGCCGACCTAGCCCTGCTGATGCTGGATATCCGTGACGACTGGCAGGAAAATCATGAACTTTTTTCGGCCCTTAAATTACAGATTCCTTCATTGGTTGTTCTGAATAAAATTGATCTTGTAAACACTGAAAAACTACAGGAGGCAATTGCATTCTTCCAGCAACAACACTATTGCAAAGGAGTCATTCCAATATCTGCGCTCTCAGGTATCAATGTGAAAAAATTTCTAAAACCCGTTTTGGAACTTCTTCCTCAAGGCGAACCTTTCTTCGAAGAAGACCAGCTAACGGATCTGAACACTCGCTTTTTTGTGGGCGAAATCATTCGTGAAAAAATATTCGATCTTTTCGAAGATGAGATCCCCTATCATACCACGGTACTCATCACAGCCTTTCAGGAAAAAGACACACTGACGAAAATTTCTGCCAATATTATCGTTCAGCGCGAAACACAAAAAGCAATTCTTATTGGCTCAGGGGGACAAATGATCAAAAAAATAGGATCTACAGCACGCACAGAAATTGAAAAGTTTATCGACAGAAAAGTATTTCTTGAGTTATTTGTGAAAGTGCGACCCAAGTGGAGAGATAATGACCTGTTTTTGAAAGAATATGGGTACTATTAGTTAACGGTTAGCAGTTGGCGGTTAGCGGTTAGCGCAGATAACAGACTACAGATAACCGCGAACAACTACCTTTGCCTATCAATTATTTTAGACAGTATTATTTGTTGTTTTTAGTGATAGTTGAATTTAAAACTAATAACCAACAACAAACAACGAACAATTTTTTATGAGTGGATTTACAGTAGCCATCGTAGGCAGGCCGAATGTCGGCAAGAGTACTTTATTTAATCGTTTGCTTCAACAGCGTAAAGCAATTGTGGATGACGTGAGCGGTGTGACACGTGACCGACAATACGGTATAGCCGACTGGAATGGAAAAACCTTTAATCTAATTGATACAGGCGGATTTGTACCAAGAAGTGAAGATGTGTTTGAAAAAGAAATTCGCAAACAAGTGCGCATCGCCATTGATGAAGCCAACGCCATTGTATTTATGTGTGATGCCGCAACAGGTATTACAGATCTTGATAATTCTATGGCTGATCTTTTGAGACGTACAACCAAACCTGTATTTCTTGCAGTAAACAAAGTAGACAACCACGAACGGCTTCTCGAAGCCAGTGAATTCTATGCACTGGGCTTTGATCCGCTCTACTTTATTTCATCCATGACAGGCAGTGGCAGCGGAGAATTACTGGATGCCATTGCTGATATCATCCCGCAGGAAACACAAGAAGAACAAACAGATGAAGTTCCTAAGATTGCAATTATTGGTCAGCCAAATGTTGGCAAGTCTTCTTTGCTGAATGCCCTTCTCGGAGAAGAACGCACCATCGTGAGTGATATTGCCGGAACTACACGTGATACAATACACACACGCTATAATCTCTTTCAGAAAGAATTCATATTAATTGATACAGCAGGTATTCGCAGAAAAACAAAAGTACACGAAGACCTTGAGTTTTATTCAGTGATACGTGCGATTAAAGCAATGGATGAAGCAGATGTTTGCTTGCTACTTTTAGATGCTGAAAAAGGCATCACCCAGCAGGATCTCAATATCTATTCGCTAGCGGTCAAAAAGGGAAAAGGGATCGTACTGCTTGTCAACAAGTGGGACTTAATGAAGAAAGAAACAAATACAGCACGTGATTATGAAAAAGAACTAAAAGAAAGGCTTGCTCCTTTTAACGATATCCCCATCTTGTTTACATCGGCGACTGAAAAGCAACGTATTTTTCAGGCGATCGAAGCAGCGGTACAGGTGGTAGAGAATAAGCAAAGAAAGATTCCCACTTCCAAGTTGAATGAAGTGATTCAGAAAGCCATACAGGCCTTTCACCCACCCGTGGTCAGAGGCGTACCAGTAAGCATTAAGTATGCTACACAATTACCTACTGCAGTGCCCTCATTTGCATTCTTCTGTAATCACCCTGATGATGTAAAGCAACCCTATAAAAATTATCTCGAAAACCAACTCCGAAAAGCATTTCCATTAAAAGGGGTTCCTATAAGGTTGTTCTTCCGTAAGAAGTAAAGAAGGTTTTGGCTTTTTTGGATGCCGAGGTTATCTTTGCCTCCCTTTATCGGGGAATTAGCTCAGTTGGTGCTGACGCTTACGGTCAGCATCCCGACGATGCGAAGCTTGTCGGGACTAGAGCAAAAAATATGGGGAACTAGCTCAGTTGGCTAGAGCGCTTGCATGGCATGCAAGAGGTCAGGGGTTCGACTCCCCTGTTCTCCACTAAACTCTCCAACTATGGAGGGTTTTTTTATTTATTTAAACACAACCAATAAATATAATTCATTTGATCTAGAGCGTCCCGCAAAGCGGGAAGGTCAGATTTACATCTGTAGAAATTATGGTCTATTGTCTCTCAAACTTTCGGACTCTCGGACCTCCCTAACTCAATCTCGTACCTACGGCACTTTTTATTTCTTCGGAAAATCTATCTACAAATATCAAGCCCCTACGGGGCTGGAAAGTATTCGTTTTTCGTTGTTCGTTTTTTGTATTAGGTTTTTCAAATACAATGCTTAATCTCTTTTGGACTACCGGACTTCCCGTCTTCTGGACTACTGGACTTCTCGTCTTCTGGACTACTGGACTTCTCGTCTTCTGGACTACCGGACTTACCGTCTTCTAGACTCCCGGTCTTCCTGTTTTTCGGACTCCCGGTCTTCACTAAAACCCCTCACTCTTTTGACCTCTTCATTTTTTTCATTAACATTGCTATATGCTTTCGAAGAAAACGCAATACGCCCTCCAGGCTCTCTCCTACATGGCCCAAAAACCCGAGAACGAGCCTATTCTCATTGCTGAAATATCAAGCAAAAGAAAAATACCGCTGAAGTTTCTGGAAAACATATTACTCACTCTTCGAAAAGACGGTATCCTGGAAAGTAAAAAAGGAAAAGGTGGCGGTTACTTCTTTAAAGTGAAACCAAAACATGTGTCACTTGCGCGTGTAATCCGTCTGCTTGATGGTCCTATTGCACCACTCTCTTGCGTAAGTCTTCACTTCTACGAACGATGTAAAAACTGTGATGAAAAACATTGCGGGCTACATGATATGATGGTGAAAGTAAGAGATGCGAATCTCAAAATACTCGAGAACAAAACCATCGCGGATATTTTATAAAATGACTGACTAGTTACAACAATAGTCTCTAAAACTTTCCTTATTCTTTTTCAATTTTTTTATCTGAAGATCAGATGTAGACTCGATAGATTATTTGAAAATTTTTGATGACAAAATATGCGATCGTAAAGCTACCGGAAACTTGAAGTAATCCCCCCCTTTCAGCTATGGAAAAAGCACTAAGTGTTCACCCTTAATCTTTAAAGGAAGTCGTAACAAATTGATCTTTTGTGTAAAACTGATATTACTTTTGACTTGTCATCGTATCCGAAACGTCTCTAAAGAGACAAACCCATTAAATCCGTATCCATGAAAAAGCTGTTTTACAGTTTCCTTATACTTTTATGTTTGCCTGCTCTGGCATCAGATCCGATCAAGGGTACTACATCGAATCATACCGCATCCGAAATTCTTACTCAAGCCGACAGTATTAAACAAGTATTTGCTCAATACGGTTACACCGTTGTGAGAGAAGCCGCAATGAATATGGAAAGCGAATACGAACTGCCTGTAATCGTTCCCCTTACTGAAGGAGCTATGTATCAGGTTGTGTTCATTGGTGATCCTACCAGCCGTATCCAGGAAGTAAGGATGTTTGATTATGATGAGAAACAAGTTTTTTATCAGAAAAAATGGGTAAATGCTGAAGGCAATATTATTTCTTACAGCTACCAGCCTCAACATAGCGAATGGCATATGATCAGACCTGTGCAGGTTAACAAAGAAAGAAAAAACTGCAATGGCTATGTGATGCTTCTGAAAAAAGTAAAAGAAAGCGGCACAGAATAACCGCATTAAAATAACACGTTTTGGTTTTATCAGGTTACATCCGACCCTGGCTTTCGTTGCCGGGGTTGCTTTTTTATACATCCTTCACTCATCTTTATCATAATAGACCGCAACCAAGAACACGAGAATAATATTATATTTTTTAAAATATATGTTTTCTGTGGAATATTATACCATAATTCAAATCTATTCCATTTATATACTAACATTTAATAGATTAAAAAACATTAAATTCGTCAGAATCACTAATAATTTTAAATGATCGGTTCCGACCTCATACATCAATACATTACCCAATCCGGTTTCTGGGATGAGATGAGCGGCGCCGAAGGGATCAGACCTCCTTATCTGGCTCTTCTGGATGCATTGAAAAATCTTAACCTGTCCGACCTTCACGAAAAAGAAGCGCTGGCTTCCCGCCTGTTTATTAACCAGGGAATCACCTTCACAGTCTATTCCGATAATAAAGGGATTGAAAGGATTTTCCCTTTCGACATCCTTCCCAGAATCATTACTGCAACGGAATGGCAAGGGGTTGAAAACGGAATTAAACAACGTCTCAAAGCTTTAAATCTTTTTCTGCAAGACATCTACGATGACCAACACATCATCAAAGATGGTGTAATTCCTGCAGCGCTCATTGCTTCATGCACAGGCTACAACAGAGAAGTAAAAAATATTCAGGTCCCCCATTCCATCTATGTTCATATTTCCGGCATCGATCTAATCAGAGGAGAAAATGGTCAGTTTTATGTACTGGAAGATAATCTGCGTACTCCTTCTGGTGTTTCCTATATGTTAGAGAACAGAGAAGTAACAAAGAGATTATTTCCGGATATCCTCGTCGGCAACAAAGTAAGAATGGTTAACAACTATCCGCTTCTCCTTCATAATATTTTGCTATCGCTGTCCCCGCGACCCATCTCCAACCCTACCGTCGTTTTGCTTACTCCGGGCATATACAACTCCGCTTATTACGAGCATACTTTCCTGGCAAGATCAATGGGCATACCACTAGTGGAAGGAAGAGATCTTTATGTAGATCAGCATAAAGTTTTTATGAAAACTACCAGAGGTCCGCAGCAGGTAGATGTGATTTACCGTCGCATCGATGATGAGTTCATTGACCCGCTGGTATTTCGACCAGACAGTGTTCTTGGAATTCCGGGTATTATGAGTGCCTACCGCAAGGGAACAGTTGCTTTGATTAACGCAGTTGGCAACGGAGTGGCAGATGACAAAGCAGTATATGCATATGTGCCTGCCATGATTCGCTATTATTTAAATGAAGAACCGATTCTTCCGAATGTACCCACCTATCAATTAGGTAATCCGGAGGAAAAAGGACATGTATTTCAGAACATAGAAAAAATGGTTGTCAAACGCACTAGCCAGTCGGGCGGTTACGGTATGCTGATGGGCAATAAAGCAAGTGAAGAAGAAATTGATGCTTTTAAAACTGAAATTGAAAAGAATCCGAGGGACTTTATCGCTCAACCACGCATCAATTTATCAACTGTTCCCTGTTTAATTGATGGAAAATTTGTTCCTCGCCATGTAGATCTTCGTCCTTATGCTTTATGCGGACCTTCAGGCATTCAGATTGTTCCGGGCGGACTAACGCGGGTGGCTTTACGTGAAGGATCGCTTGTAGTAAACTCATCGCAGGGAGGTGGAAGTAAAGACACATGGATCATTGATGAATGATAATTTAATAGAACACAAAGCAGAAACAATATGCTGAGTAGAATAGCAGATTCTCTTTTTTGGCTAAGCAGGTACATGGAACGGAGCGAGGGAATGCTGCGTGTACTTCACACCCAATACATTCTTTCCTTTGATGCGGAAGGAAACAGATCTGACTTCTGGAAACCGGTGTTAACATTGTTCACCCATCCTACTGATGAACAATTGAAAGAATTTTCTACCGATTCGCATAAAGCACTCAACTACCTTTTATCTGATCCTCAGAATGTAAATTCCATTAAACAACTTATTGCTAAATCGCGAGAAAATGCCAGAGGCATACAGGACAATATCACAAAAGAAGTATGGGAACATGTGAATCGTTTATATCACTGGATGCACGACCCAACATTTGAGAGAGGATTACAGAACAGAGATGTTGTTCCATTACTAGATGAAGCACTAAGTAAAACAATTCTTTATATCGGCATCAGCGACACCACGATGCCCAGAGGCATGGGATGGAGTTTTATGAGTCTTGGTCGTTTCACCGAACGCTGCTTGCTGACAGTTCAACTATCAATGCAGCAATTTGAAGAGATGTCGTATGAACTTGATACAGAAAGAGACATTCTATATTGGAGACAACTGTTGTTAAACCTTTCGGGTTACGAACATCACCTGAAAACATATAGAAGCAGCAATACCAATGACAATGTTCTTGATCAAATTATTTTAGATAAAAATTTCCCGCGGTCAATCAAATATGCCCTCAATCGCATGGAAAAATACCTTCGAGATGTTGTTAGTAATGATGTTACATCTTCTCTATCGGGCCAGCAACTCTATTTGGAGTTCAGTCGTTTTAACAGTCAGATTCAATTTGCAGATCTGCAATACATCAGGCAGCTTGGATTGAAAAGCTTCATGAGCATGATTCAAACCAATCTATATCAGTTTACCAACAAACTGGGTCAATTATTCTTTTCGTACACCTAATTTTGCGGCAGACAGTATGGCTATCTTCAGCATTCATCACATCACCCGATACGAATATACCCGACCCGTTAAAGAAAGTCTGAATCAGATAAAGATTCATCCTTTTATAAACGACACTCAGGAGATCCTTCAGCATGAAATAATTATCAGTGGAGAACCTGACCTGCATTTGTTTCAGGATTACTGGGGTAACAGGACGGGCATTTTCACCATTGCAGGTTCACACAAATCGCTGACCATCGAAAGTAAGCTGGTAGTACGAACGATAGATAAAGAACCTCCCCATACAGAGCAATCAGGAAATGCTGAATGGATTATTCCGGGTAATGAATTATTACTGACAGAACTTTCGCAACCGGAGCGTATAGAAAAACAAGAGGAGATTCTTGCCATTGTTGGTTCGATTCAAAAAGAAGGGAAAAGTCATGCTGAAATCATTTGTCAATGCAGCGAGTATATATATCGTCATTTTCAGTATATCAAAGGCATTACTGATTATGAAACAACAGTAGATGAAATACTGGAACACAAAAGCGGAGTTTGCCAGGATTTTGCACATGTGCTGTTGCAGATACTCCGCACCATGGGAATTCCAAGTTCATATGTAAGTGGCTATATCTGTCCTAACAAAAATGGCATGCGCGGAGAAGGCGCCACACATGCCTGGGTGGAAGCATGGATACCGGAATATGGATGGGCGGGTATTGATCCGACGAATAATACATGGATACAAGGCAATCACGTTAAATTAGCAGCAGGAAGAAATTTCAATGACTGCACACCTGTAAAAGGAACTTTCAAAGGATCAGCGCGACAGTATTTATCTGTTTATGTTTCTGTAGGTTATGAAGATGGA
Source organism: Chitinophagaceae bacterium (assembly GCA_032110905.1). Lineage (GTDB taxonomy): Bacteria > Bacteroidota > Bacteroidia > Chitinophagales > Chitinophagaceae > Lacibacter. The sequence continues at coordinate 13,394 of JAULVS010000150.1, read as the reverse complement.
CAAGTATTTGAAGAGATGAACAATGTGACAATGGAACAAAATCAAATCACTATTGATATAGAGGAAGAACCTGAATTCATACCCGGCAATGATCAACAGGTGCAGCAGCAGCAATGAACTTATTCATCATTTGATGATTTATATGTGGTTCGCCAATACAAAAAACACGACAATAAAATAAATTCTCGTTTTGATTCTTATAAATACAAATGATTGCAGTCGGTTGTGTTTCGTAGCTAAACGAACTATGATTGTCAATTAAATAAAAAAACCAACAAACTCTACAATATCTTAATCAATATCCTAACACTCCAGATAATAACAAGAATACCTAACAATAGATAAGCTGTCTTACGCGGCAACCTGCCCGCAAGTTTAGCAGCAAATGGTGCAGCAACAAAACTTCCCAACATCAGGGCGATGATCATCTGCCAATGAGTGACTCCTATCATCGTAAAGAATGTAAACGCACTCGCAAGGGTGATAAAAAACTCTGTCAGACTTACTGATCCAACCACATATTTATGACTTCTTCCATTATTGATCAGAGTAGATGTTACTATGGGTCCCCACCCTCCTCCTCCGAAAGAATCAAAGAACCCGCCAAAAGCCGCCAGTACACGGTAACGCTTGAATTTTTTCTGCGGCTTTAATTCACGAAAAGCATTGAGAATAAATTTCACTCCGAGAAATAAGGTATAAACAGCAATCGCCGGTCGTAACCACTTACCATATTCTTCTCCGATCAACACTAAAAACAATGCCCCGACAGCAGCACCAATAACCCCTGGTATCACCAATGCTTTGAAAAGTTTTTTGTTTACGTTTCCAAATTTATAATGGCTATACCCCGAAACAGCACTGGAAAAAACTTCTGAGGTATGTATACTTGCACTAATAGCCGCGGGCGACAACCCTGTAGACAACATCACCGATGTACTTGTTACGCCATACCCCATTCCCAATGCACCATCAACCATTTGCGCGAGAAAACCTGCTAGCACCACCCAGATAAGACTTCTGTCTAGTGTATTCAACCAAGTGAGTGCATCTGTTCCGATTTGTTTAAAAGGTATGTATGAGAAAATAAAATGACCTATCAGCATAAAAGCGAATGCTGCTAGGAAATATGTTGCCACTCGTTTCCATTTTCTCTCTGTTCTTGCTACATCCGATTCAACTAATGGCTTGGTGATCTCATTCATTCGTTTAACCTTTTCCTGAAAATCACCTTTAATTGTATTTCTAAATTGATTCAGATTCTCCAGCACATCATCAATTTCTTCAGGCAAGGATTCATTCAAAACTTGCTTGATTCTTTTTGCAGCTGTCGGCGATTTACCATTAGTAGAAATGGCAATTTTCAAACTTCCTTTCTGAACAATACTACCTAAATAAAAATCACACAGATCTGGCGTGTCTGCGACATTGACAAGTATTTGTCGACTTCTGCATACAGTTCGTATCTCTTTATGCAAAGCGGGATTGTCGGTTGACATCACAACGAGGTCCTTCTCTTCTAAATCTTTCATCTCAAAAGGACGTTCCAAAATCTGACAGCTTGGATGTTCAGCTAATAAGGCACGTACTTCCTCTTTAATGAATGGAGCCACAACAGTAATAGCTGCAGAGGGAGAATTACCTAATAACGATTCTAGTTTTTCCAGACCAACATTTCCGGCCCCCACTAGCAATACCCGTAAATTCTCCAGCTTGAGAAATACGGGATATAAACGATTCTTATCTGCTTTCGTGTTTGTTTCCATATAGCTTAAATTTCTTTTGATAGCCGATACTGATTATATGTTGAGAAGAGTTGGGCCAGCGGAGCCACATATAACCTAACTGCAACTGACTACCCTGATTTAAGTGCCGAATGCCTGTGATTATTATCCGATTCTGATCAAATTCAAATATCCGCTCATTAACCTGACGAAAATATTCATCTAATATCTGCAGAGTCCATTGCTGATTTAATTTTTTACTAACAGACCCGCGTAAACGAAAACGATGTGCTGTTCTAGACTCCGGATTCGCTTTTGTTGGCCGGAAGAAACGCTGCTCAGATCGAAAACGAAGATGAAACTCCGTCTCTTGCTTCAATTCAAATTTTTTCAACACTTCCTGCCAGGCACGAAACTCATAACCGAATTCATCATTTTCCTTATTGAAAGAAGTGCGTGTAAAAAAGAATGCTGTTCCTGCTGCAACTGATAAAGTTGGCTTAAAGAGATAACGAATACCCGGACGATAAAGATATTGTAATGAAGCAGGCCCCCACCCCAGTGTACGATAACTTGCATCATTGTGCATCTGCCACCGTGAACTGAATTCAACAGGAACATTTAAGGTAGTCCATATCCCTTCCACCGGCCTTTTCTGTGCAAAAGCGAATGAAAGTTTAAATAAACATATTAAAGTAAATATCCTTCTCATCATCAATACTTCATTTCATTAATCCATTCATTCGCATATCGTGCAGCATAACTAATGATGCTGTTCGCTCCACTCCTAACAAGAGCAGTCCATACTTCCAGATGCGCCGCTTCTCTTTTTAATAATCCCTTCTCTGCTAATAACTCAATGGCTGCATATTCACCGCTTACATGATAAGCAGCTAGGGGTCGATTTGTTCGCTGATGCAAAGCAGCAATCACATCTGTGTACAAAGCTGCCGGCTTCACCATCAATATATCTGCACCTTCTTCTTCATCACGAAGCGCACTGGCAATCGCATCATTACTATTTAAAGGCGATATTTGATAAGTTTTTCTGTCTTTCAAAGCTGCTCCTTCCGGAGAAGAGCGACAGGCATCGCGGAAAGGTCCGTAAAACTGCGAACTGAACTTCGCTGCATAACTCATAATCGCACGATCATCATATCCATACTCATCCAGTTTAGAACGTATCGCAGCAATACGTCCATCCATCATATCACTGGGTGCAATGCAATCAGCTCCGGCCTTTGCGAGTTCTAGTGCATAGTTAGCTAATATCCCCACAGTTGGATCATTCAACAATTTCGTGCCTTCCTGATTTAGAATACCGCAATGACCATGGCTGGTATAGCTACATAAACATAGATCTGCTGCCAACCATACTTTATTACCAAAAACAGTACGGATGGTTTCGAATACACGAATAGCAAAAGAAAAATCAAAGCTTTCAGAACTTCTTAGAACAGGAACCGGGAAGATCAGAAACTTATTCACGCCGGCATTCAAATCTTTTTCTATGGTTGTAAGTATCGTATCTATATTATCTACCTGCACGCCTGTCAATCCTTCTACAAGACGTGGCTCACTGATGCCTTCTTCAACAAATACCGGCTGAATGAATTGCCGGACCGACAACCTTACATCAGCTGTCAGCTCACGAATCGCCTCCCCTGCTCTCAGGCGGCGCTGGTTGAAAGGATATTGCGCTTGCGCCATGTAAGAAAAGATTGAATGGTTGGAAAAATGATCGGTTCAACTCCCGCTTTTTTCAAAAGTGATGCCGTTTCACCACCCGGACAAAGATGAATTAATTTTTCGCTTATACTATGCCGGTAGTTTTCATATTGGGAGAAGCTGGTCCAGAAAATTGCTTTGGCTTTCCCAATACTGTCAGCCACAACTTTATTTTCTTGTGCCTGTAACTGATAATTAGAGGCAGCTTTATATCCTTTTTGAATCCATCTTTCAGCTGCTTCTTTATGTGTTAAAATAACAACTGAAGAAAAGTCATATTTATATAAAGGCATTTGCCATACGGCCGACAATGTTTCAAAACCGAGTCCATCTGCACTACCCTTCACCCAAATACCTCTGCGTGCTAACTCCTTCCAGGTTTTAGATCCGGATGCCCATATTTTTTTTGATTGTAATAAATCAGACAGCCCTTCCTGCTGCAATGCTTTGTAATTCGCTACAAAAACAATCTCTTCATCAATCTTCGGAACTTTATCTGTCCATTCATAGGTAAAGAAATCGCGCATGAAGTCAGTGGTAGAAAACAACTCCTCCTCTGATATTATGATTTCTGGTAAGGAATCCCATTGCTGAAATACATTTCCGTTTGTATCCTCGCCCGCGGCATAAAGAACAGACGTGGTATGAGCAGGCTTGATGGTTGTTACCCCAAACTTCTGCAAACAACCTGTTCCGTATTCATAAGCTTTTTTCTTCTCGAGTGAAGCTTCCAGCCATAACTGGTCATCATTAATCGATTTCAACAAATAAACTGCTTCTGCATTCAACGGATCAGCCTCCACTACAATCGCAGCCTGACAAGGAGCAGGCACACATTCAATTAATGGCAATAACATCGTCGGTTTACCTTCAAGTAATGATTTGATTGAAACTTTATACTTATCTGATTCTTTTTCTTCATCGCGAAGCAAGCGATTCAGTCCCGCAGTTGCGAGAATTGTTCCATCATATTTTTCATCGTGAAGTTGCTGCAATCTTCCTTCTACATTGCCACGTATAGACCTGACTTCTATTTCAATGGAATGCCCGAATTGAGGGAGCGCACTTTTTAAGAACCCGATCGCCATTTCCTCTCTTCTTGGAGAACAGGTACCAATCACAATTTTTTTACCAGTACGTAATTTCTCATGTATAGATGGATGAAAGATCGCAAGGTCCCGCACATCATCGCGGTCTACAATGGCAAAAGCATCATGACTGAAAAAATGAGGGGCGCTCATGTCTTTCATTGAATGAACCGCAAATTCTGCTTCACCTTTTCGTAAAGCCTCACTGATCTCACGCGTGAAAAAATCACTTCCGTCAAGTGAAGACAATGGCACTTCCAGTTCGCGGTCACCACGACTGCTTCGCCCAATGAGCTCTACTTCCAGTTCAGGAAACCGTGCACGTATCTTATCACGCACCAACTCCCCCTGGATCATACTCAACCGGCTATGCCTGCATATGATGCGTACCTTCTTCAATGAGTATCTTTTTTAAACTATTCACTAAATACGTAATCTGTTCTCGGTTATGCCTTGCCGTTACAATTATGCGCAAACATTCTTCTCCAATGGGTACAGTAGGATGATTAACCGGCTGAATATATACTCCATATTCATCCAGTAGCCGGTCGGCAATGCGTTTACATCGATTAGCCTCACCAACAACAATCGTTGTTATATGTGATGCATTCCGTTTCCATATAATTCCTTCATCTTCGAGCATACGACGCAGATAATCAACCAATCCATGCATGGATGTTCTTAAAGCAGATGATTGTCTGATGATTTGAATACTTTTTTCTGCAGCTGCGCAAATAGCAGGAGGAAGGGAAGTGGTGAATATAAATCCGCTTCCGAAACTGCGGATGAAATCAATGAGGTCCTGGGATGCTGATACATACCCTCCAATCACGCCAACTGATTTGGCCAGCGTTCCGTTGATGATATCAATCTGATCGAGCAAACCTTCCTGTTCACAAATACCTGCGCCAGTTTCACCGTACAAACCGATCGCATGCACTTCATCCACATACGTGATGGCATTGTATTGTTTTGCCAGTCGAATGAACTCCTTTACAGGAGCAATGCTTCCGTTCATACTATACACCGATTCAAATACAATTAACTTAGGCGTTTCAACTGATTCTTGCTGCAGTAACTGCTCAAGATGAGCAAGATCATTATGGCGGAATATCATTTTTTTATTTCCCGCAGAACGCATGCCCTCTATCAGCGAAGCGTGATTACGTTCATCTGAAAAGAATACCAGTTCAGGGATCTGACGACCCAAAGTTTGTAAAGCAGTCAGATTCGCCAGATAGGCACTTCCAAAAATCAGGGCAGCTTCTTTTTGATGCCAGGAAGAGATCAGGAGTTCGAGTGACTGGTGCTGCTGGGTTGTTCCGGAAATATTACGTGTACCCCCGCTGCCTGTACCACTCTGATGCACCACATATGATAATTTTCCTATAACATCTTCTTCCACACTCATCCCTAAGTAATCGTTGCTGCAAAAGTTAATAGCACGTTTCGATTTCCCACCTGATTCGTAATAAAATACAGGAAAATGCCTGGCACTTTTGTTCAGCTGAAGAAAATATCGGTATCCGCCATCCTCTTTGAGCCGGTCGAGCCGGGATTGTATGTAAACACGAATGTCCAAAGTCTGAATTTAAGCCCGCAAATATATGATATCCCTACCGTATCTATAGACTTAACCCCTTTTTCTTTAAAAACTACACTTATCGGCAGAAAACAATATGCTGAATAATATTTGTGAGATAATGTCAGGGACTATACTTTTGCAAAGTCTACAAAAACGATCGTTTAATTAACCGACCAACTATCTTTCATATATGCAAAGTTTTCGCACCGAATTAGAGAATCCGCTTGTTGAACGCGATATTATTGAACTGGAAAATAAAATCCGTGCCTTCCGCGAAGGCACGATGCCTGAGGAAAAATTCCGCAGCCTGCGTTTGGCCAGAGGAGTTTACGGACAACGCCAGCAGGGCGTGCAGATGGTGCGAATCAAATTGCCATACGGGAAAATGACACTGGCTCAGTGGAAACGCATTTCCGATGTGTCAGATGAATATTCTACCGGTAACCTTCATCTTACCACCCGTCAGGATATTCAGATCCACTTTGTGAGTCTGGATCGTACGCCACAACTCTGGGCAGAGCTCGAGAAAGATAACGTCACACTGCGTGAAGCTTGCGGTAATACTGTGAGAAATATCACTGCTTCTGATACAGCCGGTATAGATCAAGATGAACCATTTGATATAACACCTTACGCACATGCGATGTTTGAATACTTCCTGCGTAAACCTGTATGTCAGGAAATGGGAAGAAAATTCAAAATTGCGTTCAGCAATACTGATCAGGATACCGCTCTTACTTTTATGCACGATCTCGGCATGATTCCCAAGATCAAAAACATTGAAGGAAAAGAAGTCAGAGGATTTAAGATTTTGGTTGCAGGCGGATTAGGTGCCCAACCTCATCTAGCTATAGCGACACATGAATTTTTAGAAGCAGATTTATTGATTCCATATCTCGAAGCTGTTCTGCGCGTATTTGATCGCCACGGTGAAAGAAACAGTCGCCACAAAGCACGTATCAAATTTTTAGTACAAAAAATCGGCATTGACGCATTCAACGAACTGGTAACTGCAGAGCAAACTGCGCTTACACATCAGCGTTTTCCTGTAGATGCAGAGGCCTTTACACCGGCAGCACTTCCCTCCTATCAGTTAATTAAAGAACTGAAAGCAAAAGACCCACTCAAGTTTGAACTTTGGAAGAACACGAATGTGATTGCACAAAAACAGGAAGGTTATCATGCAGTGTATGTACGTGTGCCCAATGGAAATATCAGTTCGGATAGCAGTCGCCGTTTAATTGATCAACTGCGTGATGTGATTGCAGATGATGTGCGTGTAACAGTAAATCAGGGATTGCAATTGCGTTTTATCAAACCGGAGCATTTAGAATATATCTATGCAGTTTTAGAATCTGAAGGTTTTGCTGCCGCAGGATTTGGCAGTACTGCAGACATCACCGCTTGTCCGGGTACTGATACTTGTAATCTTGGTATTAGCAACAGTACGGCTACTGCTCTTGCATTGTCGGAAGTAATCGAAGATGAGTATCCACAGTATTTATACAACAAAGAACTTCAGATCAAGATCAGTGGCTGTATGAACAGTTGCGGCCAGCACGGAATGGCTTCCATTGGTTTCCATGGAAGTTCATTGAAAGCGAAAGGGCAAGTAGTACCGGCTGTGCAGGTATTAGTAGGCGGAGGTGTATTGGGAGATGGTGCAGGAAGAATTGCGGACAAAGTGATTAAAGTACCAAGTAAACGTGCACCCGAAGTGCTCCGTTATATAATCAATGATTTTGAAAAGAACGGAGCAGGAACAAGTTTCCTTGACTACAGCAATGAAAAAGGCGATCGTTATTACTACGAACTACTGAAACCACTTGCAGATATAGAGAGCATCATTGAAGCAGATTTTATCGACTGGGGACAGCAGGAGAAATTTGCAACAGCAATTGGTGTTGGAGAATGCGCCGGTGTGATGATTGATTTGGTAGCTACTTTATTCCTCGAAGCAGAAGAGAAAATTGCGAATGCAGAAGAATGTCTTTCTAATCAGTCATGGGCTGATGGCATTTACCATGCATATTCTGCGCAGGTGCATGCAGCAAAAGGATTACTATTACAGAAAGGTATTCAGTGTAATACACAACACGGCATTCTGAATGACTTCGATAAAACCTTCACCCAGAACGGTCTTTATTCCGGAGCGGAAGGTTTCAAAACATATGTATTGCGCATGAATGATGTTGCACCAACAGAAGCATTTGCCAATGAATATCTTCAACAAGCAAGGGCTTTCAGTGCTTATGCGAAATCATTACGTGAGGAGCTGGTGGCGGAGGAGAAGAACGGTTAGCGGTTGGCGGTTTGTAAACGTGCAACAAACTAACAACTAACAACCAATAAATAATAACCTCAATTTCCTGCTTTTATTAGGTTGTACCCGTATTATCTGTTTTAGACTTTTCCTTTTTTCTGACGTTGTAGGTCTCTAATCCAACACTGATTAAAAGTATTGCAGTACCTACATAAAAGGATGCTGATAGCTCTTTGTGTTCCTGAAAGAGTATAAACGCAAGAAGCATTCCGTAAAGCGGCTCCAGATTGAAAGTAAGGTTGATGGTAAAAGGAGATAATTTTTTCAGTGCATTAAATGAAAACTGAAAAGCAATCACAGTACAAATCAATGCGAGTATTACCAACCACAGCCAATCTTTTCCGGTCGGCCATTTAAGGAACGATAAGTTTCCTGTGTATAGAGGTAAAAACAGAGAAAGAAAAATTAAGCCTCCCAGCAATAAATAAAAAGAAAGAATGGTAACACTTGTTTTCGATAGAATTCGTTTTGTGTATACAGGGAAGATAGCTGAAAACAAAGCAGCCGTGAGTCCAAGAATGATCGACTCTCTGTATCTAGTATCAAACTGAAATATAAGTCCGATACCTGCAAGCACCAGTAAGCCCATTAATATTTCTCGCAGGTCGAATTTTCTTCTTGTAATCACCGGTTCTAAAATGGCTGTAAAAGAACCCGTAGCAGAAAAACACACCAGTGCTATTGAAATATTTCCAGCCTTTATACTTGCGTAGAAAAACAACCAGTGTAACCCGATCAGAGCTCCTACACCTAAGCAAGAGATGATATTCTTAGGCGAGATGAGTAAAGAATCTTTGACGAATAACAGGTAAACAAACAATATACCAACAGATATCATTAGACGATACCACACAATTGCACTTTCTTCCAAGACCATCAGCCTCCCGAGAATAGCTGTAAAGCCGGCAAGAAAAACTGCAAGATGCAGCTGCCAAAATGCAAGGCGGAATGATGACATGAGAATGAAGGAAAGCAATCCTGCTACAGCTAAGAATGATTACTTCCGGATATGTTTTTTTTGTATGATTTGAAAAAGCTCTGCCAGCGAAGTTTCAGTACACCAAGAATACCTTCTTTTACAATTCCTTTGTTCATTTTGCTATGTCCAACCTGTCTGTCAATAAATGTAATTGGGACTTCTTTGATGCTAAATCCGAGCTTCCAGGCAGCATATTTCATTTCAATCTGAAAAGCATAGCCAACAAAATGAATGGCATCCAGGTTTACGGTTTCAAGTACTTTGCGTTTGTAGCATACAAAGCCGGCTGTGCAGTCGCGTACCGGCATCCAGAGTATCATTCTTGTATATACCGACGCTCCTTTTGATAGAAAAATGCGATTTGCCGGCCAGTTTTGTACGGCACCTCCCTTTACATAACGGCTTCCTACTGCCACATCAGCTCCTTCTTTGGCGCAGGCAAAGTATAATCTTTCAAGATCAGCCGGGTTGTGACTGAAATCGGCATCCATTTCACATATATAATCATAGCCTTTTTCAATCGCCCATTTAAACCCAAAAATATAAGCAGTTCCCAACCCTTGTTTGCCTTTTCTTTCTTCCAGGAATAGCTGCCCGGGGTAACGTTGCTGTGTCTCTTTCACCAAAGAGGCGGTGCCATCAGGAGAACCGTCATCGATGATCAATGCATGAAATCCCTTTTCTTGAGCAAATACAGCATCAATTATTCGCACCACATTGTCGCGCTCATTGTAGGTTGGTATAATAACGAGTTTGTTCAAAAACGATTAAGCCTGATAGAAGTTAAAAATAAAAAATTATAATCTAATTGAAAAACGCCAGTGGGTAAAATAAGTATTATCGCTTTAAAAGTGTCCGACTCAGAATTTCTGTTAGCTTTTGTTTGGTGTGCAAGGGAAAATCTCCATTCATCATCCAGTCGTAATACTGACGTTCTCTGCGCAATACATCTTCCACTATCTGACCTTTGTATTTTCCGAAATTGAATACTTCTTTGCCGTTTTCCATTACAAATCGACGTGCAAAGTCCACAATTTCTTCTTCCCCAATGGCTTTGATGATGGATTCGATTGAGTCTCCTAATTGCGGATAACGCTGCACCTGTGAGAGCAAAACTTCAACGGTGGCCGACGCATCTACCTCAGCACTATGAGCTCCATCCAGTTCCTTGTTGCAGTAAAATTTATAGGCAGCACTAAGCGTTCGCTGCTCCATTGTATGGAAAATCTTCTGTATATCAACGAATTTCACCTTGTTTAAATCAAGCGGCTGGTCAACGCGCAGAAATTCTTCAACCAATAAAGGAATATCAAAACGGTTACTGTTGAACCCGCCCAAATCACAACCTTCTATAAACTGCTTAATTTCATTTGCAGCTTGTTTAAAAGTTGGTTCATTTTTCACCATATCATTGGTGATTTTATGCACAGCAGTAGCGGCTTCCGGAATAGGCATTCCTGGATTTATGAGCTTTCTTTTTACCTGCTTCGACCCATCCTGCTGAATACGTACGATCGCAATTTCTACAATGCGGTCGGAAGCGATATTGACACCAGTGGTTTCAAGGTCAAAAATAGCCAGGGGGCGTTTCAGTTGGAGGGCAAAGGAGCCCTGCTGAGCGGGATTTTCGTCAAATTTCATTTGAAGTTGTTGATCTGTCACAGAGCGAAATTAAGCAAATTACTCAGAAGGTTAAAGATTCGCTAAGTGTAAACAATAAGTACTTGTAAATAATCGTTTGATCTTTACAGGAAAGGATTAATTTTACATTTTAACCCAATCATATGAAGAAAATCGCTTTTTACCTAGTAGCTTTTTCTTTTGCTGCTGTACTGGTTTCATCCTGCGCAAGTCCGAAGTATGGCTGTCCTAGTACAAATATGAATCGTCCATTCAGAAGATAAGCTTTTTAAAATGGAATGGAAACAGCTGAATCATCCGGATCAACTGGATGAAATTACCACTTCGTCACATCATACTCCTCAATACATCTTTAAGCACAGCACACGCTGCAGTATCAGCACAGTGGCAAAGAACAGACTTGAAAAAGGTGTTTCAGGAAATGCCATTGTCTATTACCTTGATCTTCTTTCTTATCGTTCCATCTCCAATGAGATCAGCAACAGATGGAATATCATTCACCAATCACCTCAGTTATTAAAAATTGAGAAAGGCATCTGCACTTATCATGCAAGTCATATGGAAATTGAGGCGGAGGAGGTTGTTGGTTGTTAGCTTTATTTGACAGTGGCTTAAACTAATCACCTATAACAAATAACCAACAAACATCTTACAAAAACAATCCAAGTCCAATCAAGGCAGTAATCAGCCCCAGTGTCAACAAACGCGTTATAATAACAGCACCTCGATCCATTCCGTATTTTGAACGATAGATCAATAATAACACAAGGGAAATCAACCCAACAGGCAAGGAAACAAAAAGATTAAATAGCCAGAACCACATCCAGCTTGTGAGTACAAAGAGAATAGCAAGAATCAATGAAGAGATAAATAAAATACGATTTTGCATATAAAAGCTTTATCTAAAAAAACAAAAATTTCATCCAAGATAATCAAACTGAATAAAGACTGCAAACTGAATCTGCTTGAAAAACCCAATCGGCCTTATGGTGAAATTTCTTCTGAATTATTTTTAAAGTACTTTCGACCCTGAAAGATCATTCAACGTATGAACATCCTGCTTTTGTGTTATCAGGGAGATGTGGCCGGCTCAACATATTCCATGCAGGCATTGGCAAATGCCCTAGCGGAGAAAGGCCATCAGGTTTATATGGGCTGCCGAAGAGCTTCTCTGCTATATAAATTATTGAGTCACACCAAAGTGAAACTTCTGCCCTTGCCCTTTCGCGGCAAAGCAGATCTGCATACCGTCTACCTCATTAGAAAAGCTATTAAAGACCACTCAATCGATGTTGTGAATCCGCAGGCAAGTCAGGATCGATATCTCACTGCAATGGCAGTGTGGCTTATGCGTCGAAAACCGGTAGTGGTTCATACAAGAAGACAAAGACCCAGAAGTGATGGCGGAAAACTTCAAAGCTGGTTTTATGAGCGCACGACCGATAGAATTGTAGCAGTTAGCCAGAGTGTCAAAAACCAACTCGTCGCCAAAGGCATCAAGGCAAAACACATTGAAGTGATTTACAATGGCACTCCAAAGGAGAAGTACAAACTACTTGATCAAGAAAAAACAGAACAACTTCGAAAGAAATATAATCTACAACCAAATGAAATTGTCATTGGCTGTGTTGCAAGACCCAAACGTCAACAGCAGTTAATGAAAGCACTTGCTCTCATTGAATTTCCGGTTAAAGTGATTTTTGTAGGGATGGAAAGAACACCTATGATGGCCGAACTTGAAAAAAACATTCCTGCTATTCACCAGATTCATTATACAGGCATCATTCCTCCGGAAGAAGCGCTCGACTATTACTCCTTGTTTAATATCAACGTTCTCCCTTCGATCTCTGAAGGATTGTCCCAGGCATTGCTTGAAGCTATGGCCATTGGCATTCCGGTGATTGCTACGGCTGCATCGGGGAATCTGGATCTTGTTAAAGACGGCGAAAACGGATTATTGTATGAAAACGATAACAGCCGGGAACTCGCTGATAAAATCAAATTATTGCTTCACGACAAAAACCTTCAGCATCGTCTAATTGAAGCCGGGAAAAAAACCGCACTCGAAGATTTTTCGCTCGAGAAAACAGTTAGTCGTTACGAAAACTTTTTTGAATCAATGATACAGAAGAAAAGGAGAAGCTGATTATTTTAAGAATGTATAAGTACTTCTCCCTGCTCCCAGTTGACCGTTACATTCTGTGAAAAAATGGTATCAATCACTTTGCCGGCATAATCGGGTTGAATGGGCAACTGCCTGTTGAACTTACGATCAATCAATACACATAACTCAACTTTAGAAGGCCGACCAAAATCAATCAATGCA
>JAULVS010000149.1:0-4880 GCA_032110905.1 Chitinophagaceae bacterium | reverse complement strand
CATAATGCCAATCGATTTACATTGGATGGGGGAAGTCAAGGTTTAACAGCCTACAGCGCAGGGGACATCTGGCTCTTACCGTACTGGCTCGGCAGGTATCTCAAGGTAATTCGATAGGCATTGAATAATAAAAAAGAGCTGTGTTATTTCGCAACTCTTTTAAATCAAGCTTTTCTAAATTACGAAAGTTGCAATCATTTCAACTTTCAAAAAAGGTTTATATTGTATGATGGTATAGGGTATAAAAAACGTATTGAAAAAATTTCAAAACAAGAAAAAGGCGCAGTAAAATTAATTAATACCAGCCCGTTATGCCGATAATCAAAAACGAGTTGAATACCAGAGAATGATCAGACACAATCTTGGTTTGAAGGCACCCAGAGGATGGGGCTGGTTGACCAATCCCAAGAAAGTCGCCTACAACCGGGTCTATCACAGAACATCAAGAGGCTGCTTTACTACCGTTCTCTATCTATTTGTTATTCCAGTGCTATTGATTATTCTTGTTGTTTTTGTTGGCTGTACGGAATCTGATTCCAAAACCCGGAAGCCGGTTTATGTGGGTCCCTCGGTTGACTATAAGGGTAAATTTAGAAAGGGATATGTCAGGATGCCCGTGAGCACCAAGAAGAATGCAGTGAAGAAACAAAACAGTTCCCATTATTATTATCAAACAAGAGGAAAATATCGAAGAAAATCAAAGAATTGAAATGAAAAAATATCTAACTCCCATCATTGAAGCAAATTCGTTGGAAGAGGCTGATGCTTGGTGTAAACAAAATATAAAATACAAAATACCTTTTTGTCGAGCAGGAGGGTATAGAAATTAATAAAGACCACCACATCTGCATTTTCAATTGATTCGGGATATGCAAGATTTTAAAGGGGATTATCCTGGTGTATGTTCGAAAAGAGACGTTGAGTTCTACGCCAGAAACTGTCCCGATCCAGCAAAATATGATTTAAGCTATAGCTATTGAGAAGTGGTTACTAATTCAGTTATATAACCTAAAATAGAGTATAATTTGGTTATAATTTAAAATAATAACCCAAAAATATCTATATTTGGGTTATATAAATCAAATATAACTCAAAATGCTTACTTTCTTACCTTTAAATATTGATTTCGAGACCAATGCGGTATTAAAAAAGCTAGCATCAGCCCATAGGGCTTTGGGGGAATTAAAAGGTGTTGTTGGTACAATTCCCAACCAGCATATTTTGCTTGAAACACTTATCCTTAGAGAAGCGCGCGAAAGTTCTGCTATTGAAAATATTATTAGCACGTTTGATGAAATTTATCAAAGTGATTTTTTGTCAAATCAGTTTGCTAGCCCAGCTGCGAAAGAAGTTCATCATTATGCCAAAGCATTACTAGAGGGATTTAAACTTATAAATGCTCAAGGTCTATTGACAGATAATCACATCCTTCAAATTCAGCAGATTGTTGAGCAGAATAATGCAGGATATAGAAAACTTCCAGGAACGAAATTGCTTAATGATAGAACAGGTGAAATTGTTTATATCCCTCCTCAAGATTACGCAACAATTGTATCATTTATGAATAATCTTGAGCAATTCATAAATGATGATTCACTTATTCAATTGGATCCATTAGTAAAAATGGCAATTATACATCATCAGTTTGAAAGTATCCATCCATTTTATGATGGTAATGGTAGAACTGGAAGGATCATTAATATTTTGTATTTGGTTCAAAAAGATTTACTTCATCTCCCTATTTTGTATTTAAGTAAGTATATCATTAAACATAAAACAGATTACTATCGGTTGTTGCAGGAAGTTCGAAATTCCAATACATGGGAAGAGTGGATTATTTTCATGTTAAATGCTGTAGAGGAAACGGCATTGGAAACCCTCACCCTAGTTAACCGTATTAATAGCCTAATGCAGGAGTATAATTTACTCATTAGGACTAAGCATCCTAAATTATATAGTCAGGATTTATTGAATAATCTTTTCAGATATCCGTATACTAAAATTGAATTTATTCAGAAGGATCTTCAAGTCAGCAGAAATACTGCTATCCGCTATCTAGAAGAATTGGTAAAATCAGATATCCTTGTCAAACATAAAATAGGACGAGATAATTATTTTGAAAATTGGGCTCTATTTAAATTGTTAAGTGGTTACTCCTCATTCTCCGAAAGAGGCAGCTAAAACTGATAATATTTTTAAAATATGTTCAATTAATAATCATATACAGAGATTCAAAATTCTGTGAAATACCAAGCAGAAGCGAAGTGGATAAATTTTAACTGGATTACCTCAATATATATTTATATTTCATTTATAAACAAACTTTATGGAACGTAGTGATTTTCTGAAAAAGACATTTATGGCTGCTGGGGGACTGACCGCAGGTTCGTCATTGACGGCTAAAATTCAGTCACCTATAAAGTCTTTTGCCATTAGTGAAAATCCTGATATCCCATTAGATGTCCTTACTATTTTTGACTTAGAACGACTTGCCAAGGAGAGATTGCCTGTACTTGCATATGATTATTATCGTAGTGGCGCATGGGATGAAACAACATTAAAGGAAAATAGGGAAGCCTATGAGAAATTGAAAATTCATTATAAGATATTGGTGAATGTAGAAAAAAGAGACCTTTCTACAACAATTTTGGGCAGCACGTAGACTTCCCGATTCTGGTTGCTCCAACTGCATTTCATAAACTTGCACATCCCGATGGAGAGCTGGCAACTGGCCGCGCAGCGGTAAAGGCGAAAACCATTATGACATTAAGTAGTCTTTCTACTACAACTATTGAAGAGGTAGCAGAAGCAACAAATAAAACATTTTGGTTTCAACTTTATATAAACAAACAAAGAGAGTATACACGCGATTTAGTTGCAAGAGCGGAAAGTGCAGGCGCAAAGGCCCTTGTTGTTACAGTAGATACACCTCTTTGGGGTCGCAGAGAGCGTGATGTTAGAAATGGATTTCATCTTCCACCAGGACTTTCTGCCATTAACTTAGTCAAGTATCAGCAAGACGGAATTGCAAAAGGTCAAAGTGGTGCAGGACTTGGACAATCATTTGCATGGATGCTTGATGCTACATTACAATGGAAGGACCTTGACTGGCTAGCTACTATTACCAAATTACCAATCATTATTAAAGGTGTCTGCAGGGTTGACGATGCTATAAAAGCAACAGAACATGGCATTAAAGGCATTCTTGTTTCTAATCATGGTGGACGACAAATGGATAGTGCTCCTGCAACCATTGATGTTCTTCCTGCTATTGTTGATGCAGTAGGTAATCATGCAACTGTACTGATGGATGGCGGTATTCGAAGAGGTACTGACGCCATGAAAGCACTAGCTCAAGGTGCTAAAGCCGTTTTAGTTGGCAGACCAGTACTGTGGGGTTTAGCTGCAGGTGGTCAGCAAGGTGTTGAAAAAGCATTGTCAATGCTTAGAGAAGAGCTTGATCTTGGTATGGCGTTAAGTGGTTGTAGAAATTTGAAAGAGCTTAATCGAAGTTTGTTGCAAGGATAAATATTTATTGATATTGATTTAATTAAGTGTTCCCCTTACAGACGAATGATGCAGCTATTTGAAGCTTTGCGTAGATTTTCTAAAAAGCCTGTTATGAATTTAAGAAATAAATGTAATATATTAATTGATTTATCGGAATATATCCGATATTTGATTAAATATTTTACATATTGGAGTTTAAAGAAAGCATACAAGCATTTTCTGAAGAGCCGCTAACCAAGCAGATTCTGCTTGATGTATTATGTGACTATAAGAGGCCGTTTGACAAAATCAATGACCTCACAAAGCAAGGGTTACTGATGCCTGTAAAGAGAGGTGTTTTCGTTCCGGGACCAAAATTAAATGTTATTGGGCCTGATCCTTTTTTACTGGCTAATATTATCTACGGTCCTAGCTACGTATCGCTTGAATCAGCACTTTCTTACTGGGGAATGATTCCTGAAAAAGTATTTACAACTGTTTCCGTTACTACCCGGCAATCGAAGAAATATAAGACGCAAGTCGGAAAGTTTGAGTACATCCGGATGCCTTTGCCCTATTATGCATTTGGATTACAACATGTTCTACTTACTGAAAAACAGCATGTACTTATTGCCTCACCGGAGAAAGCTTTATGTGACAAAATAATTGCAACTTCAGGAATTTTTCTGCGGAGCAAAAAGCAGACCATTGAATTTTTGTTGGAAGACTTGCGGATCAACCAATCTGCACTCACATCAATGAATATTACATTATTGGAAGAGTGGATTCCCAAAGCCCCAAAAAGCAACAGTATTCAAATGTTGACAATGGCTTTAAAATCATTAAATAAATAAGCCAATGATCAAAGAATGGATTGAATCATACAATCCCCAAACACGGGAAGAGTTAAATCAGGCATTAAGAGAAATCATGCAGGAAATTGCATTGGCGGGACTGCATCGAAGTGGATTTTTTGAAAAGGCTGCGTTTTATGGTGGAACCGCCCTACGCATATTTCATCAACTAGACCGGTTTTCAGAGGATCTTGATTTTTCATTACTCGTAAGAGATGATCATTTCTCCTTGAAACCTTATCTGTCAGGTGTAATAGAAGAATTTGAAGCATTAGGGATGAATGTGAGCGTGGTTGAAAAAATAAAATCACATAAGACCCATGTTGATTCAGCATTTTTAAAATCAGATACATTATGGACAGAGTTGAATCTCGAAAATATTTTAGAGGAGATACATGTATCAGGAAATACGAACATCAAGATTAAAATTGAAATTGATACAGCACCACCGCAAGGATTCCTGACGGAAGAAAAATTATTACTGAAACCATTTTCCTTTTACGTTCGCTGTTACCAATTACCGGATTTATTTGCAGG
>JAULVS010000148.1:0-2465 GCA_032110905.1 Chitinophagaceae bacterium | reverse complement strand
AAAATGGTTTCAATGACAAACCAGATCAAAAAGAAATAAACAATGAAATGATGTTCAACCCCATTATATAAAATGTAAAGCGGAAAAACGAGTTTGAAAAGAACGTAAAAATCTACCGCCAGCTCCTGGTACGAGATACTTCTTTTGCCAAAGAAATGTTTTATATAAGTCCCGATAAATAAAAACTGAATAAGCGCAAGAAACAATCGCAATAACTTTTCAATGCCAATATCATCCTGGGTTTGATTATGCCAGATAGAGGAGATGTTTTTTGCCCTTCTCCCTAGAACACTATCCGCACGTTTTTCATTGACATCATGTTTGCCAAGAAATAATTTTTTAACAATCTTTTGCATGCTTTTTTATTATTTTATTGCTTGCGTTTGCAAAGGAACTATTCAAACTAAATATATATTCTAATTTACGCATATCTGCCAATTGCATTCTTAAAAAAATGATCCTTATCAAGTAAAAGAAAGCATTTCCATAAAGCATCTTCAACAGGAACAGGAGTCCTGTTGAAAACATTTACTTGATACAAGATCGGTTTTAATGCTCTATCTATTAAATAAAAAAGTAAATTTATTGTCTCTAAAATATCTTCCATGCGTCTATTTTTCATTTTGTCTCTTCTGTTGTTTTTTTCTTTGATTGGTGAAAGCCAAAACAAAAAAAACGTATCAGTTGTCTCAGTAAATTATAACGAACATTTCCGTGCCATAAAATGGCGAAGTATCGGTCCTTTTCGAGGTGGTCGCTCAGTTTGTGCCACAGGTGTTCCAGGCAACACAACCACTTATTTTATGGGTACAACCGGTGGAGGGCTTTGGAAAACAGATGATATCGGCCTCACCTGGAAAAACTGCAGCGATGGCTTTTTCAAAACAGGAAGCGTGGGTG
Organism: Chitinophagaceae bacterium; assembly: GCA_032110905.1. Lineage (GTDB taxonomy): Bacteria > Bacteroidota > Bacteroidia > Chitinophagales > Chitinophagaceae > Lacibacter. The sequence goes on along the minus strand of JAULVS010000148.1, from coordinate 1,565 downwards.
CTGTCGCAGTTTCAGAAAGCGATCCTGCAACTATCTATGTTGGCATGGGCGAGCACGCCCCACGTGGTGTAATGACACACCATGGCGACGGCATATATAAAAGTACAGATGCAGGAAAAACATGGGGTTCTATCGGACTGGAATCTACACAACATATTGCACGAGTAGTCATTCACCCTAAAAACCCTGATGTTGTTCTTGTTGCTGCACAAGGATCTTTATACAGTCCGTCTAAGGAACGTGGTATATACCTGACAAAAGACGGAGGTAAAACATGGAACAATGTATTGTTTGTCAATGAGCAAACGGGCTGCGCCGAATTAAGTATGGATCAACAGAATCCGCGCATCATATATGCAGCAATGTGGGAACATGGTCGTAAACCCTGGCAGGTGATTAGCGGAGGCGCAGGAAGTGGTATTTATAAATCAAAAGACGGAGGTGAAACATGGACGAAACTAAAGAATGGTTTGCCGGAGAAGATGGGTAAAATGGCTGTTGCAGTAAGCAGATCAAATCCGGAGAAAGTATATGCATTAATCGAGAGCGACAGCGAAGAAGAATCCGGCGGATTGTTTGTGAGTGATGACAGCGGCGAAAACTGGAGTCGCATCACCAATGACCATCGGCTGATACAAAGAGCCTGGTATTATATAGAGTTGTTTATTGATCCATCTAATGACCAGGTGCTCTATGTATTAAGCGCTCCTGCATTGCGTTCTAAAGATGGTGGTAAAACATGGGAAAATCTTTACGGTACACACGGAGATTACCATGACTTATGGATTAATCCGCAGAATCCCAATAATCTCATCATTGCCAACGATGGTGGTGCTGCTATTTCTTTTAATCAGGGAAAAACATGGAGCACACAAAATAATATGCCTACCGCGCAGTTTTATCGTATTAACACTGATAATTTATTCCCTTATAATATCTACGGCGGACAGCAAGACAATACCTCAGTACGCATTGCCCACAGAGAATTCGGAAGTTATGGAATTGGTACATCATCATGGTCTGCTTCAGCCGGTGGCGAAAGTGCCTTTCTCGCTTTTGACCCTAATGATCCGCGTTATGTCATGGGAGGAAGCTATCAGGGTACAATTGAAGTGTTCGACAGCAAAGCAAAAGCCGGTACGAATGTAATGGCCGCACCGATACAGTATCTCGCGATGGATGCCAAAGACATGAAGTATCGCTACAACTGGAATGCTCCAATCATCAGAAGTATTCATGAAGCAAATACATTTTATCATGGAGCGCAGTTGTTACTGAAAACAACAGATATGGGTAAAAGCTGGACAGAAGCATCTCCTGATCTTACAAGAAATGAAAAAGAAAAACAAGGGAAGCCCGGTGTGCCTTACACTAATGAAGGTGTCGGTGCAGAGAATTATGGAACGCTTGCATACATTCAGGAGTCGACACATGAAATAGGAGTTATCTGGACAGGCAGTGATGATGGTCTTGTTTACTTAACGAGAGATGGAGGAAAAAGCTGGCAGAATGTAACACCTGTCGGTTTGCCTGAGTGTTTAATCAACGCCATTGAAGTGTCTCCT
>JAULVS010000147.1:0-8958 GCA_032110905.1 Chitinophagaceae bacterium | reverse complement strand
CCTCGTTTTTTTGCAGAATGACAGACCATAGCTGGCCGTTAAGAGTCAGCTCCGCTTTAACCTGTTCGTTTTTAGCTTGTATGATCGATGCCTTGTTACTTCGAAGGAATTGTTCTGCATCATGTAATGAATCTTTAGATGTAAGCATACGTATCGTCTTAAGATCTATGCTTTTCATTTTTGCTACCGTATGCCTCTGGTCATACAGTTGATCTTTTAGGCCGATTATATGTTTGTCGATCAGATCCTGCAACTGGAAAAGTGCTGCAACTTCATGTCTGCAGATGTCTCCAAGGTTATAGGGGCAACTGCAGCGAACATTTAAAACCTGGTCGTCATTGTATTTCTGAATATAAACCCTGTAGAAAGTATGGTATACATCATCGCGAACGCGAAATACTGCTGATTGCATAAGAGGGTCGTGGTCAGTCAGCTCTACAAAGCCAATAGCATGTACTTTCTTGCCACGCCTGATGACTTCTTCCGTTCCGTGATTGTATGCGAATTTAATGAGGGGTGATAATGCCATAATCTAAATACAGGTGTCAGCTTCATTCTATCCTTTTCTGGATAGGGCTAACCCGCAAAACTAAAGGCATTTTGCGCAGAAAACGCAATAAAAATTTAAAAAATAACTCACATCGTCAAGATGTACCGTAAATCATAAAACAATGGTACCTTGTAAGATTTTTTTATCCTTTGATAAGTTTACCTTCCTCGTAAAGAGGCAATACAGGTGCTGCATCCGGTGTAAGACAAAAACGGATGTCTTCAATTAATCCGAAGCGATTCACTAAGCGGTGATAGTGCGTGAATTTGGTAGCATGTTCAATAGGGTTATTTCCCATCTGTTCATACAAGGATAGCGCTGTTTGTGAACTGTCGCAATGAATTGTAAATTTTTCTTTCACCTGATGAATAACGGCACCGGCAAATAAAGTATCTTCTATATTGAACCTGTCTTTCCAGCCTGAGCAACCAAGGATGACATTCCGGTTGCATGACAACAAATACTGAACCACGGCATTCAGATTCGGGAAAGAGCCAGTAATGATGGTGCCTGCTTCTTTTTCAAGAGCCATGTGTAACAGCCGTGTTCCATTGGTTGTGGTTAATACTAGAATGCGGTCTTTGATAAAATCCGGATGATATTCAAGTGGCGAATTCCCATATTGAAGACCTTCTGCAATTTTCCCGTCACGCTCGCCGGCCGCAATGCCATTCAGGTGTTCACCCAATTGAATGGCCTTCGGCACTGTATCAACAGGTACAATATATTTAGCACCATTATGAAGCGCGGCTGCGATGGTTGATGTAGCCCTGAAAACATCAATGATAACAACAACGCTATCTTTTAAATCATAAAGATTTAAAAGAGCAGGAGAAAAACAGGTATAGAGAGTTGGCTTTTCTAATGACATAACTGCAAAAATAAAGAAGCAAAGGCGAATGTCTGTTATCGCTGAAGAAGGGCTTTCCATTTATTGCCCTCTGCATAGGTTTTTATAACATCTGATCTTTCCTTCAGTATGCCACTCAGGTAATTTTTAAGATAAAAACGATCAAATAATTTTCCCGCGATGCCGTACAGCATTTCATAATTCATTTCTTCAATTACGATTGTACCGTTATCAATTTGTTTAAAGTGTCTGCGATGTACGAGGCTTTTAAAGTCACCTTCAAGCATCGTATTTTCAAATAAAAGAGGCGCATCGAGTTCGGTGACTTTCACGGTAAGAAAGCGGATTTTCCCTAGGTGTCTGGCACGCCAGGTAACCATATCACCTTTTTTAATTAATCCGGTTGTAACTCCTCTTGTAGCTTCTTCTTTATATTTCTGTAGTGAAATCTGGTGAAGACCAATATGACGGTACAGGTCGAATACGACATCTGCCGGAGCGGCTATAAAAGAGGTGATGTGAATCTCCGCCATATGATGCTAAAATAAAAAAGGTTTAGGTTGTCTGCAAGTTTTGATGAGGATCTTTACATCATAAGAAAGGAATTTTTACCACTTTCGCTTTTACCTGCTGGTTGCGAATCTCGATAAATACTTCAGTTTCGTAAGCAGTGTAGTTGGTGTCAACATAACCCATACCAATCGCTTTTTGTAGTGATGGAGACTGGGTACCACTGGTAACAACCCCGATTTTTTCTCCTTTTTCATTGAGAATATGATAGCCATGACGGGGAATGCCTCTTTCTGTCATTTCAAATCCTACCAGCTTTCTTCTAACACCTTCAGCTTTCTGTTTTTCCAGTATTTCGCTGGCTGTAAATGCTTTTGTGAATTTGGTTATCCAGCCCAGACCGGCTTCCAGCGGACTGGTATGGTCGTCGATGTCATTGCCATAAAGACAAAATGCCTTCTCCATTCTCAATGTATCACGTGCACCTAAACCCGCCGGTTTGATGCCTGCATCTTTACCGGCAGTAAACAATGCATCCCAGATGATGTCGGCACTATTCCCGATGTTTTCAAAATAAATTTCAACACCTCCGGCACCTGTATACCCGGTTGCACTGATTAGTACATTTTCAACACCCGCAAATCTTCCTTTTACAAAAGTGTAGTAGTTCAGATTCATAACATCCATCTCTGTCAGCGTTTGTACAATCCTGGTTGCTGCAGGTCCCTGTACGGCAAGCAAACAGGTTTTATCACTGATATTGTGCATTTCCACGTCTGATTCGTTATGAGCCTGTATCCAGTTCCAGTCTTTTTCAATATTCCCTGCGTTTACAACAAGCATATAGACCTGGTCTTTTTCAATACAGTAAACCAGCAGGTCGTCCACGATCCCGCCTTCCTGATTCGTCATACAACTGTATTGCGCTTTGCCATTGCTGAGCTTTGATGCATCATTGGTAGTAATCCGCTGAATAAGCTCCAGTGCTCCGCTACCTTTCAAAATGAACTCACCCATATGACTCACATCAAAAACGCCTGCTGCCTGTCGAACAGCCTGGTGTTCATCGTTAATACCCGTATAGGAAATCGGCATATTGTAACCTGCAAAGGGGCCCATTTTTGCACCCAGAGCAATGTGCTTATCAAGAAAGGGAGTTGGTTTCATTTTCGGCAATCGTTTTGCTACAAAAGTAACGCCTAATTACAAAAGGATTCATCAACATTTATTTTAAATGATAATGGTTAGACCTACTGCTGACGAGCCTCCTGCTTTGTTGTAGTACGCAACTCTATTTTTAATGTTGGCGTTGTGTGGCAAAAACAGACTAAAACATCAGAGAATGCTTAGAGTCTATCTTCTAATAGCAATATTATTATTTATCCGGGTTTTCTTGCAAGATTCTGTATTGGCACAGCGCCCAGTTTCTAGCGATAAAATGATTTACCTGAACAACGATAAGAAGTTAAATCGGTGGCAAAAAACAGCAATTATGCTGGCAGCCGGAGGAGGATTGATGGTTGTTACAGGTTGGGTAATTCCGAGAGGGAAACCGATAGAGCGTTATCCGGATTGTATCCTTGAGTGTAAGAACACCAACGATGATTTAAAATCAGTGTTAGTGATAACCGGGGCGGCATCTTTGTTGTCTAGTATTCCTTTGTTTGTGATTTCATCAAAATTCGGTGAGGGTTCAGTATATATCCGTCCTCAGATAAATAATAGAATTACAGGTAGGCATAAAGAGAAAAGAGCATACCCGGAAATTTTGTTAAGGATAAAATTGTAACGTTTACTAGTCAGAACCAACCTCTTCTTCTGAAGATAAAAAGCATCAGTACCGGGATAATAACCATTACACCACAGGCAATAAAAAATCCTTTGCCATGGTGTGTAAATGGGATCACATCAAAATTCATTCCAAACATTCCTCCAATTACAGTGGCCGGAGCAAGTACACAGGTTACAACTGCCATCACCTTCATCACTTCATTCATTTTAAGATTCACGTTACTAAGATAGAGATCCTGAAGGTTCATCATCATGTCCCTGTAGTTTTCAGCTAGTTCATTGGCCTGAACGATGTGGTCATAAACATCTTTGAAATACTTTTCGGTTCTTTCCTGAAGCAAAGGGCTTTCACTGCGAAGGATGCCGTTGACTAATTCCCGTGTAGGCCCGATGTTTCTTTTCAACACGATCATTTCTTTACGAAGCTGATTGATACGCGCAAGCGACCTTTTGTTGGCATTGCGGATGATTTCTTCTTCAAGCAGTTCTATTTTCTCACTCAGTTTTTCCATCACGAGATAATAGTGGTCAACAATCAGGTCTATCAGCATATAAAACAGATGGTCGGATTTTCCCTGACGGATTCTATGCTGAGGAAGGCGGATTTTTTCCCGAAGGGTATTAAAAACATCTCTTGAATCGTCTTCCTGAAAACTCAATACATAATCAGGACCCAATACAATCGAGATTTGTTCCGCTTCAACGCTGGAATTATTTTCATTGAAATACAGCATATTCAGCAGGCAAAATAATTTTCCTTCAACTTCGTCCATCTTAGGTCGCTGGCCATGACTTAAAATATCTTCCATAAGGAGTGGATGAATGTCATAATACTGACAGATTTTTTCTACATCACTCCTCCTGATTCCACCAATATTAATCCAGCTTGTATTGCCTGAATCCTTATAAGAAAAGCATTGTTCAATTGTTTGCGGTTTGTCTTCCTTTAATTGTTCGCCGTTGAAATCATATACGTAGAAATGCACAGTTTCGGGTTCTTTTCTCTCAGGTATTACAGTAGGGTTTACTTTCAGGATATTTTTTGTGCGTGGTTGCCCAAAAGGATTCAGCAGGAGATCAAAATAGGATGAGGAGCCGTTCATAATGTTTATTTGTTCACTAATTTACTCATTCATTTATCAATCTCATCTGTTTTGTAACTTTAAGGAATGAAAAACTATCTTTTTTTATTTCTGATGTTCATCTGGTTTGCATGCGAAGAGAAGAATACAACCGGACAAGAAGGGAATACGGCCCGGTGGTTTGATACTGATACATTGATTTTATGGGATACAGATGCGTCAACAGAATCCAGAAAAAAAATATACCGACTAAAAGACTCTCTTACAATTGTTCAACCTGTTATAAACGGGATCAACCAAACTTGGCCTGAAGGGCAATTGATGATTGATAGCCGTAAGGATGATACACTACGAGTAAGACCGGCTGATCCGGAATGGCTGACTGAAAAAATAGGCAATACAGGAGCAGAACAATATCTCAGTTTTGCTGCTATGAATCTCCTGGAGGTGAAAGGGGTTAGGGTTGTTTGCTTTATCCTGCCGGAAGGGAGTCATGCCGCTCCCGGATGCTGGACAAACAACGATTTTAGCGACTGGAAAGAAAACAGATAGCAGCGTTTGATGCACTGAATCATTATCTTGCAAACATAGGGTAGTGATATATGATTGCATATATTAAACCTGATAGATTTCTTTCAAACATTCTAATAGATGAAGTTTATGCCTAAACCTAAATATTTTTCTCATATTGGTTTTTGTTTTGTTCTCTTTGTCCTTCTTTTTTCTTGCAAAGCTTCACGGCATGCCGGTTACAGTGATCAGAAAGATTTGGCCTCACTAATGAAAAGGTTAAAAAAACGCGGAGATGATTTTGCTGTTGTGCAAGATATACGTCAGTTATACAGTGAAGCCCATTACAAGGCACAGCTTCGATTACAGAATTATCAACTCGAAGCGATCCCCGAAAGGTGGGACAAAGTGATACCGGAACTGCAATCACTACAGCAGATGTATGATATGATATTAGGCGATGCATTTGCATTCAGACAAGTGCAGCCTGTTAATTACTCTGTACGTTTAATTTCTGCAAGAGATTCTGCCGCTGCAGACTATTACAGTTATGCATCAGGGCTACAAACAGGAAATTCCCGCAGACAGAATAAGGTTGCATATGAAGCATTTCGAAAGGTCTTGAATTTTGTTTCCGACTATCGTGATGTCAGAATGCGTATGAATGAACTCTATAATGCGAGTATTGTGCACGTATTAATTAATCCTGTTGAATACGATATTCTGGGCTGGGGATTTAATTCTTTGCCTGTTTTCAATAGCCGCACAATGGATTTGCAGTCACGGCTGATTCAGGATCTGGGTGGTCAATCTGCTAATGGTGTTCCCGCTCGTTTTTACACCCCTGCTCAATTAAGAATGTCTTCAACAGCACCAGATCTTGTTGCGGATATGATTTGGCGGAATGTACAGATTATTAATCCGGTCAGTAATTACCGGTCCTATAATCGGAGTCGTCAGGTAGAATATGGAAAAGATTCCGCCAATCGCCCGATGTACACAACAGTTTACGCAACCGTCAATATTGAAGAAAGGCGGCTTGAAGCAACTGGAAGCCTGCATTTGCTGATGAACGATATTTCCACAAGAAACCAGATAGTATGGGATCAGCTGCCTGCCAGTTTTCAGCATACACAGGAATTTGCTTCATACACGGGCGACAGAAGAGCCCTAAACAACCAGGACTGGGCATTGATTAATAATAGAAACCAGCGAACTCCTACAAATGGTGAAATACTTGCTGGCTTACTTGAGAATGTTTATCAACGTCTAAAAAACAGAATCAGACAGGCGTCTGACTGGTAAAAGCCATTCTATTTTTATTTTAATAACTGAAACGCAACAAGGCTGATCAGATAGGCCAGGCCTGACATATACAACAGTTGTATGATAGGCCATTTCCAGCTATTTGTTTCACGTTTCACCACTGCAAGTGTACTCATACATTGCATTGCAAGCAGATAAAAAAGCATAAGGGAGACTCCGGTTGCAAGTGAATAAACTTTCGACCCGTCTTGTCTTTTTGCAGAAGCCATTTTTTCTCGTAGGGTTTGTAAGTCTTCTTCATTTCCCCCTACAGAATAGAGTGTTGCCATGGTTCCTACAAAAACTTCTCTGGCAGCAAAAGAAGTAATCAGGGCAATACCAATTTTCCAGTCATAGCCCAAAGGTTGTATCACCGGCTCCAGCATTTTTCCCAAATGCCCGGCATAGGATTCACTTAGTAATGCAGCTTCTTTTTCTACCGACAAACTGTTTTCGGATTCCGGATGCAGGGAGATGACACTGTCATAATAAGACGCAGTTTGCTTCATTTTTTCTGCAGGTCCGTATGAACTCAATGCCCAAAGAATCATACTGATTAAAAGAATTACCTTTCCTGCATCGGTGATGAAAATCTTTGCTTTTTCAATCATCATATAAAACACATTCTTCCATTGCGGCACTTTATAAACCGGTAATTCAAGAAGAAAAAAGCTTTTTTCCTGCAGTCGAATGAATCGTCCCGCGATCCAGGCAACAGCCAAGGCAACGAAGACGCCAAACAGATACAAGCCCATCATAACTAAACCTTGCAGGCTCAGTATCCCCAATACAGATTTATTTGGAATAACCAGTGCGATCAGGATTGTATAAACAGGCAAGCGTGCACTGCAGCTCATAAGGGGAGTAATCAGAATCGTTAACAGCCTCTCTTTTCTGTTTTCAATATTTCTGACGCTCATAATAGCAGGTACAGCACAGGCAAAACCACTGATCATAGGCATCACACTTTTGCCATTGAGCCCTACTTTTCGCATAACCTTGTCCGTTAAAAAACTAATACGGGCCATATATCCTGTTTCTTCCAGGATGCCGATCAGTCCGAAAAGGATCATAATCTGAGGAATAAAGACAAAAATGCCGCTTAATCCTGGCAATAACCCCTGTAGCAAAAGATCAGCATACCAGGTTGAAGGAAGAAGAGGAGTGAGGATGTTTTCAGCTTGTACAAATAAATGCTCAATGGTAGTCATCGGATATTCAGCAAGCCAAAAAATACTCTGAAATAACATGAATAAAACAAAAAGAAGAAACAGGTGGCCCCATAGCGGGTGTAGGAGAAAGCGATCGGCTTTGTTTTCAGCATTTCGCTTGATATAAGTCGATTTTATTTCTACACATTGAGCAATGATCCGATCGATGATTTTATACCGGAATAATATTTCTTCACCTTGCAAACGTTCAGCGGGCAGCATACTGCTCTCCTTAACTTTTACAAGTTCGTTTTGCAGCTTTTCATCTTCAAAAAATCTTTCCTTTTGAGTTAAAATGTGCAAAGCGGCGTATTCACTCAGTTCAGGTATGATGTCTTGTGCTTTTCGTACCGTATCTGCATATTCAGATGCCGGAGCATAAAAGGTTTTTTCAGGTGCCTTTCGGTTTTCAGTCAGCGCTGAAATATAATTTTTAAGCTTTTCGACTCCTTCTTTTGTTCGCGGATTGACCGGCAAAACCGGAATACCGAGCTCTTGCTGCAGTTTAGGTACATCAATGACTTGTCCTTGTTTGATTGCTATGTCCATCATGGTTAAAACCAATATCACTTCCTTTTTCAGGTCGATCAATTGTGTTGCATAAAGGAGATTCCGTTTGAGGTTTCCTGCGTCTGCAACAATGATGGTGAGGTTGGGTTTTATTTCTTTGTCGAGCCCCATCATTACCCGGTAACTGATTGATTCATCTTTTCTTCTGGGGTATAAACTATAGCTGCCGGGGAGATCTACAATCTTTGCGATTTTCTTATCTTCTAATTCAATCCACCCCGTTTTTTTGTCGACCGTAACACCGGGGAAGTTGCCTACTTTCTGGTTCAGTCCGGTAAGTGCATTGAAAAGGGATGATTTCCCGCTATTGGGGTTGCCTACCAGTGCTATTTCTATCTGATGATTCATGCGGGGAAGCGAAATTACCACCAAAAACTGTTGGCGGCTTACGAAGATGGAAAATTGATCTGCAAAAAATTAATGCTTAAAAGCAATCAGCAATTAACTTTGTGCAACAATTATTCTTTATGCCGGGGGTGTGCAGTCGTTTGTCATGGCTAATGCCTTTTAGCTTCATATTCGTATCCACTTTTGCTCAGAAAAAAGGGAAAGACGACTTTCATACACTACAGTTACTTG
>JAULVS010000146.1:0-5220 GCA_032110905.1 Chitinophagaceae bacterium | reverse complement strand
GAAAACTTGGATGAGAAAGCTTCTGCGTCAACTCGCCGTCATTGGTAAACAGCAATACGCCGGTTGTGTTTCTGTCGAGCCGGCCTACCGGATATATTCGTTGTGTGGTTGAGCCTTTTAACAGGTCGAGAACAGTTTTTCTTCCCTGTGGATCATCAGAGGTGGTAATATAATCTTTAGGTTTATTTAGCAAAATGTAAACTAGTTCTTTTTGAATACTTACTTTCTTTCCGTTCGCTTTTACTTCTTCCTTGCCAAGTAACTTGAAACCGGGTTCTGTTATGAAAACTCCGTCAACAGAAACCACTCCTGTGCGAATCAGCTCAGCCGCATCTCTTCGGCTGCATACCCCGCAATGCGCGAGGTATTTATTAAGTGGCATCTGATGGGATGATGCAGTTGTTGTTGACTTTGCCGGATCTTCTGTTTTTTTACCTAATGCAATTCGGGCACGGGAAGGTTTAATTTCACCTTTTTTTTCCTGTTTCTTTTTTTCGAAATAGGCATCCCGTTCGGCACGCGCTTTCTTTTTTTCCTGCCTGAATTCTTCCTTCTTCTGTGCGTTGCTTTTATTACCGGAGAATTTTCCAAAATTATTTCTCATTTCTTTTAATTCTATTTTTTGTGCGAAGTCCGACTGCTTCGATCCCGAAGGCTTTCGGGACAGGGCGGGCGGATTATGAGTTACGAGATGTCCGATTGTATCGCTAGATGTGGGCAGATTAATCTTTATTAGCCAGTTGCCCACATGCTGCGTCAATGTCTTTGCCGCGGCTTCTGCGTAATCTTGCATTCACTTTGTTTTTTTCAAGATATCGCATAAACTGATCTGTGACTTTTTCATCCGGCTTTTGATATTTTGCTGCATCAATCGGATTGTATTCGATAAGATTTACCAAATCAGCCGGAACTTGTCTGTAAATCTTAATTAATTCATCTGCATCCTGTAAGGAGTCATTGAAATCTTTGAAGAGAATATACTCAAGTGTGATTTCGTTTCCGGTTTTTTGGTAAAAATAATTGAGTGCTTCCACTAGCGCCTTGATATTATTCGACTCATTGATCGGCATAATTTCATTACGCTTTCTGTCGTTAGCGGCATGCAACGAAAGGGCAAGTTTGAAACGAACCTGGTCATCGCCCAGCTGTTTGATTTGTTTTGCAACGCCGGCAGTAGAAACAGTAATGCGCTTAGGGCTCATTGCCAGTCCGTCTGCTGATGTAATTCTTTCAATTGCTTTCAACATTTCTTTGTAATTCAGCAATGGTTCCCCCATTCCCATAAACACGATGTTCGTGAGTTTCTTTTCATAGATACGTTCGCTTTGCTGGTTGATCAGCACCACTTCATCCACTATTTCATCGAATGTGAGATTTCTTTTTCGTTGCATATAACCTGTTGCACAAAATTTACAGGTCAGGGAACATCCGATTTGTGATGATACACAGGCCGTTCTTCTGTCTTCAGTAGGGATGAGAACACCTTCCACGAGATGATGGTCATGTGTACGGAATCTCGATTTTACGGTACCATCTGCAGAATACTGTGTAGCATCTACAATCAAAGCCGGTAAGCTGAAAGATTCACCCAGTTTTTGGCGAAGCGGTTTACTCAGATTGGTCATATCGGCAAAGCTGTGCGCATGTTTTTGCCAGATCCATTCATACACTTGACCTGCACGGAAACGAGGTTCTCCGATTTCCTCCAGGAAAGATTGAATTTCATCTTTGCCCAGTGTTCTTATGTTTGGAATATTTGCCATAAAGCGTCACAAAGGTACGTATGAAATGCGCGCCACAGTTTGAAATCAAAGAATAGCATATACAGCAGCAGGAAATACTATTGCTTTCTTTCTTTTGCCAGCTTCCGTGGATATGTACCCAGGTAAAAAAATTTCCCTTCAGATATGTATCGGATCAGTATTGGGAAACGGCGATATGATGCAGGGAAGCTCTGAGTGAGCATACCCTGATTTATTAACTCATCTGTTTTAATCAATTGGATGACTTCGTTGGTTGTTTCCGGGATGACAACTTTTTTTTCTGTTATTTCTGAATTTGGCTGAAAGACAGGGGAACTTATTTTTTCTACACGAAACCCGGTTGCTTCGTTGTTGATCCACAAGTGTGTGATCTCAATTGATTTGCCAGGCCATAACTCAAGATAAATCCAATGGAATAACTTTTTCTGCCTTACACGGTCTCTTCCGGAATTAGTTCCGCTCACTTCTTCCTGCTGAAATGTCCGTATTCTTTTAACAGGATATTTTCCGGTTTGCGAGAAACATGCCAATGATAAAATAAGCAGGAAAGAGAAAAACAATCCGGCTATCGCGTATCTGTTTGGAGATTCTGAATGATAACAATTATTCTCTGATAATTTTCTGTACATGTTTGTATTTTCTGTTGTCGCTGATAATTTCAATTGAATAAATGCCTATTGCTAATCTACTAAGGTCAATTGATCCGTTTCCATAATTGCGTTTGTTTGTATAAACAGTTCTTCCATTCATATCAATTACCCGTATGTCGAGGTTTTTGATGCCGGAAGCCGCTCCTGTTTGTATTTGGATGTTGCCGCTAGTGAACGTTGGATAAACAGAAGCAATGAATTTTTTATCATTCATCACATATTCAGGTGTAGATGTTGCAGCATTGTTGATCACTGTATAGAACATCCCGTTTCCATGCGTACCAATCAACAGGGTATTGTCGGATGCTCTTAGAGCAAGATCACTGACGATGGCGCCTTGCATCACCGAAGGGCCTTCTAATGTCCAGTTTGTATTTGCACCATTAATACTTGTGGTGCTGAAAAGTCCGACGGAAGTTCCTACATAATATTCAACCCCGGTGGGTGTAACAACGATGGCGCAGCTGCGGAAAGAAGGAAGTGAAATATTTCCTTCTACAAGTTGCCAGGTGGGGGAAGGACTTGTTGCGTTGCCTGTCCAGAATGCACTTGCGACTCCATAGTTGGAAACTACTGCCATAACAGTATCGGGATTACGTGGATTAACTGCAATCTGGCGAACCAGAGAAGAGGCAGTCATACCGTTAATAGGCGAGATGTTTTGTGGTGTAGTGAGTGATCCGGCATTGCGGGGGTCGGATAAACGATAGATTTTACCGTTTGAAGTACCAATGAATAGGTAGCTATTTTCATTTGCATAAGGACCATGAGAGGTGGCCAGGGCAAAGATGCTGGGAGATGTTCCCACTGAATTGCCTACACCAATCATATTGGTCCATCCGGTACTTGGACTTACAGTAGATGCTGAATTTGTTCTGTATAATTCATTATAGCTGGTGTAATAGAGGGTTTCGGTGTTATAAGGGTCTAAATGGAAGTAGGTAATAAATTCGCCAACGTCGGCGGCATTAGGGGCAATGAAGGTGCTATTCTGGTTTGTTCGGCTAATGCGCTGGCGAAATAATGCACCTTCCTGTGCCGCACCATAAAGAAGTTGGAGGGTTGAATTGCCGGCATTCATACCAACGGCACAGCCATCACCGCCAATTAAAGTATAATGATCATTTACATCCGGCAACACGTTGGCAAGTAATCCTCTTGCATCGCGATAGCTGGTTGAATTATCCTGTGCACCTCCTGCGAATACCAATGATCCGGGTGTAGGGTCAATGGCAACATGATAATATTGGTATGTCTGATACATATTGGCAAAGTTTGCCCAACTGACAGTGGTTGCTGCTATGTTAGAACAAACCTGCAGGCCTCCATCATTACCCACAACAAATCGGTTGGGGTTGGTAGGATCAAATGCGAATGAGTGAAAATCAACATGGCTTACTCTGCTTGGGTCTGAATACGTAGAAGATGTTTCACCGCCAATGAAAGATCCGGCCGTCTGAAATCCGTTTGTGGAACGATACAAATTCACACCACCTGCAATTACCAGATCCGGATTGGTGGGATGTACTGCCAGGAGCATATTGTATTCTACCTGAGTTTCGAGATAGTCTATTTGCGTTCCATTTCTGAATCCACGCATGAAATTTCCAAGGTTGGCACTCCATACCGGCGTTGGCCCGCTTAGATCCGCACGGAAAAGATCCGCTTCGGCAACTCCATTTGCAGAAGATCGCGCATTGTCGTACATCACGTATAGAATATCAGGGTTGCTTGGCGCAACACCAAGAACAATCCTTCCATATCCTGCATTAAAAACACCGCCCGAACTGGCATTATTATAACCTCTCCAGCCCGGAACAGAATCCGTTTGGCCATCTACTCCACCTGCAATTCTGGTAAAGCTCCCGCTTAATCCAGTTGTAGAGCTAAAAACACCAACACGGTTGCGATCACTGTTTCTACCCGAAAATCCGACATATACTTTTGTGCTGTTTTTTGGAATAGCTACATCGGTTAGCATATTCAAAACGCTTTGTTGAGAAACAGAAGAACTAATTGCATTTGACCAACTGGTGCCACCGGTTGTGGAACGTACTACCTGGTTAAGAATAGCCGCGTAAACAACCCCATTAATATCTATCTGCACATTAAACACATAGTCCCAAACATAATCAATGTTTTCTCTGGTGCCCTGGGCTATAGTGGATGTGAGCTTCGTCCAGGTCAAACCATTATCTGTTGATTTTAAAATCCCGTATCCAGGAATAAATGCATTGGGATATGAAGGCGAATCCCCAATCATTTCTCCGGTGCCAGCGTACCAAATATCCTCAAATCCCGGCCTTGGATCCTGAGCCAGACAAGTCACATTCCTTACATCATTAGGAGGATGTACGAAAGTCCAGCTCGCACCACCATCAATTGAGCGGAAGATACCACCCGAAACACCTGCCGCAAGTACAACTTGGTTTGTGCGCATATCAAACGCAATAGCCCTGGTTCTGCCGCCACGCTTTGAAGGCCCTGCAAGGTTGTAAGTATTATTGATACTTGTGCGGAAGCCGACTTGCTTTTGCCGGAGAATAATTGACTGCAGTAATTCGGCTTCTTTTCTTTTTATATCGGCAGGAATTTCCCCTGTTCTTGGGTCATGAAGTAATTTCCAATCGTATTCCTGACGGCGTTTTTTTGATTCCAGCTCATCTTCCTCATCAACAGCGTTATATTTTTCTTCAATCTGTTTTTTTGTAGTCGGGGCACTCTCTTTTTGCAGTGCATAAAAACAAATGAGACCTGCCGCTGCAAGAATTGGGAGATAAATGGATAAACGACGATTCATGGATCTT
>JAULVS010000145.1:0-11755 GCA_032110905.1 Chitinophagaceae bacterium | reverse complement strand
ATACCCGGAGTTGCTTTGGTAACGGTATCGCTTCTGAAATCAATGATTTTATTTAAAGAGGTCATTTTTCAAAAATAATGCATAGCCATGCAACTTTTGAAATGGTTTAACGTTTAATATTTTTGAATGTAGAAGGGATTGCGTGTTTTTTTTCGGAGTTTTAGACAAAGGTTATGAAAACACATTTTTGCGTTGTAACTTTGCAATCCGCACTAAAAGCAGGCTTCCCTCCAGCATTTCCTGTTCTTTAAAGACGGCATTAGCTAATATATAATTGAAATTTTAATATGAGGCAGTTAAAAATTGCAACCCAGATTACCAACCGTGATTCCCAGGCCGTTGAAAAATACCTTCAGGAAATCTCGAAAATCCCTATGATTACCCCGGAAGAGGAAACAACACTCGCCCAAAGAATTAAAATGGGTGACCAGCGCGCGCTTGATAAACTTGTTCAGTCGAACTTGCGTTTCGTGGTTTCTGTGGCAAAGCAGTATCAGCACCAGGGACTCTCTTTAAGCGACCTCATCAATGAAGGAAACCTCGGATTGATCAAAGCGGCTCAGCGTTTTGATGAAACAAAAGGGTTTAAATTTATCTCATATGCTGTGTGGTGGATTCGCCAGTCTATTTTACAGGCTTTGGCTGAACAAGGTCGTCTTGTTCGTCTCCCACAAAATAAAATCGGCACCTACAATAAAGCAAACAAAGCCTATATGGCTTTCGAGCAGGAGCATGAGCGTGAGCCTTCCACTGAAGAACTGGCTGATATTCTGGAGATGAGTGAAACTGAAATCAATAATATCTTCCAGAGTAATACGCGCCACACTTCACTCGATGCGCCGGTACACGAAGCAGAGGATGTAGCGATGGGAGATTTGCTTGAAGGAAGTGATGATACGGATGAAGATGTGATGAAAGATTCGCTTCGCAACGAAATTCGCAGGGTTTTAAAATCTTTGAGTCCGCGTGAGGCAGAAATCGTAAATGCCTATTTTGGATTGGATGGAGAAAATGGTGTAACAATCGAGCAGATCGGACAGAAATATGATCTCACCAAAGAACGCATCCGTCAGATTAAGGAAAGAGCAATCAAACGGTTACAGAAAGCCCGTTTCAGCAATGCGCTGAAGAGCTATTTGGGCAACTAATGATATTTTGATGGGTTAATGTAAGTTAAACCTCTCCTGCGCAGGAGGGGTTTTTATTTTAGACGTGAACCTTTATAACTTTGTATGATGAAGAAATACCTGCTCATATTGTTTGCTTTTCTTTTTTTCACAAGCTGTGAGAAAGCGATTCAATTTGATCTGAAAGAATCGGAGCCTCTTTTAAGTGTTGATGCAACTATTGAAACTGGACAGGATCCGGTTGTGATACTCACCAGGAGTCTTAATTTTTTTTCAAAGATCACCCCAGAAATATTAAGTGCAAACGTGGTGAAGGATGCCGTAGTCCGTATCAGTGACGGAAGCAAAACACATCAGCTTAGGAGGGTAGATATTTTATTGCCGGGAAATATTCCTTTTAGTTTCTATTCTTCCGACCCTGCAAATCCTCAATCAGCAATCAGAGGTGAAGAAGGGAAGAGTTATCAGTTGGAGATACTATGGGCAGGTAAAAGTTTTCAGTCTGTGACAACGATTCCTACTGCGAGTAAAACCGTCGATTCTCTCTGGTGGGAACCAGTTTTAGGATTACCTGATACCTCTAAAAACGTTTTTCTAAAAGCAAAGGTGACTGATCCGGTTGGCTTTGGTAATTACATTCGTTATTTCACTCAGGTAAACACCGGTCCTTTTCTTCCCGGTATTAACTCCGTTTTTGACGACCTGCTGATAAATGGGATCACCTATGATGTTACGGTTGACAGGGGTGTAGACAGAAATGCTGATCTTATGTTTGATGAGTACGGTTATTTTCGGAAAGGGGATACAGTTACCTTGAAATTTTGCAATATTGACAAAGCAACCTTCGATTTTTGGCGAACAACAGAATTCAGCTATCAGAGTATTGGAAACCCGTTTTCGTCTCCTACAAAAATTATTGGTAACATCAGCAACGGAGCCCTCGGTTATTTCGGGGGGTATGCGGTGAGAAATCATACCCTTGTTATTCCCAAATAAAGATTTATCCACAAAGTTCATCGCCGGCAGAAATCTGCTTTTAAGGGAAAGGCTTATCATTTACATTTGCCGATTGAATCGAAATTTATGAGTATGGAAACAGAAAAAGTACATTGTCTGATTATAGGATCCGGACCTGCCGGTTATACTGCTGCTATTTATGCTGCTAGAGCGAACCTGAAACCAGTTTTGTACCAAGGCATACAACCAGGTGGTCAATTAACCATTACAACTGAAGTCGAAAATTATCCCGGTTATCCGGATGGTATACAGGGGCCAGAGATGATGGTGCATTTTGAAAAACAAGCTGCCCGGATGGGTGCAGATATACGTTATGGTCTTGCTACCAAAGTAGATTTTTCAGCTACGCCACATAAGGTATGGATAGATGATGAAAAGCTGATTGAGGCTGATGCAGTCATCATCAGTACCGGAGCCAGTGCAAAATGGCTTGGCCTGGAAAGTGAGCAGCGTTTGAATGGATACGGTGTAAGCGCCTGTGCTGTTTGTGACGGGTTTTTCTTCAGAGGTAAAGAAGTAGCGATAGTCGGTGCAGGTGATACGGCAGCCGAAGAGGCACTCTATCTGAGTAAATTATGTACCAAGGTTCATATGCTTGTGAGAAGAGATTCCATGAGGGCAAGCAAAGTGATGCAGGAAAGGGTACTTAAAACAGCCAACATTGAAGTTTACTGGAATACTGATACACTTGAAATAATTGGTGATAAGAAGGTTGAAGCTATGCGTATCCGCAACAACAAAACTGAAGAAGAACAAACAGTACCTGTAGGTGGTTTTTTTGTAGCAATTGGTCACCAGCCTAATTCGGATATTTTCAAAGGATTTATACAAATGGATGAGGCAGGTTATATTCAAACAGTTCCCGGAACTTCCAAAACTAACATAGAAGGAGTATTTGCAGCCGGTGATGTGCAGGATAAGCACTATCGTCAGGCTGTAACTGCTGCCGGAAGTGGTTGTATGGCGGCCCTGGATGCCGAGCGTTATCTATCTGCCAAAGGTCTGGTCTAAGTTTTATTAAGCCTGGTTTTTGATGTAAATACTAATCTGTTAAAGAAGCTTTCTTCTTTTAATATGATTATTATTTACATATGGGTTATTTATGCGCTTCCCTCCTTAAATTTGCCGCGGCTAAAAATAAATTAATATGACCTGGAGACAGATGTTTATTTCTTCTATTGGGAAAAAACTGGTGATGGGATTAACCGGTTTGTTCCTGATCTCTTTTTTAATTGTTCATGCCGGGATTAATGCCTGCATTTTTGCGAATGATAGTGGGGAGATGTTTAACAAAGCAGCTCACTTTATGGCATCAACCGTATTGATCCGTATTATGGAAGTGGGTCTTTTTGCAGGTATTATCTTACACATCGTACAGGGATATTTGCTTGAACTGCAAAACCGTTCCAGCCGATCTGTTTCTTATGATAAAAATTTGTCGAACAAAGGAAGTAAATGGTACAGCAGAAGTATGGGCTTGCTTGGTACGTTGATTCTTCTATTTCTCATTCTGCATTTGGTTCATTTCTGGGTGCCGGCTCGTTTCACGCACGAAGGGCTGGAGCCTGTATCATATAGCACCGGACCTGTAATGCATGATATGTTTGCATTAATGAAAATCACATTCGGTGAATCGTGGGTAGTTGTTTTTTATGTACTTGGTTGTTTTTCTCTATTCTGGCACCTGATGCATGGTTTTCTAAGTGCATTTCGTACACTCGGAGTTGGAAATAAAAAATATGTGACATTGCTACAGTCAATCGGTATTGGTTATTCAGTACTAATTTCTTTATTGTTTGCGGCAATGCCTGTGGCTGTTCATTTGAAATGGGTTCAATAAACTGTTTGCTTGTTCAGTGCAGATCAGTTCATTTAAATCACTGATTCAACAAATGGTGTAAACCTCATTAGATCAAAATAATTTCGATATAAACGAACGAATATGCTGAATTCAAAAATCCCTTCCGGTCAACTTGAAAGTAAATGGAAAACTTATAAGTCTACCTGCCGACTCGTCAATCCCGCCAACAAGCGGAAGCTGGAAGTTATTGTTGTAGGAACCGGTTTGGCCGGCGCCTCGGCTGCTGCTTCACTCGGTGAGCTTGGTTATAAGGTGAAAGCGTTTTGTTTCCAGGACAGTCCACGTCGTGCGCATTCCATTGCCGCGCAGGGAGGAATCAATGCTGCTAAGAACTATCAGAATGATGGCGACAGTGTTTATCGTCTATTTTATGATACCATTAAAGGAGGTGATTACCGTGCAAGAGAAGCCAATGTGCATCGTCTTGCTGAAGTGAGTGGCAATATCATTGATCAGTGTGTGGCGCAGGGAGTTCCCTTTGCGCGCGAGTATGGAGGATTGCTTAGCAATCGTTCTTTTGGTGGTACACAGGTACAACGTACTTTTTATGCTGCCGGACAAACTGGCCAACAGTTGTTGATTGGTGCTTATCAAGCACTTGAGCGTCAGGTGGCATTGGGAAATGTTGAAATGTTTAGCCGTCATGAGATGCTGGATGTGGTGATGGTTGAAGGCAAGGCGAGAGGCATCATTTGCAGAAACCTGGTAACAGGAGAACTGGAGCGTCATTTCGGTCATGCGGTACTGTTATGTTCGGGAGGTTACGGAAACGTGTTCTACTTATCAACAAATGCGATGGGTAGTAATGTGACCGCTGCCTGGAAAGCACATAAAAAGGGTGCTTTGTTTGCGAACCCATGTTTTACTCAGATTCACCCTACCTGTATTCCCGTGAGTGGCGATCATCAGAGTAAGCTGACACTGATGAGTGAAAGTTTACGTAATGACGGACGTATCTGGGTACCCAAAGAAAAAGGGGATACACGTAAGCCCAATGAAATTCCTGAAGAACAAAGAGATTATTACTTAGAGCGTCGCTATCCTGCTTTCGGTAACCTGGTACCACGTGATGTTGCCAGTCGTGCCGCTAAAGAGCGTTGTGATGCCGGATATGGTGTTGGTACATCTAAGCAGGCTGTTTACCTGGATTATGCTGATGCGATTAAAAGATACGGACGTATTGAAGCGGGTAAGAAAGGGCTTACTAATGCAGATGATCAAACAATCATCGTGCTTGGTAAAGATGTGGTGAAAGAGAAATATGGTAATCTGTTTGATATGTACGCAAAGATTACGGGAGAAAATCCGTATGAAGTACCGATGCGTATTTATCCTGCTGTACACTATACTATGGGCGGTTTATGGGTAGATTATGAATTGATGACAACCATCCCCGGCTTATATGCACTTGGAGAAGCAAACTTTAGTGATCATGGTGCGAATCGTCTTGGTGCTTCTGCATTGATGCAGGGGCTTGCTGATGGTTATTTTGTAGTTCCTTATACAATCGGTAATTACCTAGCTGATGAAATACATGTGAAAGCAATTTCAACAGACCACCCTGCATTTGAGGAAGCGGAGAAACAGGTCAGCGAACGTATTGAAAAGCTGATGAGCATCAAAGGGACCAAAACAGTTGAAAGTTTTCACAAGCGGTTGGGCAAAATCATGTGGGATGAGTGCGGAATGGCAAGGAGTGCAGAAGGACTTCGTAAAGCCATCAGCGATATCCAGGCATTGAAAAATGAATTCTGGTCGGATGTGCGTATTCCGGGTGAGATCAATAGCATGAATCCTGAATTGGACAAAGCAAATCGTGTTGCTGATTTCATTGAGTTAGGTGAACTTATGTGTATTGATGCATTAAACCGTGAAGAAAGTTGCGGCGGGCATTTCCGTGAAGAGCATCAAACTCCTGAAGGAGAGGCGCTCAGGCATGATGATCAGTACATGTATGTTGCTGCATGGGAACTGAAGAAGGAGCACGACTGGCAGTTACACAAGGAAGAATTACTTTATGATGTAGTGAAACCAAGTCAGCGTTCCTATAAATAATTTGAATAAGCAATAAATCTTTTAATTAATTAGAATATCTCTCATGGAACATCAATCTATTAACCTGAAACTTAAAGTATGGCGCCAGAAAAACGGCCGTGAAAAAGGGACTTTTGAAAATTATGATGTAAAAAATATTTCAACAGAAATGAGTTTTCTGGAAATGTTTGATGTGCTTAATGAAGATTTAATTAAAGAAGGAAAAGATCCTGTTGCATTCGATCACGATTGTCGTGAAGGGATTTGCGGGATGTGCAGCATGGTAATTGATGGTCGTCCGCATGGCCCCTGGGAAGCTAATACTACCTGTCAGCTTCATATGCGTGCATTTAATGATGGAGATACTGTCGTGGTTGAACCCTGGAGAGCAAATGCATTTCCGGTGATTAAGGATTTGATGGTTGATCGTTCTGCGTTTGATCGTATCATACAGGCAGGTGGGTATGTGTCCGTTAATACTGGTAATGCTGTTGACGGCAATGCTCTCCCAATTGAAAAAGACAAGGCTGATTCTTCTTTTGCTGCTGCTATGTGTATCGGTTGTGGTGCTTGTGTTGCAGCTTGTAAAAACAGTAGTGCGATGTTGTTTACCAGTGCAAAAGTTTCGCATCTGGCACTGCTTCCTCAGGGAGATCCTGAACGTAAGCAACGTGTTTTGAATATGGTGGCCCAGATGGACAAAGAAGGTTTCGGTGCTTGTACAAATACCGGTGCCTGTGAAGCGGTTTGCCCGAAAGAGATTTCTATTAGTAATATCGCACGCATGAATGCGGAATACACTTTCTCGGCTCTCAGTTCCGATAAATAAATTTTTGCCATGCGGCAATTTCTTTTATTGATTGCTTGTTTATTTTCTTCTTTACTAAAGGCGCAAGATTATCAGTCAGGGTTTCGTCAGATAAATTTCATTGATCCTTTACGATCAGGAAGGTCTGTTCCTGCTGATGTTTATTACCCGACAACTGTTGGCGGACAAAATGTTCCTCTTGTAGCCGGAGCACAATCATTTCCGGTTGTTGTTTTCGGTCATGGTTTTTTAATACCAACAAGTGCTTACAAATGGCTTGGAGATTCATTGTCGAGGTATGGGTTTATTTCTGTTTTTCCGGCAACCGAATCTAACTCCTCGCCCAATCATGATTCCTTTGGCGCGGATCTTTCTTTTTTGGCGTCAAGGGTTACTTCCCTGAATGATTCCGCAGCTTCCTTTCTTTTCGGCAGAGTAAAAAAACGTGCGGCAGTTGCTGGTCATAGTATGGGAGGCGGCAGTAGTTTTTTATCGGCAGCTTCAGGTCCTTCAGTTCTTTCAGCCTTGTTTAATTTCGCTGCTGCTGAAACGAATCCGAGTGCACAGCAAGCTGCATCGCAGGTAAACCTGCCTTCGCTTATTTTTTCCGGTAGCGGAGATTGTATTGTGCCTCCATCCACACAGAAAGCGATGTACAACTCAATCAGCTATCCTTGTAAATCATATATCAATATTACAGGGGGCTTGCATTGTCATTTTTCAGCAAATGATGGCACCTGCGCATTGGGGCAATTGTTTTCGGGTTGTAACAGTTCGGGTATTTCTTCGCAAGTTGTTTTTCAAAAAGTAATTTCAGTACTGGTTCCTTTTCTGGATCTCTATCTGAATGAAAATTGTTCATCTTCATTATTTACAGAAAGATATCTTGCATTAACCGGATCAGAAAAAGAGCGTATTTGTGCAACTGATCCAAAGGGGTGTACCCTTACAGGTTTGAATTCATTATACAGAGATAATACTTTCTCCATCTATCCAAATCCCGTGGACGCATCTGAATCCATTCTTCTCCGGTTAATAAGCGATGTACAGCATACCTCTTATGCTATTTATACCACACATGGAAAAGCCGTACAAAAAGGCAAGCTGAGAGGCGGAAGAAATCAGCTTATTCACCTTAAAGATGTGATCCCGGGAATTTATCTGATGCAGTTAATAACGCAATCTGGAAAAATTGAAAACGGCTTTTTTATCGTAAAATAATCTATTCAGTGTTTAATCATCTTCCTTGAAGAAGCGATCTTTCTGTGCATTTCCCTATAATACGATTAATTTTACTGAGCCATATTTTCATATAGGTGCAGCTTAATCGCTTTCTGATCATATTATCCATTCTTTTTCCCTGCAGTTTATTCGGGCAGTCGACGCTGTCTAATCTCAGGACCAAAAAAATCCCAACCGGCATAAAGTCCGTCCAGATAGATACGCTGAGTATTGTCCCTGAAACTTTTATCATACCGGGGATTTCGTCCGACTATTATCAACTTGATGAAGCCAGATCAGTTTTAACCTGGTTGCAGTCGCCGCTTGTTGATTCTGTAAATATCACCTATCGTGTTTTTTCATTTTCGTTTACAAAACCAACAAGAAGATATCTATATGATGATGTAAAAAATAAATTCATGATCCGTCCGCTTAATCCGGGTCAGGAGCAATCGGAGGGCAGAGGTCTTTTTGATTTTGGCAATGTATCCTATAATGGAAGCTTTGGCAGAGGAATCAGTTTTGGAAACAACCAGGATGCATCAGTTAACGGTGTTTTGAATCTTCAAATCAGTGGATGGCTTGCCGACAGTATGCAACTTACCGCAGCACTCACAGATAACAATATTCCAATACAGGCAGACGGCAATACTCAGCAGCTAAATGAATTTGATCAGGTTTGGATACAGCTCAAACAACGTGGCTGGCAGCTTAATCTTGGCGATATCGATATTCGTCGCAATGATGCTTATTTTCTTTCTTTCTTCAAAAGATTACAGGGGATTGCTTTTCAAACTGAAAACCGTGTGTTCAGAAGAGGCAAGGCAAATACAATCGTTAGTGGTGCCATCGCGAAAGGTAAGTTTAGCCGTACAGTTTTTCAGGGACTTGAAGGCAACCAGGGTCCGTATCGTTTGCAGGGGCCAAATGGAGAATTATTTTTCATTGTGCTTGCCGGAACGGAAAGGGTATTTCTGGATGGAGAACTTTTGCAAAGGGGAGAAGACCAGGATTATGTGATCAACTATAATACAGCAGAAGTAACGTTCACGCCTAAGCGAATGATCAACAAAGACCGGCGTATACAGGTAGAGTTTGAATATGCTGACAGAAATTTTTTAAATGCGCAGTTGATCTTAGGTCACCGGCTTGATGTGAATGAGCGATTAACAGTTAAAGTAAATGCGTTTAGCAATGCCGACACCAAAACATCGTCCATTACCCAGGTGCTAAGTGCCGATCAGAAACAATTTCTTCGTTTTGCCGGAGATGTGCCACTTGGTGCTCTTTTCCCTTCCATCACCCGTGATACTTTTGATGTGAGCCGGATTCAATATCGTCTAATCGATACGCTGGTTAACGGAACACTGTATGATTCAGTACTCGTATATACAACGATTCCAGGATCGGGTGTTTATAGTGCAGCTTTTATTGATGTTGGCCAGGGAAACGGTGATTATATTCAGCAGGTTATTGGCGCCAATGGAAGAACATACAAATGGGTTGCTCCTGTTAACGGGTTGCCTCAGGGTCGTTTTGCACCGGCTACAAAACTGATTGCGCCGCGTACCCAACAGATGCTGACAACAGGAATGGACTATCGTATCGGGAAAAAATTCTTTCTGCAATCAGAGTTGGCACTCAGTCGCTTTGATCTGAATACTTTTTCAAAAATTGATAAATCAGATGATATCGGCTGGGCAGGACGAATACAGGTTGTCTATGAAGAAACACTGCAAAATAAGAAAGAACCGCTTTTTTTACGCATGTCCGGGGGCCTTGAGAAAGTGAATCAGCGTTTTCGGCCTTTGGAAAGATTGAGGTCGGTAGAATTTACGCGCGACTGGGGATTGCCATTATTACTGGTTCAGGAAGAAGAGCAAATAACCAATGCGCAAATAGAGTTAAACAGACAAGAGAAACATAAGATCCGGTTTAGTACACAAAATTACCGCAGAGGATTGCTGTTTAACGGATGGCGGCAAAGTGCAGAGCATATATTTATTGACAAAGGTTGGAGCTGGAATGCAAAATTTCAATACGCATCTACAGACAGCGGATTGAATAAAGGATTTTTTCTCAGGCCCTATGCGGAACTGAAAAAGAAATTTTCTCAATGGAAAAATAGCGAAGCAGGTTTGAATTATAGTCTGGAACACAGTGAAATAAGAAACAGAAACACTGATTTTGTAAATCCTCTAAGTTTCAGTTTTGACCTCTGGAACGCATTTATTCGTTCAGGAGAACAAACATCCAGATGGAAATTGGAGTTTTATACAAGGCGTGATCGTTTGCCGGTTGCAAAGCAACTTTTACAGACAGATCGCAGTTACAATTACAGTGCTACACTTGAATTGCTTGGCAATGAGCAACACCAGCTACGAGTCAATGCTACTTACCGTCATTTGGTTGTGTATAATCAGCAAATCAGTAATCTGAAACCGGAAAAAAGTTTGTTGGGAAGGATGGAATACACCATCAATGAATGGAAGGGGGGATTGACTGGTAATGTGCTTTATGAAACAGGAGCGGGACAGGAACAGCGGCGTGATTTTTCTTATTTCCAGGTGCCGGCAGGACAAGGGGAATATACCTGGATTGATTATAATGAAGACGGGGTACCGCAAATAAATGAATTTGAACTTGCCGCCTTTCGAGACCAGGCCAGATACATCCGTATTTTCACACCAACACTTGATTTCGTGAAAGCCGGGTATAACCAGTTTAATTACCAGTTTTCTCTCAACCCCCGTGCTTTTCTTTCTCCAGCAGTTACAAATGTATTTGTAAAATGGGTAAGTCGTTTGTCGGCACAATCATCCCTTCAGGTTTTTAAAAAAGAAATCACAAGTGGTAATTTCCTTTTAAACCCGTTCAGTAAACCGATTCAGGACACATCGCTCATTACTTTAAACTCTACCATTAGCAATACTTTGTTTTACAACCGAACGAGTACGGTGTGGGGATGGGAACTTACACACTTGAGGAATTCAGGTAGGTCTTTTCTTACTTATGGACTTGAAACCCGTTCACTAAGAGAGCTGAATCAAAAATTACGCTGGAATATCAGCAAGCGTTGGTCAACTTTTATTAATCTTAGGTTCATTAAAAACAGATTGGAGACGCCTCGGTTTAACAACAGAAATTTCTTACTCTCACAATTTTCAGCGGAGCCGGTTCTTGCTTTTCAGCAGGGGACAAGCTATCGTTTTTCACTCAGTTATAAATATGATGAAAAAGAAAATCGAGAAGCCCTGAAAGAAAGAGCAACTATTCATTCAATGATACTTGAGATGCGATACAATGTACTTTCCAGTAGTACGGTTAACGGAAGATTTCAGTACAGCAATATCAATTATAAAGGAGGTCCGACGAATACGACAGTTGCATTTACCATGCTGGATGCTTTGTTGCCGGGAACAAATTTTATCTGGAATCTTGATTTTACCAAACGATTATCCAATAACACTGAAATATCTGTACAGTACGATGGCAGAAGGCCCGGTACAGGGAAAGTGATTCACACCGGTCGTGCTGCGGTGAGAGCTTTGTTCTGAAATGTTCTTAGCTAAATGAGATACCAATAGTAGACGGAGAGTCCATAAGACCGGGAGATCAAGAGATGGAAAGTCCAAAAGACAGGGAGTCCACGAGACGAGGGAAATACGCATTTAACTGTGTCATTGT
>JAULVS010000144.1:0-1799 GCA_032110905.1 Chitinophagaceae bacterium | reverse complement strand
AAAGAACCGAATATGGTTGTGAAAGCCTGCTTTCTTCAAAAGGGAACCTCAGCACCTCTTTCCGACAAAGAATTTATTGTGCGTTTATACGACAAGGATCTTTTTGATGATGATTTTCTGGGTGAATCTGTTCCGGATGAGAAAGGGTGTATTGCTATTTCATTTTCTCATGATGCATTTGCGGGCGATACAATCATAAAAGAAACAATACCTGATTTTTACTTTGTCATTTTTAAAAATGACAACCCTGTTTATCATACCAATGTATTTCAGGATATTCCTCTAGAGCAGTTGTCTGGTTTTAAAATGGGAGAGGGTGAAGTGGTACATCTCGGTACATACCTGATTGATGTACAAGGTTAATATGTCAATAAAATTTACACATGGGTAAAAGACTTCAACAGCCGGTTGTCAAACTTCCTTTTACTGCTTTTGATCTTATTCTTGAAATATTTGCCTTTGTCCTCTTAGCTTTTTCATGGGGATACATCATTTATAAATTACCGGATTTGCCTGCGCATATTCCTGTTCATTTTGATTTAACGGGTAAGGCAGACAGAATCGGGTCTATAACTGATTTATACTGGATTCCGGTTATTGCTTCGGTTCTTTATATAGGACTTAGTGCACTGAATCGTTTTCCGCATAAGTTTAACTATCTGGTACCTATTACAGAAATTAACGCTTATAAGCAATACAGACTAGCCACAAGATTGATGCGCACACTGAAAGTTCTTGTGAATGTTGTGTTTGGGTGGGTTATCACGATTGTGATCAGATCTGCAAATGGTACAGTGGTTTATCCCTACGAGGGTATATTGGTGATCTTATCACTTTTTATTCCGGTGATTGTCTATCTGTTGAGATTATGCGCAAACAATAAAATAGGTGACTCCTGAAAAAATCAGTTCGATCCGTCGGGTAATTTTTTCTCTTCGAATGGCATTGGTACCGGTGCTTCTCCGTCTTTTAATTTAAAATCAAATACTTTATCAATATGCACCCATCTTCCTTCTTTCCATTTAAATCCTTCGTAATCTCCATCGGGGATTAATGTATATTTTTTAACAGGCTCGGATGTTTCAGAGATCAGGTGATCAAAAATGATCATGTCCATTTCTTCATCATACTGAATACGGGCTCTTCCGTCTTTTTTATATTCCAGTAGGAAGCGGTTCATAGTAGGCCTCGATTCTTTATCTTCTATAAAAGAAAACCCGTTGTATTTGCCGAATGTCGGATTGTTGTCTTTGTCGAATTCAAGCAGGTCAATCCATTTACGTGTAGTAAGTGAATTGTTTTCATCATACCCAAACAGGGTGTATGTTTTTTTTCCGAAGTATTCTTTCAGAACAATACGGTAGTAAACTGCTCCTATCCATCCGCCACTGTTGGCAATAGTATCTGTTAATCCTTCCGTGAATTCGCTGACATCACGTAACGGATAAATTTTCATTGCTCCGTCCTTGGTTAGCATTTGAATACATCCTTTCTGACGGCAATAATCTTCATCTTTAAGTACCTGCCAGGTGAAAATCCTGAAACTGCTATCGGGGGCATAGATACGCGAGATGGTGATGAGCGAGTCGAGAGGGTAGTAAAAGGAATTTTTTAATTGCAGGGTGCGAACAAGGATACGTGTGAAGTTGCTGTCACTTCTGAAACGTGTGGAAACTTCTTTTGAGTTGATGATGTTAAAAGCAAATTGCTTTAGAGAATCTTCTTTTGCTTGAAAAGCTTTCAGTTCTGCATCAGTAAATGTTTGTCCAAACACTGTTACGCCTGGACAAGAAATTGCT
>JAULVS010000143.1:0-9885 GCA_032110905.1 Chitinophagaceae bacterium | reverse complement strand
GTCTGCTTTCTCCATCTCTTGCAGTGAGTTGTTTTCTAACTTTTGCAGGATCATCATACAAATAAGCTGCTATATAAATAGCCTGGTCATCATAAACAACATAAACTTTTGTTTTGAATGAGGACAAGACACCAAAATCCGGACTATTCATAATGAAGTTATCGGCCGCAGGAAGATCTTTCCATAATTCGTCATTCAACAAACCGTCTATCTTAGGAGCTACGTTTCTTTTCGTAACCGGCAAAACTTTTTCAGGTTCAATACCAGCAATGGCATTCATCTGAAATAAAAGAAAACAGATATAGAATAATGTCTTCATTAAGCATGCAAGCTAGATGAAAACGAACAAATCAATAATGAGATTTATATAGTCGGTTATCGGTTATTGGTTATCGGTTACAGCTAACGGACAAACCGTCAGTTATCAGTTGCCAACTAATGACCTGAATTTCATTTATAAATAGAGATCAACCTCAATTCATTTTTTTCTTGAGCGTTTCTACTTGGCTTTGAAGGTTTGAAACCAGGCTTGCAAGGTTACCCATATCCCAACGTTGTTGCTGGTTTATTTTGGATATCACCATTTGCGCACTCCATAGCTCCAATACGTCTTCTACACTTACCTGGTAAGGTTGAAAAACGGGATTATCACTCACAAGATTCCACTTATTCTTATTCCGGTTATTTTTTACAACGCGCTTATAAACAACTCCTTCCGTTCGGCTTAACACCACATAAGGCTGGTTGTTTTTTACATCTTCGGGATCATTGACTTTCTCTGCAATGATAACACTGCCGCTTGGTGTGGGTAGCATACTATCTCCCTGTATTTCAAATGCACGGTACTGGCCACCGGCAAGCATCGGCAATGTAAAAGTATTGAGTTCATCCAAAAATTCAGGGTCGGCATAACCATTTAAATACCCCGCCGCTGCTTTAACCGGGACGAAATGAATCAGATTTTTTTCAGACGACATTTTCAGTTGACGGCGCTTGGCCAGATAGCTTCCCTTGGTTTCTGAGAGGTCCTTTCGGAGAAGGTCGTCAATTGACACCTGAAATAGATCACTGATCGTTTCCAGCACTTCATAATTAGGCTGAGCCCTTTCTTCTTCGTAAGCGCCCAATAATGAACGTTTAATTCCGAGTTTAGAAGCAAATTCTTCTTGTGTTAATCCGCGAAGCTTACGCAGGTACTTCATGTTTTGATTTGCCTGTCCCATAGTTTACTAAATTTATTGGCGCTAAAATACTAATTTATTTAGTTTTTCCAAAAAAAAATCTTTTAAGTGGTTTTACTAAAATCAAATAAGATTATTTCAATTATGCCTTTTGAATAAAACGAATGAGTATTTTTACAACAAATATCTGATATGAATTTATTTGTAGCCGGTTTACCCTATGATGTTGATGATGCGGAACTCGAAGAGATTTTTGAAAAATTTGGTCCTGTCGTTTCTGCTAAAATTGCTATTGACCGTGAAACCGGAAAAAGCAGAGGTTTTGGTTTTGTAAGTATGCAAAATGCTGAAGATGGTCGTCAGGCGATCGAATTATTAAATGATATTCATTTAGGCAAAAGCAAAAAACCTCTTGTTGTAAAATCAGCCGAAGACCGTCCGGGTGGCGGCGGATCAGGCCAATCACCTCGCAATGATTTCAGAGGTGGAAACAGAGGTGGAGGCGGATTTGGCAGAAGATAATCAAAATCTGTACAACGTTTTCTTTAATTATTTGCATCCTGAATACATAATATTTAGGAAATACAAAACGCCTACTTTAATTTAGCAATCATTAATAATATGATATGACTAAATGGTTGCTTTGTGCTCCTATGCTTATTCTGTTTCTTTTATCTGCTTCAGCACAGAAGAAAGCAAATTATTTTGATTTGCTTTCCTATCATATTAGCCTTAGTGATTATACTTCCTTTTCTAATAACAAAACTTTAAATAGTGAGCCATGGTATAGTGTAAAAGGAAAGTCTATGGGTTTTGGCATCAATGCATGGAAAAATATAAAGAGAAACATTGATATCTCCGGTGGACTTAATATCACCTTTTCCAGTTTTCCGGCAGGTTTTGTGAGAAATGACAGCATAGGACAAGGTAAAATTTCAACCCAGCTTGATGTACTTGCTCATTTGTTTGCGACTCCGTCAACTGCAGCCATTCGTCCGTTTTTAACTGCCGGTATTGGAGCGGGTATCTTTCCTAATCAAAGAGCTTTGCTGGCACCAGTAGGCACTGGACTTCAAATTAATTTTAAAGAAGGAGCAAGACTCATTATTCAGGCTCAATTAAGAAACAAATTAAGCAAAGGCATCACCGAAAGTTTTTTGTTCTATCACATCGGCGTTGCTCAGTCACTTGCCCGCAGTAAGAAAAAGAAGGAAAATGTTGAAAAATCTTCGAAGGTAATTTTACCCAAACCACCGGCAGATGCTGACTATGATGGCATACCTGATATTGATGACCTATGTCCTACTGAAAAAGGAACCATAAATGGTTGTCCTGATCGGGATGGCGATCTGATTCCAGATCAAAATGATGATTGTCCGGACGAACCAGGAACCATCAAAGGATGTCCGGATAACGACGGAGACAATATCACCAACAAACTAGATTCTTGTCCTGATGTTGCCGGCATCATCAAATACAATGGCTGCCCGATACCGGATACAGATGGCGACGGCATAAATGATGATGAAGATAAATGCCCGAAAGAAGTCGGTGTAGAAGTTAATAACGGTTGCCCTGAAATCAAAGAAGAAATTAAGCAAAAAGTTAACTATTCAGCTCAAAATATATTCTTCCGATTCGGAAGCGCAACGCTACGTTCAGCTTCATTCCGTCCTTTGAATGAGCTGATAAAAATATTAAAGGATAATCCTACACTGAAACTTAAAATCGAAGCTCACACCGACAGCATTGGCATTGACATTAATAATATGCAACTAAGTGAAAACAGAGCAAAAGCAGTTGCCGATTATCTAATCAAAAAGGGAATCTCTTCTGAAAGGATAACATCAATTGGATATGGGGAAACCAGACCAATCGCTGATAATTCTACTGAAAAAGGTCGATCTCAAAACAGAAGAGTAGAGTTCATCCTCGGTTATGAATAACGGTTAGTCCTGAGCATAGCGAGATTTATCCCGATTTATCGGGAGGATCTTTTAGCCGTTAGCATTTGATAGTTAGCTGTTCACCGACAACCTATTAAAACGAACGTTGCGTAAACACACCTCTTCGTCCTCTTCCTCCTCCGCCAACTGAAGTAGTAGGTGTGCCTCCTTTGTTAGAGACAGTCATATTATGCATAGTGGGCACATCAAAAGGATGATCCTTTATCACGGGTATCGTTTGTTTGATGAGTTTCTCAATGTCCTTGAGAAATGACTTCTCTCCCCAGTCGCAAAATGAAATAGCCTGACCATTCGCTCCTGCCCTTCCTGTTCTTCCGATGCGATGAACATAGGTTTCAGGTACATTCGGAAGTTCATAATTAACTACATGTGTAAGATCGTCTATATCAATCCCGCGCGCTGCAATATCAGTAGCCACCAACACCCTCGTTCTATTATTCTTGAACTGCTCGAGAGCGCGCTGACGTGCATTCTGCGATTTATTACCATGAATAGCCTCTGTAGGGATACCTGCTTTTTTTAACTGATTTGCAAGTCTATCGGCCGCAAATTTCATTTGTGTGAAAACGAGTACTCTTTTAATAGAAGAATCTTGAAGTATATGTACCAGCAAAGATTTTTTATTTGCTTTTTCTACATAATAAACCGATTGCTGTATCAATTCTGCTGTAGATGAAACAGGGTTAACTTGGACTTTAACAGGATCATGTAAAAGAAGATCCGCAAGCTGCTGAATTTCAGGAGGCATGGTAGCTGAGAAAAATAGAGTTTGTTTTTTCTCAGGCAATACAGATATAATTTTACGAACATCCTGCACGAAGCCCATATCAAGCATACGGTCGGCCTCATCCAGAATAAAGTATTGAATGTCTTTCAGAGACAGAATACGCTGTTGCATCAGATCGAGCAGACGTCCCGGTGTTGCAACTAAAATATCCAATCCACCTCTGATGGCATTCACCTGCGAATGTTGCGATACACCTCCAAAAATGACAGTATGTTTAAATGGCAGGAATCGGCCGTAAGCAGCGATACTATCGCCTATCTGAATTGCCAGTTCGCGCGTAGGTGTAAGAATCAACACTTTGATTTTGCTGACAGGATTGTTCTTTCTGTCTTCTTCGAGCAACTGCAATACCGGCAATGTAAATGCAGCTGTTTTACCTGTACCTGTCTGGGCACAACCTAAAAGATCACGACGTTGTAAAATCTGTGGGATTGCCTGTTCCTGTATTGGTGTAGGGCTTGTATACCCTTCTTTTTGTAACGCCTCCAATAATGGCGTAATTAATTTTAAATCTGTAAATAACACAATAAAAAAGTTTAGTAAATAAATGTGATAAGGCGATCAGTCTTAGTGATCCATTATCCGCCTTAGGTTAAATCATCACAATCGTGGAGCATTCACTGCAGAGAGAAATAACTTAAAGAAATACAAAGTTATATGAATTTTATGAGATTCCGGGTAGATGAGGTTAAATTACAACATTTTAACATCTTAATCGTACAAACATTGATCTTTTTCCATCATCCTGATCAAATACAATATTTAGCAATCCAGAATGCTGAAGAGAATGTAAAATTTCAAAAACATCTTCTTGAAACGGATCGTGAAGAACTTGATCAAATTGTTTTTCATTTACAGGAAATGGCAAATAAAACGATCGACTGTACACAATGTGGAAATTGTTGCAAATCGTTTATGATAAATGTTGAAGATCACGAAGCGGATAATGTTTGCACCACACTTGATATCACTCGTGAAGAATTTGATGAGAAATACGTTGAAAAAGGAACAAACGGCATGATGATTATGAATACCATCCCCTGTGCTTTTTTGACAGAAAATAAATGCAGCATTTATGAAAACAGATTCAGCGGCTGCAGGGAATTTCCAGCCCTTCATCTGCCCGACATACAAAAAAGGTTATTTACTATTTTCCACAACTACGAACGCTGTCCTATCATCTTTTCCGTTATTGAGGAATTAAAAAACAGGCTTCATTTCAATAATAAATGAAAATGCATTTTACTGTGATTAATCAGCTAGCTAGTTGATACAGATCACTTTTACGCCCAAATACATAAATTATCTTTTCAAAGTGTTCGATGCAACATAACTGCATCAATTATTTAAATCAAATAAGGCTTTATGATGCTTCGGGTTTTATCAGTTGCTGTAATCCTGTTATCATTTTCTTGTACAAGCACAAAACTGACAACAGTATGGAAAGATCCCAAATTAAAAACGCCGCAATACAAAAAAATTATTGTTGTTGGGTTGATGGACGGAATTAAAAACCGTGCTCTCAGAGAACGTGTTGAAACCCATATGGCAGATGACCTCAGGCAAATTGGTTACGCTGCACAGACTTCCTATTCAGCATACGGTCCAAGAAGTTTTACCGACAAAAAAGAAGAAGAAGTAATTAACCTCCTGAGAAATGACGGTTACGATGCTGTTATCACAGTAACGGTCATTGACATTGAAAAAGAAAAAAGCTATGTGCAAGGCTATGTCGATTTCTGGCCAGGCGGAATTTATTACAGCCGATTCGGAAGGTATTATTATTACTGGCATAACCGCATCTATCAACCGGGTTATTATGTAACCAATACCACTTATATCATTGAAGGAAATTTATTTGATACAGGCCTAGATAAACTGGTCTATTCTGCACAAACCGAGTCGATGGATCCCGGAACAATTGATGCCCTAGGCCATCGTTTCAGCCAAACACTTATTCGTTCGATGAAAGAAAAAGAAGTATTGTAAAGCTTAAAAATTGTTTAAATCGTGTCTCTTTCTCCTTAGACAATGAGGAAAATTGTCTCCGATTTATCAAATTTGCCGCACAAACGGGTTACATTTTTCACCCCGGCGTATTAAGAAGCGTACACTTTGAAAACATTACAGTATCGAATTCGCTTGCAGGATTGATTGTTGCTTAAAACTTCTAAAACAAAAAGTAGACCATGATTCAAAAGACCATTTTAAAAACGAAAGACTACTGTAAAGTGAAGTTTTCTGTAGAAGCTGCTGATGCAAGCTCTGTTGAAATACTCGGACTGAACAACGACTGGAATTCTGCTGTTTCTTTGAAGAAGAAAAAAGACGGCACATTTACCGGAGAAGTAAATCTTCCAAAAAACTCCCAACACGAATTTAAATACCTGATCAACGGTGCCGATTGGGCTGATGACGAATCAGCTGACGCCAAAGTACCAAACAGCTTTGGCGGTAATAATAACTTACTGGTACTTTAATTCCTGAAAACCTGACCGGATTTAATGGTTAGCAGCTCATACTACTAACTTATTTCATTTACCCGTTACAGAAATTCATCGAATAACTGATACAGATCCCGCTATGGGTTTTCTATCATCAGATAAACGTATGATATAGTAATATGCCCCAACCGGTACCGGCTTTCCTTTGAATGTACCATCCCAGGCATTACCTGTATTGTATCCAAATCGCTCAAACATCAAGTCACCATAGCGATTAAAAATCTGCACAACAGACCCGGTATACAAATCAATATTCCTGATCACCCACCTGTCGTGTACCCCATCTCCGTTCGGACTGAACACATTCGGTACATCTATGGGTTTTAGTAGCGTCACAAGCACCTGATCGCTCGCCGTACAACCCGCCCCTGATGTCACCGTTAAGGTATACGTCGTGGTTTGCGTGATCGTTGCTACTGGCGTCAGCGTATTCGTACTGCTCAATCCCGTCGGTGGTGTCCACAAAATCGTGTTGTTGCTACCACTCGATGTTCCATTCAGCACAACTGTCTTCCCCTGCTCTACCTGACGGTCGGGACCCGCACTCACAACGGGTATCGGATTCACTGTCACCGACCCTGTAATATTCGCAGTACCACAACCCCCTCCTGTAGTCGTAATCGTATAGGTAAACGGCAGCGTTGACGCAGCTGTCGGTGTGCCACTGATCGTTACCGTACTTCCACTAACAGATGCTGTTATGCCGGCAGGAAGTCCTGTTACTGTTGCTCCCGTTGCGCCTCCGCTGAAGGTGTAAACGATAGGCGTAATCGCTCTGTTCACGCAAAGCGACTGCGCTGCATTGCCGGATGTCAATGTGATAGTCGGATTTGTATTCACCGTAATCGTTCCACTCTGTGTAGCAGTGCCGCAACTTCCTCCGTTTGTCGTTACTGTGTAGTTAAACGGTGAGCCGGATGTTGTTGTTGGTGTACCACTGATCGTAACCGTATTGCCGTTTACTGTGGAGCTCACTCCTGTAGGCAAACCGGTAACCGTTGCACCTGTGGCTCCACCTCCCAGTGTATAAGTAATCGTGCCTATGGCTGTATTCGCACAAACAGACTGGCTCGTGCTGCCAGAGGTAGGCGTTAGTGTCGGCAGCGGACTAACTGTAATGGTACCCGTTAAGCTGACTGTTCCGCAACTGCCGCCTGAAGTCACAACCGTATAGTTGAATGGTGAGCCCGCAGCGGTGGTTGGTGTGCCGCTGATCGTTATCGTGGTACCGCTAACACTTGATGTTACTCCCGCTGGTAAACCGCTCACCGTTGCTGTAGTTGCACCGCCACCAAACGTATAACTGATATTACCGATAGCAGCATTTACGCAGGTAGTCTGGTTGTTATTGCCAGTATTCAATACAATCGTAGGAAGAGGATTTACTGTTATGCTACCAGTTTGGGTTGCTGCAGTACAAGAGCCTCCCGTTGTTGTAAGTGTAAACGTAAATGGAGAACCAGTTGATGTTGTGGGAGTGCCGCTCACTGTAACCGTATTGCCCACCGTATTTACAGTAACGCCCGCAGGAAGACCCGTCTGGGTTACTCCCGTTGCACCTGCTCCCAATGTGTAAACGATTGGGGTGATCGCTGTGCTTGTACCACAAACACTCTGATTGTCATTACCAGATGTTAGTGTCAATGTTGCTGAACTGGTAATGGTAATTGTTCCAGTGGCATTGATGGTGCCACATCCTCCCGTTAATGGAATCGAATAGTTATACGTTCCAGCTGCACCTGTTGGAATACCGCTGATGGTAATCGTATTACCTGAAAAAGATGGTGTC
Source organism: Chitinophagaceae bacterium (assembly GCA_032110905.1). Classification (GTDB taxonomy): domain Bacteria; phylum Bacteroidota; class Bacteroidia; order Chitinophagales; family Chitinophagaceae; genus Lacibacter. Next base: position 1,657 of record JAULVS010000143.1, on the reverse strand, counting down.
ACGCCTGTTGGCAGATTCGATGGTGTTCCTATGCCTGTAGCACCCGTTGTCGTATGCGTTATATTGATAGATGTTGGAGCACCCAAACATACAGAAGGACTTGATGAAGCAGCTGTAACTGTATTATTTGCAGTCACTGTGATTGTTCCGGTTGCATCTACCGTACCGCATCCACCTGCTAACGGTATCGTGTAATCGAAATTGCCTGCTACTGATGGTGTACCACTAATCGTGATCGTATTACCCGCCCAGGAAGCGGTTACTCCCGTAGGCAAGCCTGTTGGTGTGCCAATGCCCGTTGCACCAGTTGTTGTATGAGTGATATTCGTTAATGGTGTACCAATACATAAAGTCGGTGTTGATGATGCAGCACTAACCGTATTGTTCGCAGTAACGGTGATCGTACCCGTAGCATTCACCGCACCACAACCTCCAGTTAACGGTATCGCATAAGCGAACACGCCGGATGCAGTCGGTGTACCACTGATCGTGATCGTATTCGCATTCCATACTGCCGTTACACCGGCAGGTAACCCCGTTGCTGTTCCAATACCAGTTGCCCCCGTTGTTGTATGCGTAATATTCGTTAACGGTGTATTGATACAAAGAGTCGGCGTAGATGATGCAGCTCCAACTGTGTTATTGGCGGTCACTGTGATTGTTCCCGTTGCATTCACCGTACCACATCCGCCCGTTAATGGTATCGTGTAGCTAAATGTACCTGATGCTGTAGGTGTACCACTGATCGTAATCGTGTTGCCTGCAAAGGATGGTGTTAACCCCGCAGGTAACCCCGTTGCTACTCCAATACCAGTTGCCCCCGTTGTTGTATGCGTAATATTCGTTAACGGTGTATTGATACATAATGTCGGAGTAGATGATGCGGGTCCTGCTGTATTATTGGCAGGAACAGTTACAACGATTTCCTGGAAAGGACGACAAGCAGCATTTGCAGGAGCAGGATTTAAAATCGCATATACATAGTATGTACCAGCTGAATTCGGCAATGAACCTGCCGTGCCAAGTACTCCTGCATTATAAGTTGCAGTTCCTCCCGAGGGTGTCACATTACCTAAAACTGTACCACCGGTGTACATATTATTACCTGTTTGCTGGGTGTTGTAATATTTATATGTGATTGAATTGGCACCCGTTACATTGGTGTTGACAGAGAATCCAGCCGGGTCCCCACCTGCACATATACTCTGCGAAGAAGAAGGATTTGATATAGTTGGACATCCACAATTATTTACATTAATTGTCGCACTCACCTTATTCGTGCAGGTTGATGTGGTCGTAAAACTCAGATCATCCAGTGCGAAGTCATTACCAGCACTTAGAATTTCTCTGTCATAAATACAGATCTGCGCTAAAGTGGCTGCACCTGAAGGCCAGGAGTAGGTTTGCTGTTGCCAGTTGCAAGAGGTGAAGGGAGCCGTTACCGGAGTTCCTAGAGAAACGCCATTGATCAGCACTTCTATTTTTGCCGGATTAGAAGCGACCAATGATTGTATAAAGTATGAGAATGAGTATGTCTGACCGGGAATCACAGGAACGGTCTGGCACCATACACGGTCATTTCCTCCGGAAAAAGTTGACCCATCTATCACCATCATATTGCCAGTTCCGGTTGTTTTATCGACACATGCATCAAAAC
>JAULVS010000142.1:0-7016 GCA_032110905.1 Chitinophagaceae bacterium | reverse complement strand
AATTGAGTTAATTCCTCCGGCAGATCGTATTTGGGCCGATCCTTGTCTGGTTAAGAAAGATGGAGAGCATTACTTATTTATAGAGGAAAAATTAAATGCTAAGAAAAATGCGCACCTATCTGTTTTCCGACTGAATGAAGATGGGCAACCGATTGAGATGAAGCCGGAGAGAATTTTAGAGGAACCCTTTCATTTATCATATCCCTTTGTGTTTGAATGGGAGGGACGCTATTTTATGGTGCCCGAGTCGGGTGATGCGAGAAAAGTGATACTATATGAGAGTACTAATTTCCCATACAATTGGAAACCTATTCGTGTTTTAATAGAGGGAGCACAGTATTACGATGCCACAATTTATCATCATACGGATGGGTATTGGTATTTGTTCTGCACGCAAAAATCAGATGATCGTTTTTCTGCTGATGCATACTTGCATTTATATTTTTCAAAAGATTTATTGAATGACGCATTTCAGCCGCATCCAATGAATCCACTACTTACCGATGTAAGAGGCGCAAGACCCGCAGGGGCATTATTTATACAGGAAGGTAAATTGATTCGTCCTGCGCAGTGTTGTGCACCGCGTTATGGGTATGGTATTTATTTTTATGAGATACAGGAGTTGACTCCAGCAACTTATAAAGAAATAAAATTAGCAGAAAGAATACCTTCAGCTAATTCTTCAATTCTTGGAATGCATACGTATCAATATGCTTCCGGGTTTGAAATTACTGATCAGCAGATGGTTCGAAGTTGTTAGTTGTTAGTTATTTGTTTTAAATCAAAAGTAACCAACAACCAACAACCAATAACCAACAACTAATAACCAACAACTAACAACTAATAACCAGCTTTGACCATCCTCCACATCATAAAATCCCTCGGCCGCGGTGGCGCAGAGATGTTGTTGCCAGAAACAATAAAGGTTCACAATAAAGACAAATTTAAGTTTCATGTGATTTATTTTCTTCCCTGGAAAAACCAAATGGTGCAAGAGTTGGAAGATGCTGGAGCGACCGTGAGTTGTTTTTCAGCTGCGAATAATCTGAAAATATTATTGCAGGCAAGGAAGATTGCTCGATATGTAAAAGAACATCAGATTGATGTCATCCATTGTCATTTACCATGGGCAGGATTTTTGGGAAGGATTGTACAAAAACTTACAGGCGTACCTGTTTTATATTCGGAACATAATAAACAGGAACGCTATCATAAGCTTACAAAATGGGTCAACCGTTTTACATTCAACTGGCAAACAGCTGCCATAGCTGTATCCGGTGAAGTAGCGGAGTCTATTCAGAAAAATATTGCTCCGAAAATTCCGGTGCATACCATTTTAAATGGCGTGAACACCGATCGATTTAAAAGGAGTGAAGAAGGAAGATTAAAAATTCGTCAACAGTATGGTTGGGAAGAGGATACAATTGTGATTGGTACCATAGCTGTGTTTCGTTTTCAGAAAAGACTTGATCTTTGGTTGGAATTATTTAATAAAATAAAAGAACAGCATACTGATAAAAAAATTAAAGGAGTCATTGTTGGTGCCGGTCCACTCAAGGATTTAATCGAGCAAAAAAGAGTTGAATTAGGATTAGAAGAAGATGTATTGATGCCAGGATTGCAAACCAATACAATAGATTGGTTTTCGGCGATGGATATTTATATGATGTGCAGCGTATTCGAGGGATTACCAATCGCTTTATTGGAAGCGATGAGTTGTGAACTTCCTGTCATTACTACAAATGCCGGTGGCATAGGAGAGGTGATACGACATGAGGTTGATGGGTTGTTGGTGCCGGTGGATGAGCCTAACAAAATTGTTAAAGAAGCAGAGAGGTTGATTTCAGATTCTTCTATACGTTACCAATATGCTCAGGCATCTCGTAATCGAGTGGTTGATGAATTTGGTATGGAGAAGATGGTTGGGGAGTTGGAGGAGTTGTATCTTTTGTCAGCGTCATGTTGAGCGTCAGCGAATTTATCCTGAGCATCGGGGACATCTTGAGGATTGTTTTATGATATAGGTAGGTTTAACCATCATTAGTTCATTATAATAAGCCTAAAAATGAAGATTGCCACCTTCGAGATCCTTCGTTAACACTCAGGATGACGGTGCCGTTCGCTAGCGCTCCCCGTTTACGCTTCGCTACGGGGCAGGCAGGATGACGAAAAAACAAGAACGTCATGTTGAGCGTCAGCGAAACATCTTTTTTTACCACTTTTTAACATCTTCCCATAAATCCTTCCATTCAGGGTTTAGGGATTCAATCATTTGAATTTTGTAGGATCTTCTTTTCCCTTTGTAGAATTTCTCAAATTCAATAGCCTCAATAATTGAACTGTAACACTCGATCCAAACCAATTTATTGCAGTTGTATTTTGCGGTAAAGCTTTTAGGATATGCCTTTTCTTTGTGTTCTAGTACTCTTTTAGTCAAATCTGAAGTGACACCAATGTATAAAACGGTGTGGTTTTTATTCGACATTATATAGGTGCATCCACCATACATTTGATACATACATATTTGAAAAACAAGTTATAAGAGAACTGAAATATTGAAATTATATTTATCCTTTATTTTTCAAGTCTTTTCCCTGAAAAAAAGCAACTAACAACTAGTAACCAATAACCACCAACATCTCTTGACCATCCGCCCCCCACATAATGACGAACTTCCGAAAATCATCAGCTTACTCAAAGCATCTCTTGGCGATGGATCGAGTGAGAAGTCGGAGAAGTACTGGAACTGGAAGCATATAGACAATCCTTTCGGAGCTTCGCCTGTATTGGAGGCAGAAGAAAACGGCGATTTGATTGGTATTCGAGCATTCATGCGGTGGGATTGGCAACTTGGTGATCAGGTATATCGTTGCTTGCGTGCAGTGGATACCGCTACACATCCCGCACATCAGGGGAAAGGGATATTTAAAAAACTGACTTTGCAATTGATTGATGAAGCAGGAAAGCAGGGATATGATTTTATTTTCAATACACCAAATACACAAAGCACACCTGGTTATTTGAAGATGGGATGGAAGAAATGGGGCAAGGTGCCACTTTGGTTGCATCCGGTTGTTTCTATAAAGCTGCCTGATCAAAATGCATGGGTAAAGTACAAGGAGGAATTACAGAATTTTGATTTTAATCGATTAAAGATTGGAGATTGGGTTGAGAGTGAAGGTTTGCATACCCCTGTTACCCGAGAATGGTTAACATGGCGTTACCGCGATTGCCCGGTGAAGGATTATGGTTTGTTTCAATATGAGTACAAAGGAAATGAAGTACATTTATTTTTTTGTTTAAAAGGGAGAGGAATAAAAACAGAATTAAGAATATGTTCTGCAGTATTTAGCAGTAACTTTAATCTCTCATTGCTAACACGAGCAGCAAATTCATTGGCTCGTACAATCGGCTGCAGGATTGTAACCTGTGGCGGACTTGGCGAAAGCATTTCATCACGTCAATTGTTGAAAGGATGGTATCCTGTTACAAAGTGGAGTGTAATGACCACTGTTAGAAACATTCCCAATGGTCGTTATCTTCCTAATGCAACAACAAACTGGCTGATGCAGACGGGGGATATGGAGTTGTTTTAACAGTTGGCGGTTAGCAGTTATCTGTTACAGTCTCTGGCGCAAGTGTTCCGCAGGATCACTTGTGTCTATCAAATATGCCTGGATTGTATCCAGGCTAATAGATTACACATAAAACCCCGATGCAAAGTCTCTGGCGCAAGTGTTCCGCAGGATCACTTGTGTCTATCAAATATGCCTGGATTGTATCCAGGCTAATAGATTACACATGAAACCCCGATGCAATCGGGGCGAACTTACTTTGGCACGAGTGATCCTCCTTCGTCGGAACACTCGCGCCAGTTAATTCAACCAACAAGAAACAACTTTTTAATGTCCGGCATTCTCAACATATCACTCGATTTCGAACTTCACTGGGGAAGGTTTGATAAGGTACAGCTGGATGCGAAGAACCGCCCGTATTTTGAAAATACAAGGGCGATGTTTCCGCGCATGGTGAAACTGTTCCTTAATTATGAAGTGAAAGTAACATGGGCAACAGTGGGTATGCTTTATCACCGAAATGCAGATGAGTGGCGACAACACCAGCCTTCTGTTCTTCCTTCATACTCAAATCCGAAAGTATCATCTTACGAATGGGTGAAGAAAAACGAATTACTTGAGCCGGAGGATCCTTATCATTTTGCACCAGAGTTAATCGATCTGATAGATAACCAGCCACTTTTCGAAATTGGCACACATACCTACAGCCACTATTATTGCCAGGAAGAAGGGCAGACGATCGAAGATTTCAGAAGAGATCTTGAACTAGCCATTCTCGTACAAGGGAAAAGAGGACATCGGCCGAGATCTCTTGTGTTCCCGCGAAATCAGTTCAATGAAGCGTATTTAGATGTTTGTCGCGACTTAGGCATTACAGCAGTTCGTTCAAATCCGAATTGCTGGTACTGGGATGCAACACGTGAAGAAACCCTAATGACGAAAGTTTTTCGTACCGGTGACGCCTACACGAAGTTTTTAAAAAGCAAAGTAGTCCCACTTTCTTCTATTGATTTTACACATTCACCTGTGTTATTGCCGGCAAGCCGACTTTATCGCGCATGGACATCCAAGTCGAACCTGCTTAATAAACTTAAACTTCAGCGTATCCTTGATGAGATGGTCTACGCTGCCAAGACGGAAGGGTACTATCATCTCTGGTGGCACCCGCATAACTTCGGCTGGAATCCTCAAGAGTGTTTAAAGGAGTTAGAGGTGATTTTGAGGCATTATCAGGAGTTGAATCGAAAGTATGGTTTCCGAAGTCTTACAATGAACGAAATGGTTAACTATTAATTATTCGGCGCTGAGAAAAGAGAGCTTAAAAAACTCATCCGTCATGTTGAGCGTTAGCGAAACATCTTGAGAATGTTAATATTCTGCAAGGTGCTTATTAGTAGAAGTATCATCTTTATTATCGACTTTAAAGTGAAGATATTGAGTATTTAGATCCTTCGCTTACGCTCCCCGTTTACGCTTCGCTACGGGACAGGCAGGATGACGGCTGTAAATGAATTAACCAACAACCAACAACCAACAACCCGTTAAGTGCATCCCGTTAAACCCAGACTAGTCCGCATCACCACTGTTCCTGTATCCTTGCGTCTTTTGCTCAAGGGGCAAATGAAGTATATGAAGCAGAGTGGGTTTGAGGTGGTGATGATCAGCTCGCCTGCCGAGGATATTGATCTTTTGGAGGAGCAGGAGGAGTGTGAGGTGATCACCCTGCCAATGGAACGAAAGATTAGTCTGATTAGTGATTTGCAAGCCCTGATACGATTAAAGCGTATCCTGAAAAATCTGGAGCCGGATATCGTACATACGCATACCCCAAAGGCCGGACTTCTTGGCGGATTAGCTGCGCGATGGGCAGGCGTGCCGGTTCGTCTTCATACCATTGCCGGATTGCCCTGGATGGAGGCAAAAGGGCCTATCCGTTGGTTGCTTAAACTGATGGAAAAACTAACCTTGCTGAACGTGCAGCGAGCATATCCTAATTCAAAAGGTTTATTACAATTTCTTCATAATGAAGGAATTGGAAATAATAATTCAAAATTAAAGTTATTAGGACACGGTTCCTCAAACGGAATCGACTGCAACTATTTCTCACCTGATCCTGTGGAAAAAGCAATGCCGGAAGACCTTCGTAAAAATGCCGGTTTATCTGCCGATGGCTGGGTCTGGATTTTTGCGGGAAGACTGGTACGGGAGAAAGGCATTCAGGAATTATTGCAGGCGTTTACAAATATCTTAAAAGATTACCCCAACGACCAGCTTTGGTTGCTGGGTGAGGAAGAGACGGAGCGTGATCCGTTAAGACCCGACGACAAAAAACTAATTGAGACCCATCCCTCCATTATTCGCTGGGGTTTTCAGAAAGATGTTCGTCCGTACCTGGCGGCAGCGGATGTACTGGTATTCCCCAGCTATCGGGAAGGTCTTCCCAACGTTCCGTTACAAGCTGGAGCTATGGAATGTGCGTTGATCCTCAGTGATATCAACGGCTGTAATGAGATTGTTGAAGATGGGGAGAATGGATTCCTAGTCCCACCAAAAGAAGTCGAACCGCTAATTAATGCAATGCGGAAACTTCGCAGGGATTCTACTTTGCGCGATCGATTCGGTAAAAAAAGTCGGGAACGTATTCAGTCCCTTTATAGTCGCGAAGAGATCTGGAAGCTGATTGAAGCGGAGTATAGAGAACTGTTAGCGGTTAGCGGTTAGCAGTTGTCTGTTATCGGTTAGCAGTTGTCTGGTTAGTTGCGAAGTTTACCCGTCATCCTGAGCGGAAGCGAAGGATCTCTAAACTTGATATCTGCACTCTAAATTCAATTATAAAGATGTAATTGCTACTAAAAAAGCTTCTTACAAAGTATCGCCATCCCCGAGATGTTTCGCTAAAGCTCAACATGACGGTCTTCATTGATGATGTCCTAAATTATACCTCCCACTAAAATTAGTTTTCGTTTACAGAGTATGCTATACAAACATTTTTTCAAACGCCTCATCGATTTTACTGCGAGCCTTGTCGCCTTAATCGTATTCAGTCCGGTGATGCTGGTGATCATCTTTCTTCAATTGTTTTTTCACAAGGGGAAGGTATGGTTTCGGCAGCAACGACCCGGGTATAAGGGGAAGTTGTTTTACATCCTAAAGTTTAAGACCATGTCTGATACACGCGATGAGCATGGTGAATTATTGCCTGATGTAAAGCGACTGACACCCTGGGGGAATTTTCTCCGTAAATCATCACTCGATGAATTGCCTCAGCTCATTAATATTCTCAAAGGTGAGATGAGTATGGTTGGCCCGCGCCCTTTACTAACGGAGTACCTTACACGCTATAACGAGCGGCAGAAAAGAAGACACAATGTGCGACCGGGCATCACCGGTTGGGCACAGGTGAACGGAAGAAATGCCATTGCCTGGGATCAGAAATTCGAA
>JAULVS010000141.1:0-3832 GCA_032110905.1 Chitinophagaceae bacterium | reverse complement strand
AAATAATTTAGCTGCGCTTTCTGTCAATACCAGTACCTCATTGTTAACGAGATCGTAAGTATTTACATCAGAAACAACAGTACCGGTCACTTTCGGCAGATTGCGATAGCTGAGGTAAAAATTATCATTGTATTCAGGAAGTACAAACAAAGATTTTTTTCCGCCAACATTTAGACTAGATAGTACCCCCTGGAATTCCTTTGTTTTGGGAGAATCCATTGAGAAATCTTCAACTACAACAATTGCATTCGACTTTGCTTTGAAAGCCAGTGCACTCATCTTAGCAAGATCTTTTACTTTTCTGTTCAACTTAATGTCATAACGGTGAGGCTTAGGTCCAAAAATTGTACCACCACCTTTATACAATGGGTTACGGATATTTCCTTTACGGGATCCACCTGTACCTTTCTGACGGTGCAGCTTGCGGCTGGCCCCTTTCACTTCCGCACGGGTTTTAACCTTGTGCGTACCCTGGCGTTGTGCAGCCAGGTATTGCTTCACAGCGAGGTAAATAACATGTTGATTAGGCTCGATCCCGAAAATTTCTTCCGGAAGATCTACCTTACGTCCTGTTGCCTGTCCCGCCTTATTTAAAACTTCTACTTGCATGACTATAATGATTTGAATTACTTCTGAATATAAACAATAGAACCATTGTGACCTGGAACTGATCCACTGATCAGGATATAGTTCTTTTCAGGGAAAATTTTCACCACTTTCAATCCTTTTACTTTCACTCTGTCGGTACCCATACGACCCGCCATACGCATTCCTTTCATAACACGTGATGCATCTGAAGAGTTACCGAGCGAACCGGGTGCGCGCTGACGATCGTGCTGCCCGTGCGTTGCATCACCTACCCCGCTGAAACCATGGCGCTTAACAACACCCTGGAAACCTTTACCTTTTGTAGTACCCACTACTTCAACTTTATCTCCTTCAGAGAAAATTTCTGCAGTGATGGTTTCTCCAATATTTTTTTCAATGGAATAATCGCGAAATTCGCGAACGTGACGTTTGGGGGATGTACTCGCTTTTGCGAAGTGATTTTTTTCGGCGGCTGTAGTATTTTTCTCTTTCTTCTCGCCGTATGCCAACTGAAGGGCACTGTAACCGTCTGTTTCCTGTGTTTTAACCTGTGTAACTACACAAGGACCAGCTTCGATGATCGTGCAGCTTTGCTGCTTGCCATCTGGAGTGAAGATGCTGGTCATCCCAATTTTTTTGCCAATAATACCTTTCATGTCTTTTCGGTTTTGTGCCCGAAGGTTTAAGAGACATGATGCCTGGCTGCATCATTCAATCTCCGTTTACCACCAACCTTTTCTTTTTTCCGTTCCTGACGGGCCATCTTGGCTTCAGAAGTACCGGTGGTAAACTAACCTCGAAGGGCTAGTTTATATGTCGCTCCGAAATTACTTTCGGACTTATTTTAAAATTCAGCGCTCTTTTTTCCCTGTAAAAGGGGATTGAGAGATGAATGAGTTAAAAGAACTTTTTTTTGACAGAGGGTTGTTCTACCCTACCGTCATGCTTTGATTTCCACATCCACACCACTTGGAAGATCGAGCTTACTTAAAGCATCAACTGTACGGCTGCTGCTAGTGTAGATATCCAACAGGCGCTTGTGCGTACAGAGCTGAAACTGCTCACGGCTCTTCTTATTTACGTGCGGCGAACGAAGAACGGTAAAAATTCTTTTGCGGGTAGGCAAAGGAATAGGTCCTGTTACTACAGCTCCGGTTGAACGGACTGTTTTCACGATTTTCTCCGCGGATTTGTCGACCAGATTGTGGTCGTAAGATTGTAATTTGATACGTATACGCTGCGCCATAAATACTATCCCAGGTTTGAATTGGGAGCGCAAAGGTATGGGTTGAAAAGATATTAACCAAAAAAGAAGAAGATTTTTTCGGTTAACTGTTATCAGTTATCAGTTAGCGATTTCCCGACTATAAGTATTTTAAATTGTTTCGGCGTTGATGCGTTGAGATGTTGAGGGGTTTAGGCGTTTCCCGGACTTATGGACTTTCCGTCTTACATTTTTCACGCAAAGTCGCAAAGATTATAAGGGGTAAAGAATTTCGAGAACCAACAACATTTAACCAATAACTTCTTAATGGACTCCCGGTCTTATGGACTTGCCGTCTTTCGGACTACCGATCTTTCGGTCTTTTTTTTAACTCTGTGTTTACCTCTTTTACTCCTTTCTCCGCTTAAAAGAATTCAATTTTCTGAATCAGGATTTTCAGGATTTTAGGATAAGCAGGATGAGGATCCTGAACAGTGATTGACAGGAATAAATGATTTATTTATTAGTCTCACGATCTCTTAGAATCCCGGTCTTATGGGCTTCCCGTCTTTCGGACTACCGGACTTCTTTAAAACAAAAAAAGGGGCGGTTACCCGCCCCTTCAATTTCTAAGGATATTTACGATTTGCTCCTTTATTCGATTGTCTGAACCTTACCGGTCAGGACTTTGCCTCCTACATGCAATTTGTAGATCAGCATTCCATTTACATTGGCATTGTTCGTGAATTGTACAGCTTGCTGTAGGCCAGCAGTCACGTTTCCGTCGAATACAATAGCAATACGCTGACCATGTATGGTATAAAGCTCAAGCGTAGCCTTACCACTTACCGGAGAAACAAAACGGAAGTTCAGTTGCTCTTTAAACGGATTCGGGAAGGTTGTGATAGACGGCTCTTTTACTTCTGCAAGTGTTACTACAGAACGATTTGTTCCATTATAACGAGAAGAAGTAACTATTGCCGGGCAAGCTGAACCTGTAGGCGCAGTGCAATAACCGCTTACGCTGCTTGTTGAAGCAAATCCAACAAATATTCTGCAACCATCGAATGCTTCGTTTATAACCATGGCTGCGTTGGCAATATCACTATAGCTTACCCCAGCAGGCAATGTTCCGCCGAGAGCAGCACTTGCAAGATTTAATAAATCAAGAACTGTTTTATTTCCGGGAAGTGCATTGATCACTTTCGCAGAAATACTCCATGATTTATATGGATTATACGTAGTTGTGTATCCACTGATGGTTACTCCATCACTGCAATAAACAGGCTTGAATGTACATTCAGCAGGTACTGCCGTTGAAACAGAAGAACAATCTCCTCCTTTCTTGGCTACAGTTACGAGGAATTTATTCGAACTACCTCCACCTGCAACTAAGCTAAATCCACCTAATGTAGAGCCTGTCATATAGGTATTGAGAGCTAATGCGATGGTTTGCGACAACAAGACATTGTTAATCTTACCACCTTTCAAAATTGAGCTGCTTGAAGGTGTATGGTTACCATTCGGCAATCTGTTTGCAGATCCTCCTCCGGGAAGAATGCGAATGATGCTGGCTGCATTTGTCGCAGTAAATGAACGTGCGGATACACCTAGGTATAAGATACCATTCGGCATGTTAGCAAGACTTTCAGTTATTAACTGCGTGGTTGTTTTTGGTCCGGCTGGTGTACATGCGATACCTCCAGTGTTGCCATAATAACCCTGTGTATATGTACAATTAGTTACACAAGCCTCAACGGTTACTTGCACATCTTTTGAAGCAGTACAAACTCCATTACTAAATGTATAGGTTACTGTGTACACACCGGCAGCAAGGCCTGATGCATTAAATAACCCTGATGCAGAGATATAATCACCGCTCCATGTACCACCGACAGGTGAGCCTGTCAATTGTACCGTACCGCCAATGCATACATTTTGATTGCTAACTGAGATAACCGGAGGGTTAACTGTTGTCAAAACGTATTTCGCAGTGCTGTCACATCCGTATTGATTAGTGAGACCTGTCTTTGTTTGCTC
>JAULVS010000140.1:0-3236 GCA_032110905.1 Chitinophagaceae bacterium | reverse complement strand
GCCAGTTTTTCGATGGACATCTTTTTATCAAGTCGTATTTTTCGGATACGCTGACCAATAACTAAAGAGAGTTCTTCTTTCGATAACTGCATTAAGCAAATATTGATTAGCCATTTAGATACAGCAATGGCATATCTGTGATATTTATGTAAAGAGATGACAATCAAGGCTATATAAAAAAATAAACGAAGAGTTTTATTCCTTATATAAAAGGGGAAAAATCCTGTTGCAATTAGAGCGGTTTGTTTTTTTGATTAGAAGGCTAAGGTAAGTGAGTGTATTTTGCAATTGTTGAAGTGGAAAATCAGAGGAGCTTGGTTCTTAATAAATTGACAATCAGCTTTTTAGAAGCAATAAAGTGATACGACTTTTAAATGATGATTAAAATACAGAGACTATCTAAACATAAATTCATTCAATGAATAATCAGCTTACAGATATACATAAGGTTTTTGCCGACTTCTTTCCGGATGAGCGCATCCGTCCTTTTGCCTACCTGCTTTCAAAAAAGCTGCAGGAGGGGCATATCTGTATTCCGGAGGATGCGCCGCTTCAGTTGCCTGCAGATTCCGGCTATCTGCTAAAACGAATACCCGACTTCAGTAAAATGAAAAAAATGGTTTCGTTTGGGGGAAATGACATAGCCGCGCCTTTCGTTTACAGTCATCGTCGGCTTTATTTTCAGCGTTATTTCAAATATGAAACAGCTATCGTTGCAAAAATTCAGCAACTGATACGCAGAAGTCAATCAATGATCCAATTGCGAAAACAGCAGATTGAAACTATAAAAGAGAAGCTGTTAGCGCTTTCCCCGACTTATAAGCTGGATGGACTTCAAGCTGCTGAAAAAACAGACTGGCAGCTGGTTGCGGTTATGCGTGCATTGTTAAGTGATTTTTCCATTATTACCGGTGGGCCAGGAACCGGCAAAACAACCACGCTTGCCAATTTGTTATATTCGGTATTTACCATTGATCCTGATGCCGCCATCACCTTGGCCGCACCTACCGGAAAGGCTTCAATGAGAATGAGAGAATCATTAAAGGAGAAGTCGGGTAAATTCCCGGAAGCAATTCAAAACAAAATCAATGCCTTGCGTGCTTCAACCATTCATTCATTGTTGGGCTATAAAAGAGATTCTATTTATTTTAAACATGATGATTCAAATCCTTTGCCGTATCACTGGATCATCATTGATGAAGCTTCTATGATCGATATGCCTCTTTTCTCCAAGTTGCTTTCGGCAACCGGAGATCAAACGCGCATCGTTTTATTGGGCGATAAAGACCAGCTTGCTTCAGTAGAGGTCGGTAGTTTGTTAGGCGACCTTTGCCAATCGGTACCTTTTCTGAATCTTTTTGCTGCAGAGCAGCGTGATTGGTTCAATCAATTTATTTCAGAAAAAGAAAGAACAATCAATCCGGAATTTATACGCAACGAGAAGGAGACGCCTTCAGCTCTTGCAGATTATATTATTGAATTGAAACTAAGTCATCGTTTTCAGGAAAGAGGAGAAATCGGGCAATTAAGCAAAGCAATTATTCATAATCGCAAGCCGGAAGTTGAGCAAATGATTCAAAATGATGCTGGTGGAGAAGTGGTGTTTGTGAAAGAATCTTTCTCCAATTCACTGAAACAGTTTGCAAATGGATACCTTTCTTTTTTACAAGAAGAAAATATTGCAACGGCACTCGAAAAACTAAATAAACTTCGTGTGCTCGTGGCTGTAAGACAAGGAGAATATGGTCTGTATGAAATAAATAGAAAAATTGAGAATATCCTTTCACAGGAAGCAAGGCAATATATTAACCCGGATCGTCCTTTTTATTATAACCGGCCGGTGATGGTCACCAAAAACAATGCGGAACTGGGCTTATTCAACGGAGACGTCGGCATCGTACGTTACGATGAACAAAAAAGACTGAGAGTATGGTTTCAGACCGACCAAACGCCGGAAGGTGTCCGCTCTTTTTTACCTTCTTACTTATCCGATTGCGAAACGGTTTTTGCAATGACCATCCATAAAAGTCAGGGTTCCGAATTTGATGAGGTGATGGTGGTGCTTCCGGATCAGACAGACAATCGACTGCTAACCCGCGAACTGATTTATACAGGTATCACGCGTGCACGCAAAAAAGTAATTATACATGGCTCCGAAGAAGTGATTTACGCGGGCATAGCCAGTTCCGTGGAGCGCTCCTCCGGATTGCAGCAAAGATTAAATGAGCCGCTCGCTGAAAATTAATGTTAACAATGATCTTCTTTATAAAACTATCACCCAAAATATTGTATAGCTAAAATGGCCATCTATTTAAATGTTTCCCATTCGCTGAATTTGCTCTTCTCGGCATTATCAGATCGCCTTTCGAAAGAAGATACCGGCGTTTTTTTACCACGAAGAGTGGTCACGCAAACGGATGGCATTAATAATTGGATCAGATACAGATACGCAGAACAGGCAGGTATTTCGGCGAACCTGCAGTTCACCAAAACCAGTGATATCATCTACCAGATATTTCGCTGGCTGAAACCGGATGCGCCTCCTGCACTGGACAGATCAAGTATGGTTTGGCTGGTGTATCAGTGCCTGCAGGAAGAAGAGTTCATCAATCGTTTTCCGGAGAAAGCGGCTTATACAACCAAGGACCAGGTTAAGCAAATTGCACTTGCTATGCAAATGTCAGATCTGTTTGATCAGTACCAGATTTACCGCCACGACTTAATCACCAAATGGAATGATGCGGCCACTAAAAAAGAAATAATCAACGACTGGCAACAATATTTGTGGTCGGCCATTAAAAATAAAATCGGTGATCGTTTTCTCGATAGGCCACAGATATCTGTACAGCTTAGAGCCGCTTTGTCTGATCCCGAAAATCATGCCATTATCAGGCAGCGAATGCCTCAGCTTCATTTTTTTGGAATAGCAATCATTACGCCCTACTACCTTGAATTGTTTCGTTTGCTTTCTTCCATTGTCGATATTCATTTTTATCTGCTCAACCCTTGTCCCGATCAACCATGGATGGATTCTGTCACCGAAAAACAAATTGCTTCAATAAGATCCGGAAAGAAACAAACAATACCCGACGATTACCTTCTTAAAGGAAACGACCTGCTATTACATTGGGGGATAGTGCTGAAAGAAAGTTTTTATCTGCTTGTAGAACGTGATGAGTTTGTAAATACATACAACGTGCTTGAACAAGATATTCCGTTCAGTGCAGAGGTGAATC
>JAULVS010000139.1:0-3753 GCA_032110905.1 Chitinophagaceae bacterium | reverse complement strand
GTTATAGCAATATCGCAGCCAGTGCGTAATCGGCAAATAAAATAAGTATACAACTAACGATGACTGCTTTTGTACTGGCACGGCCTATTTCAAGCGATCCTCCTTCTACATGGTAGCCATAATAAGCCGGAACACTTGAGATGATGAATGCATAAGTATAAGATTTGCTCATAGCAAAAAAAACGTTATAGGGAATAAAGTCTTCAAGCAGTCCCTGGTTATAAATCTGAGGTGGCAGGATGCCGGAAAGTTCTCCTGCAATTTTACCTCCCCAGATGCCCAGTACAGCTGCGAGAATTACCAGGCACGGAACAACAATAAGGGCAGCAATGATTTTCGGAAGTACGAGGTATGTTTTGGTGTTGATACCCATTATTTTAAGTGCATCAATTTGTTCAGAAATACGCATGTTCCCAAGTTCAGATGCGATGCGTGAACCGACCACACCTGCGAGAACCACACAAATAAGGGTGGGAGCTAATTCGAGAATGATATTGTCTCTTACAATGACGGCAATTACTGTTTTTGGAATTAGTGGTGTTACCAGCTGGTAAGCTGTTTGTACTGTTGTAACAGCTCCCAGGAAAATTGAGATGATGATAACGATGCCAAGAGACCGAAAGCCAATTTCATTGCACTGATGCATGAGTTCTTTCCAATATAATTTCATGTTTTCCGGTTTGGAAAACATCTCTTTCAGCATCAGCAGGTATCGTCCGAAATGAGTAAATACGTTCATCAGCGCAAATATGGGTAATTGAGTGAGATTAATTCTTTTTCTGGGTTTGTTTTTTTGGATCTTCCGCTGTCGCTTTTGAATTTTTATTTCTCAACCTCTTCCATAATCCTTCTCTTCTTTTTTCTTCTGTCATATCCTTGTTTGGTTCTTTATCTTGTTTTTTTGCCCCTTTGTTTTTCATCTGTGCTTCAACAACAGCAATTAATGCCATATTGTAAATAGCTCTGACGGAACTGCCCAGTTGAAGTACATGAACAGGCTCTTTCAATCCAAGAAGGATTGGGCCTATCGCATCTGCTTCACCAATTTCCTGAAGCAGGTTGTATGCAATATTGCTGCTTGCCAGGTTAGGGAAAATAAGAATATTTGGATTTCCCTGCACAAGTTCACTGAAGGGGTAATTCTCTTTCAGGATTTCTTTATTAAAAGCAACAATTGGCTGAATTTCACCATCGCAGATCAATTGAGGATCTCTTTCTTTTACGATTTTTCTTGCTTTTGCTACCAGTTTTGCTTCCGGAGAATCGCTGCTGCCAAAGTTGGAATAGCTGAGCATTGCAACGCGTGGGGTGATGCCGTAAGAACGTACTTCTCTCGCTACAAGTTGAGTGATATCAGCAAGTTCTTCTGCAGTTGGATTAAAATTAACAGTTGCATCTGCTAAGAAAAGAGGACCTTTTTTGGTAAGCATAATATACATACCGGCAATTTTTTTCACCTGGTCTTCTTTGCCTATAATCTCAAGCGCGGGACGAATGGTGTCGGCATATTTGCGACTCATCCCACTGATCAGTGCATCCGCTTCTCCGGTTTCAACCATCATAGAACCGAAATGTGTACGTTCCTTCATTGATTTAATAGCCTCATATTTATTGAGACCTTTCCTCTGCCGCTTCTCAAAATAAAGTTCTCCGAAATATTCTCTTTTTGCAGATTGCTCCGCGCTTTTAGGATCAATGACCGGAATATCATCCAGTTCAATGCCGTTTTCCTGTGCGAGTTCATTTATTCTTTTAGGATCACCAAGCAAAATAGGTAAGCCAATTCCTTCTTCAAGAGTCAGCACTGCTGCTTTGATAATTTTACTATTTTCAGCATCTGCAAAAATAATTTTCTTAGGATCTTTTCTTGCTTTGCTACCGATAGCACGCATCAGTTGATTGTCAATGCCAAGTCTGCTATTTAACTGTGCCTCGTAGTCATTCCAGTCAGTAATTTTCTTTTGCGCTACCCCGCTATCAATAGCTGCTTTGGCAACAGCCGGCGCTACATAACTAAGAAGACGTGGGTCGAGTGGTTTAGGGATGATGTAGTTTGGACCAAAAGAAATAGTTTTCTCATTATAGGCCATATTGACAATATCAGGAACCGGTGTTTTGGCCAGTTCGGCAAGTGCTTTAACTGCGGCAAGTTTCATCTCCTCATTGATACAGGTAGCTCTTACATCGAGGGCGCCTCTGAAAATGTACGGGAAGCCCAGCACGTTGTTTACCTGATTGGGATAGTCACTCCTTCCCGTTGCCATAATAATATCTTTCCTTACACTGGTTGCTTCTTCCCATGTGATTTCCGGATCGGGGTTAGCCATTGCAAATACAATTGGATTTCGGCTCATTGAACGCACCATATCCTGGCTTATTACATTGCCCTTGCTAAGTCCGATAAAAATATCTGATCCTTTCATGGCTTCTGCCATAGATAGATTTTTCCCTTTTCTTGCGAATGATTTTTTTTGTTCATCCAGATCAGTTCTGCTTTCGTGTATCAGTCCTTTGCTGTCGAATACAAAAAAGTTTTCCTTTTTTGCACCCAGTTCGATGTATAATTTCATACAAGCCATTGCCGCTGCGCCTGCACCATTTACTACAAACTGTACACGTTCAATTTTTTTACGTTGTATTTCCAACGCATTCAGCAAGGCTGCACCGCTAATGATCGCTGTTCCGTGCTGATCATCATGCATGATTGGGATGCGAAGTTCTTTTTTTAGTTGCTGTTCAATATAAAAACACTCCGGAGCTTTGATGTCTTCGAGATTAATGCCTCCGAAGGTTGGTTCTAACGCTTTTACGATCTGTACAAATTTCTCAGGATCTTTTTCATTGATCTCGATGTCATAAACATCGATGTCTGCAAATATTTTGAAAAGAACACCTTTCCCTTCCATAACCGGCTTTCCTGCTTCCGGTCCTATGTCTCCGAGTCCAAGTACTGCAGTACCATTACTGATAACTGCCACGAGATTTCCTTTGGCAGTGTATTTGTATACATCCTCCGGGTTTGCCTGTATTTCTTTGCAGGGTTCTGCTACGCCGGGTGAATAAGCGTAAGAAAGATCTCTTTGGGTTTTTGCTTCTTTGGTGGGGACGACTTCAATTTTCCCCGGTCGTCCTTTTGCGTGGTATTCGAGTGCCTGCTGACGGCGAAGTTGTTCTTTGTTCATATGAAAAATTTTCGTCCGCTAAAACTGTTCTCTTCAATTGTAAGTTACGAAAAACAAGTGTCTGTAAAAAAGCGGCTGTTGAATAGATTTAGTAATAGAAAAAGAGAGGATGCAGAAATAAAGGAAAAACATCTTGTTAGGATGCATTTGCACCCATCCATGCCAGTAAGCCCATTCCAGTTTTAATTGCAGCCTCATCTATGTCAAAGGTAGGCGTATGTACACCGCTTGTGATTCCTTTTTCGAGGTTCATCACACCAAGCCTGAAAAAACAACCGGGAATTTCCTGAGAATAATATCCGAAGTCTTCAGCGCCCATTCTTAGTTCCGTTTCTTCTACATGTTCTTTACCAAGAAAGGTTTCGGCAAGTTGAACTGCTTTTATATGCAAAGATTCGTCATTGAAGACACAAGGATAACCTTTGTCAATATGCAGTTCCGCAGTACCGCCCATGCTCTCTGTAATTTCTTTTGTGTACTTCTGTAAAAGACGATGACCTTCAGTTCTCCATTCTTCATCCATCGCCCTGAAGGTGCCCATCAGTTTCACTTCATCAGGAATCACATTGGT
>JAULVS010000138.1:0-5280 GCA_032110905.1 Chitinophagaceae bacterium | reverse complement strand
CATACCTGTTCACCATCGCATACAATCTTATGATTGACCATTTGCGCAAAAACAAAAGAACAGAACTGAGAGAGAATTTCAAAGAAGAGACAAAAGTGGAGCAAAATCACGCAAGAGAACTCAAACAAATATTAAATGAGGCACTGGAACAACTACCAGCAAAATGGAAGAGCCTGGTATTGCTGAAAGATTATGAAGGATATAGCTATGAAGAGATTGGGAACATTACCGGGCTCAATAGTAGTCAAGTAAGGGTATATCTGCACAGAGCCAGACTTCAACTTAGAGAATATCTTGTAAGCGTAGAAAACAATATATAAACAATGATTCACCGCGAAAATATACAGGAATGGCTGCTGTTGTATGCGGATAACGAGCTTTCTGCAGACGAGATGAAAGCTGTTGAATCGTACCTATATGCAAACCCCGATTTACAGCATGAACTTGAAACCCTGCTCGAGCTGCGCTTAACCCCGGATGAAGTAAAGAGCAAAAAACTGCTTCAATCATTATATATACCCATAGCAAACTTATCGGATGAAGACATTTCTCATCTGCTTGATTATGCAGACGAAGAAGCTGATACCGAAACAAAATCTTTAATTAAACAAAAAATAGAAACAGATTCCGGCTGGGATGATTATTACATATCTCTTATTAAAACCAAGCACCGTCCTGCATTAGAAATCGTTTTCCCTGATAAAACCAGGCTGTATCAGAAGACCCCTATATTCAAGTTCAGTAGCGGGAAAATATTAAGAGCTGCAGCAATTATAATATTGATGATTACAACCGGAGTATGGATTGCTCTTCAGTTCAAAAGAGAGAAAACAATTGTACGCGAGAATAAACTGCAAATAGTATTACCAAAAGAAAATAACCAAGTCGGCAATAAAGAAATTATCACTTTAAAAGAATCGAACAATCAAATCATTGCAAATAAAGAAGTGACAGAAAATGCAAACAAAAAGGGGAAATACGAAAGCGATGTGCCCGCAGCCGGGAATCACTTTGAAACAAATATGCTAACTGCAAATATCCCGGTTAAGAAAAAAGAAGGAGTCCAAATAAAGAATGAGGAATCCCCCCTGCAGGAAGAAATATGGAGCCGCCCGGAAGAAACAATTGAAATAACAAATAATATTACTCAATTACATACCATACAAACACTGGTTCATACAAATACAGTAGATGACAAACAAGAGCCGGTATATTTTATTTCCACGTCAGAACCAATAGAATACCAAAATGGAGCTGAACGAATAATAAAACAAGCCAAAAGAACCTTCATTCGCCGGCTAAAACATACCATTGGTGAAGAGCCGATTCGTATCAGTATCATTCAAATAAATCATAAGTAGAAACATAATCACTTCATTCATTAAAAACACAACTATCCAAATATGCAATGCCCGTAATCTTTGGTCTATACCAACAGCGAAGAGAATAAAAGGGTATAACATATGACAATTAAAAAAAGGTATGAAACATTTAATCATTCTATCATTAGTAACTTTTACTCAGCAAGTATCTTCTCAAACGGTGCAGATCAATGTTGCCGACAATGGAGATACATTGAAAACAGGCACAATAGTCATTACCCGTTCAAGCTCGAAAATTGACAAAAAGAAGATCATTCATTATTCTGAAGCAGATACAGTTATCTCCGGAAGTGTAATCATGATCAATGACAATGAAGAATCAGGTAACGATCCGAAATCAATCATCGTAAAAGGGAAGTCGGTCGGTGTTTCTTTTAGCAGCATATTTAACGGAGACGGCAACGATTTTTTCTCTTCGGATCAGGATACGATCATTTTAGGAAATATGATCATCATTAACGAGAAAGGAGCGATAAAAGATACCATTCATATTCGCGGAGATAAATTCAAGTTCGTGAGAGACAGTGCAAATTTAGAATGGGATCATTCTACTCGAATAATCATAAAAGATGAGGGGAAATCGGGCAAACTAGGAAGAAGCAGAGATAAAATTACCACCAACTGGGGTATTGTTGATTTAGGATTTACCAATATCAACGATCGAACCAATTATACTTCAATAAATAGCACTACCGGATATTTCCCTTCAGGTACTGCCGACGATATGATTCTGCAAAATGGCAAATCTGTTAATGTCAATCTTTGGTTCTTTATGCAAAGAATCAGTTTGATTTCAAATGTGGTAAACCTGAAATACGGGCTCGGAATCGAATTAAACAATTATCGATTTAAAAAGAATATCCGATTCAGAGATGAACCACGCTACTTTATTGACAGAGATGCAGAAGTTGCTGTGTTTGAAAAAAACAAGCTGGCTGCAGACTACATCACCATTCCCGTGATGCTCAACTTTAACTTCACGCCCGGCCGTTCAAATAGTTATGGTTTCAGTGCCGGTGTTAGTGCCGGCTATCTGTACAGTGCACGCCAGAAAATGGTAAGCAAAGAGCGCGGGAAGGAAAAAGTCAGAAATGATTTCAATCTTCAACCCTGGAAATTATCAGCCATTGCTGAATTAAATCTTGGCTTTGTACAATTATATGGCAGTTATGCACTCGGCAATATGTTTCGGAGCGGGTTAGACCAGGTGCCGTATTCGGCCGGACTTCGTTTCAGCTCTCCTCAATAAAACGGAAGAATCTAAATATTAAAATAATTGTTAATCCATTTATACTGAACACGAATAAAGAACCTGCAGGCGTTTCTAAAAAGAACTACAAACGCTTGCAAAATGAAAAGGATAAAATTTATACTGCCGGCTTTCATGATAATCTTTTTTCTGACGGCCGGCTTTGTTTTTCATCCGGGTACTGAAACCTCTACTTATCGGGTTGTGGTGAATAAGCACAAGTATGAAATGAAAGTGTATGACGGAAAAGGATGGCTTGCTACTTACCCGGTTGTTTTTGGTAACGAGACACTCCATAAAAAAACACGGGAAGGCGACAGGTGCACTCCGGAAGGATCCTACAGAATTACCTATAAAAAGAAACACAACGAATGGGGTCATTTTATGTTACTCGATTATCCGAATCAGCAAGACCTTGCTCGCTTTCGTGAGTTACAAAAAAAAGGTCTTATCCCCGCCAATGCAAAACCCGGCAATGGTATTGGCATACATGGAACCAGGCCTAATCAGGACAACTATATTGATAGCTACATCAACTGGACCCTTGGTTGTATCTCTACAAAGAGAGACTATGCAAAAGAATTATTTGAGCTTTTACCTGTTGGGACAGAAGTGATCATTCAGCCATGAATAGTGGCTAGGAGAAGCCGCTCTTGTAAATTCAGGAATAGTCTATTATTTTAGTGTCTTAAACTAATCAATTTATGAAGCAACTACTCCTGATCATTTTATTATTTTCACTAATATCCATAACACATGCCCAGAATGTAACATTCTCTGAAGTAAACCTCAAAACGACCGAAACCGGTAAAGGCAAACTTCGAAAAGCCCCCAAAAAGATTTATATCGCTGAGTTCAGGGTTTTTTATCAGATTTTCTATGCTGCTATGGAAAAGGAAAAAGGTGGTTTTTCTGGCAATGTGTTAGAAGGGGATGCAACCGCCGCATTGATGATGGCTATATCGGGTATTTCGGATGCAGACCTGATCAGTAATACAGATCTTTTATATGCGCAAACCCTTCAAAGAATGAAAGATGCAGGTTATGAGATCATCACTGCAGACCAGATGGCAGGCATTAAAGAATTTAAAGGATGGGAGCGCAAAAAAGGAGGTACGTTGAATGATGCACAAGCCAACGGATTTCTCATGAGCACACCTTCAAACTTTGAATATTTTATAAAAGGCACCAAAGCAAGCGGCAAGGAAAAAGCAACGTTTACTGATAACTCTGCGAAAATTTCTTTTCAGGGAGACAATGTCACCGTTGTAAAAATTAACCTGATTGTACCAATGGCTGAAAATGGGGAATCATACTTAAGCAGAGCGGTGGATCTTGGCGCCAAGGCAGTTGGGCAAACAGCTCTCAAGATAAGTGATGAACTTTTGGGCAATACTTTCTCCTCCTGCAATTTCATTAATAGCGAATCTATGGGTTTGCCTACTTCCATGATGACTTATGCACTGAAAAAATCAATTGATATAGAAGGAGTGCTAAAAAAAGAAAAAGTGAAGGTGGTTGGTCAACAAGATATTGATTTTGGAACTGGCAGTTTCGGCTTGTACAGATATTTTGAAGTAGAACACAAGATCACACGTAAAATAGTCCCAATAGAAGTAAACCCTGCTTTATACAATAAAGGCGTAAAGATTGCAGGAGATGCTTTTCTGAAAAAATGTTGGGATGATTTTTACAGTAACGCGCAATAATCTTTTTTCTATTCTCGCAGATCGTTGATCGAAACAATACTGCCGTGATTCAATTTAATTAGAGTCACGGCTTTTTTCTTTTCTTCGCCCCGGTTCGTGAATGATGTGGTTCGTGAGGACACGTGTCCCCACGAACCGGAATCAATTGTCACCGCAGGGTCTGGGGAACTTGCTTTAGTTATACTAAACCAGACTTTACTCCACCGTAAAACTGGCGCAAGTGTTCCGACTTCAGGAGGATCACTTGCGTCGTTGTATTCTGCCGCCACGATTGCATCGTGGCGATACTGTATGGCATTGCCCGGATGCAATCCGGGGGGATAGCGAGGCGCAGATGACCCACGCTTTCAGCCTGGAACATCTGCGCCAGTTGTTTTGGTCACCGGAGGGTCTGGCACAGCCGACCCTGCGGAATCCTTGATTGAATAAACTTTCGGGAACACTTTTCAATTTACTCTAATCTCCCCTTCACAATTTCATCTACTACGGAAGGATCAAGCAATGTTGTTGTATCACCAAGATTTGATAATTCATTTTCTGCCACCTTTCTCAAAATGCGCCGCATGATTTTTCCGCTGCGCGTTTTAGGCAAACCACTCACAAACTGAATTTTATCAGGCTTGGCAATGGCGCCAATAACACGGGTCACCGTTTGTAAGATATCTTTTCTCGTTAGCTCAGGATCATTGTTGTGGAGTTGTCCGTAAATCACAAAAGCATAAATACCCTGCCCTTTGATGTCGTGCGGATAACCCACCACCGCACTTTCCACCACACCTGCATGCATGTTAATAGCGTTTTCAATTTCAGCAGTACCCAATCGGTGTCCGCTCACATTCAGCACATCATCTACACGTCCGGTAATTCTGAAATTTCCTTCCTTATCTTTCAATGCCCCATCGCCTGTAAAATAATATCCTTCGTAAGTGGCAAAATAATT
>JAULVS010000137.1:0-14333 GCA_032110905.1 Chitinophagaceae bacterium | reverse complement strand
CCCTTCACTTACACCGCTGTAAAAACTATCTCTGGTTAGGTAGTCCATTCTATCAACATCCAACTGGCTGCTTATAAGCTGGTGCAGAAAAGCTTTAGGATAGGAGCCTTTAAAGATGGAAATCGCAAGGGAAAGTCCACCATTAAATTCCTGGTTCAGACAATCCATCAGCAGCAATGATATTTCTTCGTGATGTGTATCTTCTATCAGTACATGCTCCAGTGCGTGGGAGAATGGTCCGTGTCCAATGTCATGCAATAAGATCGCAATCTGAGCAGCCTGCTCTTCTTCAGGAGAGATATCAACGCCTTTACTTTTCAGTTCGTTGAGTGCTTGTCTCATAAGGTGATAGGCGCCCATACTATGATGCAGCCGTGAATGAACAGCACCGGGATATACCAGGTGTGCCAGTGCCATCTGGTGGATACGTCGCAAACGCTGATACCAGGGATGGGCAATCAACTGTAAAATTAACGGATCATCAAAAGTCACAAAACCGTATACCGGGTCATTCACAATTTTTCTGAACTTGATATTTGTACCCATAATAAAGATGATAAAGGTAGCAGAAGGCGAGGAATTCGGTAGTTTTACGTTTTGAATATTTTAATATCAAACCGCAAATAATAATTCATGGCTGCAGCAAGAATACTTTGGGTGGATGATGAAATTGAAAGCCTGGAATCTCAGAAACGATTTCTTCAGACAAAGGGGTATGAAGTAGTTACGGTTGCAAATGGTTTTGACGCAATCGATTATGTGAAGGAAAACCCTGTGGATGCGGTGTTGATGGATGAAACGATGCCTGGGCTAACAGGACTTGAAACACTGGCAAAAATTAAGTCGATTAATAATGCTTTACCTGTTGTACTGATTACAAAGAATGAAACAGAGAATTTGATGGACGAAGCCATTGGTTCTCAGATCAGCGATTACCTGATTAAACCTGTAAATCCCAATCAGGTGTGGCTGAGTCTTAAAAAAATATTTGATAACAAGAGGCTGGTATCAGAAAAAACAACCACTGCATATCAACAGGAATTCAGGAATCTGTTTATGGCGCTTAACAGCAATCCGAATGAGCGCGACTGGATGGATATTTACAAAAAACTGGTATACTGGGAACTGAAAATTGCCAAAACAGAAAGTGCAGAGATGCAGGAAGTGCTTCACTCGCAGCTGGAGGAAGCCAACAATGAATTCTTTAAGTTTATCAGTGCCAACTATGCCAACTGGCTGAAGTTGGGATCTCAGAATGCTCCAGTAATGAGTCATACTTTACTGAAAGAGAAAGTGTTTCCATATTTACAAAAAGGCCGCCCTTTGTTCTTTGTACTGATAGATAATTTAAGGTACGATCAGTGGAAAGTTATAGAACCGGTAATTGCTGAGATGTTCCGTATTGCAGAGGAAGATACTTTTTATTCGATACTTCCAACTGCTACTCAATATAGCCGGAATGCAATTTTTAGCGGACTGATGCCCTCGGAGATAAATAGTCAATTTCCTGATGAGTGGAAAAATGATTATGAAGAAGGCGGTAAGAATCTTTTCGAGGGTAAATTTTTAAAGGCCAATCTCGAAAAGGTAGGGAAAAAAGATTTAAAAGTTTCTTACACAAAAGTTGTTAATCTGAATGCTGGTCATGATTTAGCCAATAATATTCATAATCTCATTCAAAATGATTTGAATGTAATAGTATACAATTTTGTTGACCTGATGAGCCATGCCAGAACGGATATTCAGGTACTGAAAGAACTGGCTAAAGATGAGAGAAGTTATCGCAGTTTAACCTTGAGTTGGTTTGAACATAGTCCGCTGCTTCAGGCATTGCGAAAAATTTCAGAAAAAGATGCAGTTGTTGTAATTGCGACAGATCATGGAAGCGTTCGTGTTAAAAAACCGGTGAAAGTGGTGGGCGACAGAGAAACAACCACCAATGTGAGATACAAACATGGAAGAAATCTGAGTTATGAGCCCAAAGATGTGTTGGCATTCAGAGACCCGTCTGAGATTTGTCTGCCCGCCCCCAATATAAATTCTTCGTTTATTTTTGCGCGAGACAATCATTATCTGGTTTATCCCAATAACTACAACCATTTTGTAAACTACTTCCGCGACTCCTTTCAACATGGAGGGGTAAGCCTGGAAGAAATGATCGTTCCTGTTATCCGACTGGAAAGTCGTGCTGTTTAATCTGTACTGTGGAAAAGTAATTTGATTTGCACCCTCTTTCAGGCGGTAAATTTGCTTTTATTATATCAGTAACAAATACTAAAGCGTGAAACTGAATCAGACGACACTTGATAAATTAGAAGCACTTCTGGAAGAGAGCGGTTACATAGTTAGATATGAACGTGGTACTTTTCAAAGTGGATATTGTATACTTGAGCAAAAGAAAGTGATCGTTCTTAATAAGTTTTTAAGTACAGAAGGCCGTATTAATACCGTTATGGAATTGATACCGCAGGTAAAGATTCACTTTGACTCTTTAACAGCTGAGTCGCAAAAGCTTTTTGATGAAGTAATGTTGATGGCAGCAAATAAAGAAACAGGTGAAACAAACACCTGATTCGGATTCCAAGTCTTTTGATGTTATAGCTGGTTTTGTATGGATTATTATCCTTCTTTCAAAGTTACTTTTCTTGGTACAGGTACCAGTAGCGGAGTGCCGATGATTGGCTGTGATTGCGAAGTGTGTTTGTCTTCTGATCCCAAGGATAAAAGACTACGCAGCAGCATATTGATTGAATCAGCCAATACAACACTGGTAATAGACACAACACCTGATTTCAGATACCAGATGCTTCGAAAAGAAGTAAAGAAACTGGATGCTGTCCTGTTTACACATCCGCATAAAGACCATATGGCCGGTCTGGATGATATTCGCGCTTATAATTATCTGTTGAAAAAGCCGATGGATGTATTTGCAAATTACCTTACTGAGGAGGCTTTGCGAAGAGATTATTATTATGCTTTTTCAGATACGAAGTATCCGGGTGTACCTGAAATTAATTTACACACGATCACACTTGATCCGTTTCAGGTCGGGGATTTTAATATCATACCAATCCTTGTATGGCATCTGAAAATGCCGGTTCTTGGATTCAGATTTGGTCCATTCACGTATATCACAGATGCCAACAAAATTGAACCGGAAGAAATGGAAAAAATTAAAGGCAGTGATGTGCTTGTGCTCAACGCCTTGAGAAGAACCAGTCATCTTTCTCATTTTACCCTGGATGAAGCATCTGGTATAGTACAGAATTTGAATATTAATTCCGCTTATTTCACACATATTAGTCATCAACTGGGTTTGCATGCCGCGACAAATGCGGAGTTGCCTTCAGGTATTGAACTTGCATACGATGGGCTAACTCTTCAATTTTAGTCAGCTCAGTTCGAAGGTGAGCCACCGGATTACATAAAAATCAGGTGTAGAATAGTTTTGCATGATGCACCAAATAAAACATCTGCTTGAAGCTTACTTTGTTTTTACCAGACGAGAGAGAATAGCTCTTTTTATTCTTATTGGCATTGTATTTATTGTCATTTTCATAGCTAATCAAATGTCAAAAAAGATAACTGTGACAGACCGCATTACTATGGAATCAAAAACTTTGAAAACGGAATTAGATAAAAAAAATAATGAGAGAGACAAGGCTGCTTTTTCCGGTAATTACCATCGCAAGGTAAATCAGAGATGGGGTTATAAGAACCGGGCGTCTTCTCCCAAAAGAGCCCTTTTTGTTTTTAACCCGAATACGGCAGATGCGGAAGAGTGGTTAAAACTAGGTGTGAAGGAATCGGTTGTTAATACAATCATGAAATACCGGGAGAAAGGCGGTCTTTTTCAAAAGCCTGAAGATCTTCGGCGAATATTCGGACTATCTCCTACTTTTTGTGAGGCATTGATTCCCTTTGTTCGTATTCCCGAAAATCAGGTTACTTTATCAAAACCGGCTTCTGCTTTTCGTCAATCCCGAAAGTCTGTTACGAATATTAATATCAACGAGGCGACCCTTGAAGATTGGAAAATGCTGGAGGGTATCGGACCCGGTTATGCACAGAGAATCATCAATTTTAGAGAAAAGTTGGGAGGCTTTTACAGTATAGAACAAGTTGCAGAAACCTATGGGCTTCCTGATTCTATCTTTCAAAAAATTAAACCATGGTTGGTATTTTCAAATGGGCCTTACAGAACGATTAATCTCAACGAGGTGTCTTCTGATGATCTGAAAAAGCACCCTTACATAGATTTTCGCATAGCAAATAATATTGTGTCTTTTCGTAATCAGCATGGCGCTTTTGAATCAATTGCTGATTTGAGAAAGATTGCTTCCTTGTCTTCAGACCTTTATGACAAAATCCACCTATATATGAATATAAAATAACTCCTAACATCTGTTAGCTTTTATATATCTTTGTTTTCTGCCTTCATGATATATCATACAAATCGGGCGGGTTAAAAGAAGGGATTATGAATTTTGAAACAAGTGAATTAACAAAACAGGTGGCACAGGTTGCCAGGGATTTTTCTAAAATAAATATTACCCCGTATGTAATGGAGTGGGATGAAAGCCAGCATTTCCCCAAAGATGTAATGCAGGAGATGGGTAAACTTGGTTTAATGGGGATGTTCATACCTGAAAAATACGGAGGAAGTGGTTTTGGGTATCAAGAGTATGTTGCAGCAATTGTGGAAGTAGCAAAGGTGTGCGGCTCTGTTGGCTTAAGTCTTGCTGCTCATAATTCTTTATGTACAGGACATATTTATTATTGCGGAAATGAAGAGCAGAAAATGCGTTTTCTTCCTAAGCTGGCTTCAGGAGAATGGCTGGGAGCATGGGGGTTGACAGAGCCGAATACAGGAAGCGACGCCGGAAATATGAAAACCACTGCAGTCAGAGAAGGAGATGAGTGGGTTTTAAACGGTACCAAGTGCTGGATTACACATGGAATCAGTGCAGAAGTTGCAGTAGTTATTGCACGTACAGGTGAGCCTAGAACCAGCGGCAATGCAACTGCCTTTATTGTAGAAAGAGGTACACCTGGATTTCGTGCGGGGAAGAAAGAAAATAAACTTGGCATGCGTGCAAGTGAAACTGCTGAAATGATTTTTGATCAATGCCGAATTCCTGACGCAAACAGAATAGGTGAGGTTGGTGACGGATTCCGCCAGGCAATGAGGGTACTAGACGGAGGCAGAATTTCCATTGCTGCTCTTTCATTGGGTATCGCAAAGGGTGCCTATGAAGCAGCATTGAAATATGCACAAGAAAGACACCAGTTTGATCAGCCAATCATCAAGTTTCAGGGCATATCTTTTAAATTGGCTGATATGGCGACTGAAATTGCCGCTGCAGAATTGTTAATTGCCAAAGCTGCTTCTTTGAAAGATGCAGGGGAGTCTGTAACGGAGGCAGGAGCCATTGCAAAATATTTAGCCAGTGAAGCGGCGGTTAAAATCAGTAATGATGCCGTGCAGATTTTTGGCGGATATGGTTATACGAAAGATTTTCCTGTTGAGAAATTTTATCGCGATTCTAAATTATGTACAATCGGAGAAGGAACCAGTGAAATTCAGAAAATAGTGATTGCACGGCAAGCGCTTAAATAATTTATGTACTTATATTTTATAAATATGTAATATATTTGTATAATAAATGTATATGATGGCTACTTTCACCAGTACTCTTCCTGAATTACTTTGGGTTGAATTGAATCAAAAAGCAACCGAACTGGGTGTTCCCAAAAACAAATTATTAGAGAAAGCACTAAGGCTTTATCTTGATCATCTAAATAAAGCTTCATATCTGCGTTCTTATAAAAAGATGGCTGTCGATACTGATCTCATCACCCTGGCCGAGGAAGGAATGGAAGATTACCTGAAGCTATTACGTACAGAAGATGAAGCAAGGTGAAATTTGGTATGCAAGCCTTGATCCTGTCAAGGGAAGTGAACAGGGTGGGTACAGACCCATGGTCATACTTAGCGGTAATTTATTAAACGAGTATCTACCCATTGTAATTTGCTGTCCGCTAACTACCCAAATAAAAAATTATAAGGGCAATATTGTATTGGAGCCTGATGAAATGAATAACCTGCTCGAATCGTCAGAAGTACTCACTTTTCATATCCGATCAGTATCTAAGGAAAGACTTCAAAAAAGAATTGGTACAATCACTAAAGAGCAGATAGCAATTCTCAAAAAATATCTCAATGAGATATTGACGTACTGAAAAGAGCTAAGTCAAAAATTAAAAGTTAAAAGGAAAAACTTTAAACTTAAAAGTTGCTGAAATTACAGTTTGAATTCAATTACAGAAAATCTTCTTCTTCTTTTGGTCCATATTTATCAAAAAGCCGATCAATCGCACCGCCAAAAACAGGAAATTTTTCTTTTGTAAAATCTTTGATTACTTCTATTGCAGCATAAGCCTGTGCTTCTGACAAGCCTTTTTGCTTTAGTCTTTCAATTAAATCCTGCATATGGATTTTGATTATTTAATTCAATAAAAGTGGAATATCAAAAAAGAATGTTTATGCAACTTTCAACATACTCAGCTTGCTTTTGTCAAATTTATGCTGTGCATAATCGAGTGTGAGATGAAAATCTTTCGTGTCAGTACCTGGCATTTCAAACATAGCATCGGTTAAAATGCTTTCGCAAATACTTCTTAGACCGCGAGCGCCGAGTTTATATTCCATTGCTTTTTTCACCATAAAATCAGCAACTTCATCATCCATCGTAAAACGTATTCCTTCCAGCTCAAAAAGCTTACGGTACTGTTTGATGAGTGCATTTTTCGGAGTGAGTAAGATTTCTTTCAGGGTTGCTTCATCCAGTGGATTCAAATGTGTAACTACCGGCAAACGCCCAAGTAATTCAGGAATGAGACCGAATGATTTTAAATCCTGTGCATTGATAAATTGTAACAGATTACGCTTCATCAGTTCCTGCTCTTCTTTTTTAGAACTGAAACCGATGGCGTTTGTGTTTACTCTTCTTGCAATGATTTTATCAATACCGTCGAAAGCTCCTCCGCAAATAAATAATATTTGCTGCGTATTTATTTTAATAAGTTTTTGTTCGGGATGTTTTCTGCCTCCTTGTGGCGGAACTAATACCTCAGTTCCTTCAAGCAGTTTCAGCATACCTTGCTGAACCCCTTCGCCACTTACATCACGGGTAATAGAAGGATTGTCTCCTTTGCGTGCTATTTTGTCAATTTCATCTATATAAACAATGCCTCTTTCCGCAGCCGCTACATCATAATTACACACTTGTAATAGCCTTGTAAGAATGCTTTCAACATCTTCTCCTACATAACCCGCCTCCGTAAAAACCGTTGCGTCTACAATGGCAAATGGTACATTCAATACCTTGGCAATTGTTTTTGCGATCAGGGTTTTACCTGTACCGGTTTCACCCACCATCACAATATTGCTTTTCTCAATTTCTATCTCATTGTCAGTTTTTTGCTTCAGTCGTTTGTAATGGTTGTAAACAGCAACAGCCATCACTTTCTTCGCCTCATTCTGACCAATGATATATTCATCGAGATAGGTTTTGATTTCAGCGGGCTTCTTTACATTCAATTTAAAATTGGAAACTGATTGCTCTTGCTTTTGCTGAAGTTCCTGCTGGATAATTTCCTGTGCGTGTTCGGTGCAGTTTTCACAGATATGACCTTCCTGGCCGGCGATGAGTATCTTTACTTCATCCCGATTTCTGCCGCAAAAAGAACAGTGAAGTGCATTATTTTTTGCCATGCGATAGGGTTTCGTGGGTACAAACTAGTTCAAATATACAAAAGGTTCTTCGAACCTAATAGAGCGATACCGAAAATTAAGAAGCTTGGTAGTTCTCATTAAAAACCCTCACAATCATCAATCAAAAAATAATTGTTGCTTGCGAGGGAATGAAATAATAATAAGTGATTATAATTTATCAACAATGCCATCAACGATGCCGTATTGAACAGCTTCATCCGCATTCATCCAGTAATCTCTGTCGAAATCTCTCATCACTTTCTCAAGTGTCTTTCCGCAATTTTCTGCAAGAATTTTTGCGCCTAGTTCCTTTGTTTTGGCAATCTGTCTTGCCAGGATCTCCAGATCAGCACTGGTACCTTGTGCGCCTCCGATGCTTGGTTGGTGTATCATTACTTCGCCATGCGGATAGATATATCTTTTACCTTTTGTGCCGCCACTCAATAAAATTGAGCCCATACTCGCCGCCATACCCATACAAATTGTACTAACCGGAGAACTAATAAGCTTCATGGTATCGTAGATAACCATACCGGAAGTAACCACTCCGCCTGGGCTGTTTATGTAAAATTTGATTTCTTCTCCGGGAGCCATAGCATCCAGGTATAGCAAACGGTTTACAATGTCTTTTGCTGAATTGTCATGCACCACACCCCAGAAAAATATTTTACGTTGCTCGAGAAATTTTCTCTGAAATGGTCCGAACGCGGCCGCAGAAAACTGTTCTAATGGATTTTCTTTTGGCTCATCTTCCTCTTCAAACCTGATTGGTTCTAAAAATTTATTCGAAATCATATTATTAATTATTAAATGTTGTGATTAGCTTTCTTTTACTTTTCTCGGGTTCATGATCAGCACTTCATCCACCAGACCATACTCTTTTGCTTCTGATGCCGTCATCCAGAAATCTCTGTCACTGTCTTCCATCACCTTTTCAATTGTTTGTCCACTGTGATAAGCAATGATTTCATACAATTCCTGCTTCAGCTTTTTTACTTCATTCACCATAATCTGAATATCAGTGGCCTGACCACCTGCGCCACCATAAGGCTGATGCAGCATGATGCGTGAATGTTTTAAAGCGGTTCGCTTTCCTTCAGATCCGGCACACATCAGCACGGCGCCCATACTTGCTGCAATACCTGTTGTAATTGTACTTACATCGGGGGAAATATATTGCATGGTGTCATAGATACCTAGCCCGGCATAAATGCTTCCGCCCGGGCTGTTGATGTACATCTGAATATCTCTGGTACGATCCGTGCTTTCAAGAAACAACAACTGAGCGGTAACGATATTGGCAACGTAATCATTGATGCCTTCACCTAGAAATATAATACGGTCCATCATCAGCCTAGAGAACACATCCATGCTCGCAACATTCAACGGACGCTCCTCAATGATATAAGGAGTGAGGTTGGTAGGATTGAAATGATT
This sequence comes from Chitinophagaceae bacterium, assembly GCA_032110905.1. GTDB lineage: Bacteria > Bacteroidota > Bacteroidia > Chitinophagales > Chitinophagaceae > Lacibacter. The sequence continues at coordinate 5,119 of JAULVS010000137.1, read as the reverse complement.
TTGGTAGCTGTGCAATGTAGCTCCTGAAATTCCTTGGTGCTTGATGGCAAATTTTTCAAACTCTTTATTTATGTGCATAATTCAATTTTTCGGTTACAAGTTAAGGGAAACGATTTTAATCTTTCTCTTCAAATTATGTGCAAAGTTAGAAGCTACGACAGAAAGGCAGAAAATTCATTTTTCAACTATTTTTAAAACATGCGGCTAAAAAAAATCCCGCCTGTTTTGGCGGGATTGAGGAGAACTTTATAAAAAGATTAGTGGTGCGTATGTTGGTGCTCTTCGTTCATTTTAATGAATTCTTCAGAAGAAATCACTTTTTCGTCTTTTTGTACCTGTACTTCCGCCCATTGAAATACTTTTTCCGTCAAAAGCTTGCGATATGTGCCATCAACCTGCTGCTCATCTTTCATCAATGTTTCAACATACTGGTCGATCCATTCCAGGTTGCCGTCTCCCAGGCTCATTCCACCAAAATAACCAAGAATCTGCTGGCGGAAGCTGTCTTTCAATTCTTCTGCACTAACCTGAATATTGTTGGCATTAACGATTTTATCGGTGATAAGTGTCCAACGTAATTGCTTATCGAAAGAAGGGTATTCTGCTTCTGCTTCTTCAGCTGTTTTAGGCTTTTCTCCGGCAGAAGTTAACCATCTTTTTAAAAACGCTTCTGGCAGTTCCATCTTGGTATCGTTGAGCAATACATGATAGAGGTGATGTTGAAGCTGGTTGCTGCTCTGACGATCCCATTGTAATTGAATATCATTTTCAATTGCCGACAGAAAATCCTTTTCGCTCGCAATTTCTTTGCCGGGCAATGCTTCTTTGAAAAATTCTTCGTTTAGTTCCCTTTTCTCTACCAATCCGACTTTGGAGATAGTCATCAATAACGGAATTTGAAGGGCTTTTATGTCTTCGGATAATCCGATGTCTTTTCGCACCCAGTCTCTTTCTTTTTCATCGAAGGCTTCTTCAAGGGTAAAAGTGATTGAGTCGCCTTTTTTCATCCCGATTAACTTCGGACGAAAACTTTCGCTGAAATATTTTACAAGTAAGGAGTTGTCTTTCTTAAGTCCGTTTTCCAACACATTCCCTTGGCCGTCGGCTTCTTCAAACGTCACGTTCAGCACATTTTCATCCTGTGATGCGGTTTCTGGTTCAGTTAGTTTGCCGAGTCGCTGACGAAGCCTGTCAACTTCTTCGTTGATCATTTCGGCAGTTACTTTCACTTTGTAAAAGGGTGCCTTAGTTTTATTCAGGTTGATTTCGAAAGACGGCTTGAGTCCGATTTCAAATTCAAACTGGTAATTCTGCGGCTGATCCATTAAAGGTTTGAAATCTTTGTTGGAAAGTGGCAAAGGTTGTGCAAAAATTTCAAGGCTTTCTTTGCTCAGATATTCGTTCAGGCCTTTTTCAATGTTTTTGATAACTTCTTCAGCGAACAGGCTTTGTCCGTACATCTTTTTCACCATTCCAATCGGTACCATACCTTGACGAAAACCCGGAATATTTGCTCTTTTACTATAAGTTTTTAGATTTTTTTCAAATTCAGGATAATACTCTTCCTTACTGATGGTAACTGTTAATTTATCTGTGAGTAATCCGACGTTCTCTCTGGTAACTGTAGCCATGTTTTTTTGTTTTATTGAAAAGACGGTTTTTCTAGTCTTTATAATTTTTAAAGTTGGTGTTTAGGAAGACAGGGTGTCCAAGAGTCCGGGAGACCAGTAACCCATAACCCACACCCATTCTTCATTCTACAAATCAGGGTGGTCAGATGCAATAGGAGCTCAGATTGCATTGCCCACCCTGTTGATTATTGTCCGGATGGAGGGACTCGAACCCCCACACCTTGCGGCATCAGATCCTAAGTCTGACGTGTCTACCAATTTCACCACATCCGGTTTTGCGGGGTGCAAAAGTAGGAAGAATCTGGTTTCTTTCCATACTGATAACCGGTTTTTCTTAAATTGCGAATTCTGGAACCGATCGCTACCATAAAGACATATAATTTGACCCCTGATCAGGAGCGGAAAGAAATCCTCCGTCACTACAGGGCGCTTTTACGCTCTCTGAAAATGAAATTAAAGAAGGGCGATAAAGAGCTATTACGTACTGCTTTTGAAATGGCGGCAGAAGCCCATCAGACGATGCGTCGGAAAAGCGGTGAGCCATATATTCACCACCCACTTGCTGTTGCACAAATATGTGTGGAAGAAATCGGTCTAGGTGTCCGTTCAACCATCTGTGCGCTTTTACACGATACTGTCGAGGATACAGATATTACCCTGGAAGAAATTGAGCGTGAATTCGGTAGTGAGATTGCAAGAATCATTGACGGACTGACCAAAATCGCAACTGTTGTAGATACAAATTCGACCCAACAAGCTGAGAATTTCAAAAAAATCCTGCTAACGCTTACGGATGATCCGCGGGTGATACTGATTAAGCTGGCTGATCGTTTGCATAATATGCGTACGATGGACAGTATGAAGCGGGAAAAACAACTGAAAATTGCAAGTGAGACAGTTTATGTTTATGCGCCTTTGGCCCATCGTTTGGGTTTATATAACATAAAAACGGAGATGGAAGATCTCTCGATGAAATATCTGGAGCCGGATGTTTACAAAGAGATTGCCCGTAAACTCTCTGAAACAAAACGCGAACGCGCCAGGTTTATTAATGAGTTCATCAAACCTATTAAAGAAAAGCTCGAAAAAAGTGGCATTAGCAGTTTTGAGATTTATGGTCGGCCCAAATCGATCCATTCCATTTCTACCAAAATGAAAAAGAAAGGAGTGACTTTTGAAGAGGTTTATGATTTGTTTGCTATTCGGGTTATAATCGATGCGCCTTATGACAGAGAGAAAGAAGAGTGCTGGAAAGCTTATTCAATAGTGGCAGATATGTATTCTCCTTCACCGGAACGTCTGCGTGACTGGCTAAGTAATCCCAAGAGCAATGGTTATGAGGCCTTGCATACTACAGTAATGGGACCTAATGGTCGTTGGGTAGAGGTGCAAATACGATCTAAACGAATGAATGAAATTGCAGAGAAAGGACTTGCAGCTCACTGGAAATACAAGGAAGGTACAGGAGATGAAGATCGTTTTGATAAATGGTTTCATAATATCAGGGAAGTGCTGGGTAACCAAGAAAGCAGTTCGCTTGATTTTCTGCATGATTTTAAAAGTTCTTTTCTCGCCGAGGAAATCTACGTCTATACCCCAAAAGGGGATGTCAAAATGCTGCCGGTTGGAGCAACCGCACTCGATTTTGCCTTTGGTGTACACAGTGATGTGGGCAGTCGTTGCATAGGCGCAAAAGTGAATCACAAGTTGGTTCCTATTTCACACAAACTCCGTAGCGGTGACCAGATAGAAATCATCACCAGTATCAAACAAAGACCAAATGAAGACTGGCTTAATTCTGTGGTGACGGCCAAGGCCAAAGCCAAGATTAAAGATTCTCTTAAAGAGGAAAAACGAAAGATTGCCGATGAGGGTAAATACATTTTACAGCGAAAGCTGGAACAGATAGGTGCAGCATTCGATATACATAATGTTGAAACACTCGCACAATTTTACAAGGTTCCTTCTCACCTTGAACTGTTCTTTCGCATCGCATCAAAAATCATAGACTTAAAAGAGCTTAAAGATCTTACTCTTCACGGAGATAAGTTGGAGCTTCCGAAGCCTGTTAAAGTTGTTCCTGAATCCAAACCTGATGCAGAAAATCAGCGGACATCCTCAGCAAAAGAGAGTGAGCTGATTATCTTCGGAGAAAGCAGTGATAGAATAGTTTATACCCTTGCAAATTGCTGTAAACCGATTCCGGGAGATAATGTTTTTGGATTTGTTTCTACCGGTAAAGGATTGATTATTCATAGAACCAACTGCCCAAATGCCTCCCGCCTTCTAGCCAATTTTGGTCATCGCATTGTCAAAACAAAATGGGCCAAGAATAAGGAGATTTCTTTTCTTACGGGTATAAAAATTATCGGCGTAGACGATGTTGGTGTCATTAACAAAATTACCCAATTAATATCCGGAGAGTTACGGATTAATATCAGTGCACTTACCATTGAAGCATCAGAAGGCATATTTCAGGGAAATATTAAAATCTTTGTCCATGATAAAGATGAACTGGAGGAACTTGTCATCCGTTTAATGTCTCTTCCCGGCATTGAAAAAGTAGAACGCTACGACACTGATCAATAATTTTCCCCATTCCTGCTTTTTTTATTCATCGACTTGCTTCATCGCTTATTTTTGCGGCTCAAGTGAATAAATAAATATTTTTATGGTTGATGTTATTCTTGGACTCCAGTGGGGAGATGAAGGGAAAGGAAAAATTGTTGACTTCTTTGCTCCACGATACGATATCATCGCACGTTTTCAGGGGGGGCCAAATGCAGGGCACACACTTTATGTAAATAATGAAAAGGTGGTGTTGCACCAGATTCCCAGTGGGATCTTTCACAAAGGAATTATCAACCTGATCGGCAATGGGGTTGTACTTGATCCGGTTACATTAAAAAAAGAGTGCGAGAAGGTGGCTTCATTCGGTGTTGATGTCCGGGAAAATTTATTTATCTCCGAACGCACCCACATCATTGTGCCTACACATCGTGCGCTCGACCGAGCTTCAGAGTCTGCCAAAGGGGATGAAAAAATAGGATCTACATTAAAAGGAATCGGCCCGGCTTATATGGATAAAACAGGTCGCAACTCTCTTAGGGTAGGAGATGTATTGCGCCCTGATTTCGACCAGGCTTATGCCAAATTGAAGAAAAAGCATCTCGACATGCTTTCTCATTATGGGGTGCAGGAAGATTTATCGGCCTGGGAGACTGAATTTTTTGAGGCAATTGAATTTCTTAAGTCGCTCAATATTGTTAACGGCGAATATTTTATAAACAAATATTTGCAGGAAGGAAAACAAGTTTTGGCAGAAGGAGCCCAGGGAAGTATGCTGGATGTCGACTTCGGTACATTTCCTTTTGTAACATCTTCCAACACCATTTCAGCTGGTGTATGTACAGGTCTGGGAATATCTCCTTTAAAAATTCGCGAGGTAATAGGTATTACGAAAGCATATTGTACGAGGGTAGGAAGTG
>JAULVS010000136.1:0-6195 GCA_032110905.1 Chitinophagaceae bacterium | reverse complement strand
TTGCCGCTGCACCAGGGTATGCTGAATTATTTCGACAAAGCCGACAACGCATTCATTTCTGCCTATCGCAAACATCACCGCGATGGTTCTTTTGAAATCAGTCTTGATTATGTAAGTTGTCCGAATCTTGAGAACAGGGTCTTGATTATTTCTGACCCGATGCTGGCCACCGGCAGTTCTCTGGTAAAAACCGTTCAACATTTGAAAGATGAGGGGATGCCATCAGAAATTCATATTGTCTGCGCCATTGCCTGCTCGGTAGGTATCGAATATGTTCACCGTTGCGAACCATCTGTGAAAATTTGGTGCGGAGATATTGATGAGGAACTCACTGCCAAGAGCTACATCGTTCCCGGTTTGGGTGATGCCGGCGATCTGGCATATGGTACTAAAACACAAAACTAACAGGAAGCATCGTTCTTTATTTCTTAAAAGTTTTATTCTGCATTCCATATGTCTGATCCTAGACAAATCACTATTCAGGAATATCATTATGATTTGCCTCCAGATCGAATAGCTTCTCATCCTTTGCCTGACCGCGATCAGAGTAAGCTTCTCATTTATAAAGAAGGGATAATCCGGGAATCGGTGTACAAACAATTGGCAGACGAATTGCAGGAAGGTTCGATGTTGGTGTTTAATGACACCAGAGTGATAGAAGCACGCTTGCTTTTTCAGAAAGACACCGGTGCCACAATTGAAATATTTTGTTTGGAGCCTGCCGATTCTTTGGAAATCGTTCAGGGAATGTCTTCACAGGGAAGCGTGAGGTGGAAATGTATGGTGGGAGGTGCGGCAAAATGGAAACAAACTTTTTTAGAGAAACAGATCAGTGATCGAAATAAGGAGATATTACTACGGGTGAAAATATTAGAGCGTTTCGGAGAAGTATTCATCATTGAATTCTCATGGTCTCCGGATAGCCTACACTTCGGTGAAGTACTTCATCTGGCTGGTGTCATTCCTCTTCCACCGTATCTGAACCGAAAGGCAGAGGCGTCTGACTACGAACGTTACCAGACTGTTTATGCAAAAGAAGAGGGAAGTGTTGCGGCTCCAACTGCAGGATTGCATTTCACACCTACATTACTGGAATCGCTGAAATCAAAAGGAATCAGTACTTCGTTTGTGACCCTTCATGTGGGGGCCGGTACATTTCTTCCTGTTAAATCTGATACTATTGGCGGACATGAAATGCACAAAGAGTGGATTAGTGTGAAATTGTCGTTTATTGAAGAGTTAAAAAACAGGTTGAACAGTGACCTCATTGTGGTCGGCACCACTTCTTTAAGAACAACGGAAACGCTCTATTGGATGGGGGTGAAAGCTTTTCATCATCCGGAACTTACAATTGAACAGCTGGAAATTGCGCAGTGGGATGCGTATGAACTTGCAGAAAAAGGTATTTCCGGAGAAGAGGCGCTCGCGGCATTGGCAGAATGGATGAAACAGAGAAAGCAGCAAGAATTGATCTGTCGCACCCAACTCCTGATTGCCCCGGGTTATAAGGTGAAACTGGCCAAGGCGATTGTCACAAATTTTCACCAACCGGAATCAACGTTGTTGTTGCTGATTGCTGCAATGATCGGCGACGACTGGAAAAGGGTATATGATTATGCGATTGAAAACAAGTTCCGGTTTCTGAGTTATGGTGACGGCAGTTTGCTTTGGAAAAAATAATCCGACTCTTTCTTCTTTTTTATTGCAGATAATGTACCAACTCCTACCTTTGGTTTCGTACTACCAAAACTGATAATAGATAGCAGACTTTTTCAATTAAATTTTTTTTGTGGGCAAGCATACTTCTAAGGTTACCCCGGCCGGACTTCTCATTGCTTTAGGTATTATTTATGGAGACATTGGTACTTCTCCATTATACGTTTACAATGCCATTATCGGAAACAGAATTGTAGAAGAAACGCTTATTCTTGGTACGCTTTCGTTGATTGTATGGACACTTACACTGCAGACAACCATTAAGTATGTAACAATGGTTTTGCGTGCTGATAACAAAGGTGAGGGCGGAACTTTCGCACTTTATGCATTGGTAAGAAGAAGAAAAAAATGGCTGTTGTTGCCTGCTATGATCGGAGGTGCTTCATTGCTTGCAGATGGTATTATTACACCTCCTATCTCGATTACTTCTGCTGTGGAAGGGTTGCGGGTGCTGCCTCAATTAAGGGAGCTGCACCCGAATACAATTGTAACCATTGTACTAAGTATCCTGACGCTTTTCTTTTTTGCACAGCAATTTGGTACAGGTTCAATAGGTGTATGGTTCGGACCCATTATGTTCGTATGGTTTAGCATGCTTGCTATTCTCGGTTTTGTACACATATTTGATGACCTTTCCATCTTTCGGGCACTCAACCCGTACTATGCATATAAGTTTCTTGCTAACTATCCGAGCGGCTTCTGGCTATTAGGAGCAGTGTTTCTTTGTACAACTGGTGCGGAAGCTTTGTACAGTGATCTAGGTCATTGTGGCAGAGGCAATATTCGAGCCTCATGGACTTTTGTAAAAGCTAGTTTGTTGATCAACTACTTTGGACAGGGGGCGTCATTAATATCGCACCATGGAGGTAAATTAATTACACCGGAATTAAAAGCGCAAACCGGACTTCATGCTTTCTACGACCTGATGCCTCAATGGTTTATCATTCCCGGTGTATTGATTGCAACTGTTGCTGCAATTATTGCCAGTCAGGCTATGATTGCAGGAGCTTTTACGTTAATCAGTGAAGCGATGCGATTAAACCTCTGGCCCAGATTAAAAGTTGTTTATCCTTCAGAAGAAAGAGGTCAGCTTTTTATTCCTTTTATGAACAATCTTATGTTTGCGGGTTGTGTATTTGTGGTGTTGTATTTTAGAGAGTCCTCTAAAATGGAGGCAGCATATGGACTGGCAATTATTGTCACTATGATTATGACTACGCTTTTGTTTGCCAATTATATGGTTATTCACAGGGTTAAGTCATCATGGATTTATCTTTTTCTGATTGCCTATCTGATTATTGAGTTTGCTTATCTGGTTGCGCTTTTGGATAAGTTCATGCACGGAGGCTATATCACCCTCATTATTGGTGCCGGCATGTTTATTGTGATGTTTGTGTGGCATCGTTCCCGTAAAATCAAAAACAGATATGTTGAATTTATCAAACTTGAAGATTCATTGCCTTTGCTCCAGGAGCTTAGCAACGATTTAACTGTACCCAAATATGCAACGCATCTGGTATACCTTACAAGTGCAAACAACCCGCGTGAAATCGAACATAAGATTATTTATTCGATACTAAACCGCAAACCCAAACGCGCCGATATCTACTGGTTTGTGCATGTAAATACGGTTGATGAACCTTATACTTGTGAGTATGAAGTAGATACCATTATTCCCAATGAAGTGATTCGGGTGGAATACCGTCTTGGTTTCCGCGTACAGCCGCGCATCAATTATATGTTCAGAAAGGTAGTGGAAGACATGGTTGCCAACAAGGAAGTGAACATCACCAGCAGGTATGAAAGTTTACAGCGCAACAATGTTGTAGGAGATTTTCAATTTGTTGTGATGGAGAAATTCCTCAGCCATGATAATGAGCTTCCTTTCTATGAAAGGATTATTATGCGCCTTTATTTTCTATTAAAGAAGGTTGGTCTTAGTGAGGAGCGTGGTTTTGGCCTTGACCAGAGCAATGTGACTATTGAAAAATTTCCATTGATTGTAGCTCCAGTGAGCAACTTGAAACTCAAGCGTATTTTTAGGGATGAAGATATGGAATAAAGATGCGCTCAGATTAGTTTTATATGACAGATGTCGAATTACCTGCTTTATATTTTACTTGCATATTTGTTTATTACAGTAGTAGCATACTATCTGCAGGAGCGTTTTATTTTTAAACCAGAGAAGCTTTCTCCCGATTTTGAGTTTCGTTATGAAGCGCCATTCCGTGAAATAAGTTTCCAGCCGGAAGAAAATGTTTTAATCAGCGGACTTCATTTTTATGTAGAGAAACCGCACGGACTCATTCTTTATTTTCATGGCAATACAAGAAGTGTGAAGGGTTGGGGAAAATATGCACGTGATTTTTTTCGCTTCGGTTATGATGTTGTGCTGGTTGATTATCGCGGCTTTGGAAAAAGCACCGGAAAGCGAAGTGAAGCAGCTTTACTCAGCGACATGCAATTTGTTTACCATTCTCTTTGTCTTCAATATCCGGAAGATCATATCATCGTTTATGGCAGAAGTATGGGGAGCGGTTTTGCATGCAAGCTCGCTGCCGATAATCATCCACGCTATCTGATATTAGACGCACCTTATTACAGTTTCAGAAAAGTTGCAGAAAGGTTTTTACCATTTCTGCCAATGAAACTTGTGTTGCGTTATCACCTGCGGACTGATCAGTGGATTCAAAATGTGAAATGTCATACCTATATTCTTCATGGTACTCACGACTGGCTCATTCCTCTTCGTCACAGTGAAAAACTTCAGTCATTGCACCCGCGCCGGGTCACATTAATTCGCATCAACGGAGGTGGACATAATAATCTCCCGTCTTTCCCTGAATACCATAATTTCATCAGAGATATTCTTAAAATATGAGGAATAAATCCAATTACAAACGAATCATCACCAGAACCTTAAAGGTTCTTTTGATCGTCTATGCTCTCGGGGGAATACTGCTCTGGCATTTTCAGGAAAAATTATTGTTGCATCCGAAGTCTGTTCCGGCAACGTTCTCTTATGATTTCAAATTGCCTCATCGTGAATGGTTGATTCCTGTTGATGAAAATGACACCTTACATATTGTTCAGTTTCATCCAGCTGCTAACATAAAAAGAAAAGGAGCTGTGTTGTTTTTTCATGGCAACAGGGACAATATCAAACGTTATTTGCGTTATGCAATAACATTAACCAATAAAGGGTATGATGTATGGATGGCAGATTATCCAGGATTTGGAAAAACAACAGGCCGGTTTACTGAACAAAGAGTGTATCAGGATGCGCGTATCGTTTACCAGCTAGCTGAAAAAGAATTTGCAGCTGATTCAATCATTATCTACGGTAAATCGCTTGGAACCGGTATCGCATCAGAACTTGCATCAGTAAAAAAATGCAGAAGGCTGATTCTAGAAACTCCATACTACAGCATTCCTCAATTAGCGCGGGATCATTTTCCCATTTATCCAACCAACAGGATGAGTCGCTATCGGTTTCCTACATACGAATATCTTTCTTATATCGAGTCGCCGGTTACCATTTTTCATGGCACTGATGATGGAGTGATCCCTTATAAACATGCAGCTCGTTTAAAAAATTCACTGAAGTCGAATGATGAATTCGTGACTGTTCCTGATGCGATTCATAATAACCTGCTCGACTTTGAGTTGTTTAGAAAAAAGCTGAATGATTTGTTGTAGATGAATGTTGTTACTTGTTACGAGTTACGAGGTTTTCGGCGCAGAGAAAAGAGAACACGGAGATTAACGCAGAGGTCTTCTTTGTCCTTTCGCCTAAACGTCTAAACGAGTAAACAGGTAACGGACTTTCGGACTAATCGACTTACCGACTTCTTTTCGACGCAGAGAATGATGAACGCGGGGTAAACGCAGAGGGTTTCTTTGTGCTATCGCCTAAACGTCTAAACGAGTAAACAGGTAACGGACTTTCGGACTAATCGACTTACCGACTTCTTTTCGACGCAGAGAATGATGAACGTGGGGTAAACGCAGAGGGTTTCTTTGTGCTATCGCCTAAACGTCTAAACGAGTAAACAGGTAACGGACTTTCGGACTAATCGACTTACCGACTTCTTTTCGACGCAGAGAATGATGAACGTGGGGGTAAACGCAGAGGGTTTCTTTGTGCTATCGCCTAAACGTCTAAACGAGTAAACAGGTAACGGACTTTCGGACTAATCGACTTACCGACTTCTTTTCGACGCATAGAAAGATGAACGCGGGGTAAACGCTGAGGGTTTCTTTGTCCTTTCGCCTAAACAACTCAACGAATAAACATCTAACAGTCTCTCCAACTTCCAGACTCACGGACTAACGGTCTTTTTGTCTTTCCGACTTTCTTCATAAAAAAATAAACTGCCCCAAAAGGGGCAGTCGGTTGTATCAAACGTAAGCAAAAATGGGTTGGGTATAATTAGTTTTTGATAATTCTTTCGGTGGTGATGTTTTGTCCGTCGTCGA
>JAULVS010000135.1:0-5731 GCA_032110905.1 Chitinophagaceae bacterium | reverse complement strand
GACCTGTTAAAAGGCTCAACCACACAACGAATATATCCGGTAGGCCGGCTCGACAGAAACACAACCGGCGTATTGCTGTTTACCAATGACGGCGAGTTGACGCAGAAGCTTTCTCATCCAAGTTTTCAAATAAAAAAAGTGTATGAAGTAACGCTTGACCGTGCACTTGAGAAAAAAGACTTTGAACAACTACTGCAGGGTGTAACACTTGAAGACGGCTTTGTAGCACCGGATGCGCTGGGGTATGTGGATGCGCAAAATAAACGCGTTATTGGTATAGAGATTCATAGCGGCAGAAATCGTATTGTACGTAGAATTTTTGAACACCTGGGTTATGATGTGAAAGGTCTGGACCGGGTGTTGTTTGCCAATCTTACGAAGAAGAATGTAGACAGAGGCAAATGGCGTTTTCTTTCTGAAAAAGAAGTGAGGTTACTGAAGTTTATGAACCAGTCATTTGTTAAAAAGAGAAAAGAAGAAAACAGAAAGCAACGTGGGGAAGATTAAATGGGAAATCATTCTGGAAAATGAACAGTGGATTGCTGTTAATAAACCGGCGGGCTTATTGTCTGTGCCCGACAGAGAACAATCGGAACCTTCATTGAAAGATTTATTGCAAGAGCGATATGGTAAGATATGGACCGTACACCGGCTCGATAAGCCTACAAGCGGCGTAATTATTTATGCTCGTAATGAATCTTCACATCAATGGTTAAGCAGACAATTTGAAGAAAGAAAAGTAGAAAAGATATACTATGGGCTGGTCAGCGGTACTCCTGCGCATTCAAGCGGAATGATTGACATGCCAATCATGGAACATCCGGGTAAACCTTCAACCTATATCACTCATGCCAAAGGCAAACCATCTCAAACATCTTATGAAGTCATTCGTTCTTTTGGCGCTTATTCCTGGTTAAAATTTCAGCTGCATACCGGCCGTACCCATCAAATCAGGGTGCATATGCAATACCTCGGACATCCGCTTGTGGCTGATGAATTATATAATAATACCAGCTCTTTGTTGTTGTCTTCCATTAAGAGAAAAAAGTTTAAACTGTCTCTTGCAGATGAAGAAGAAAAACCATTGTTGAGCCGTCTGGCATTACATGCTGCCAGCCTGGGTTTTACTGATCAGCAAGGAGTAAGTAATAAACTGGAAGCCCTACTTCCAAAAGACCTATCCGCTACCCTGAAACAACTGGAAAAATGGAGTAAAAAAAATTAAGACAAATAAACTTCCAGCAAGCCATCAGGTAAAGCTACAAGCACTTGCTTTTTGACGTGATCGATTTTTTTCAGCGTAGATTCATTTAATGGAATCAGAACATCTTTTTCTTCAATTACAATACGACACAATAGCTGAAAAGGCTGTTCAATGATTTCTTCAATAAGTCCAAGTTCTCTATCATTATCTTTTAATAAATAACCGATCAGAGAAATGGGAGCAGACTTTGCCTTGAAACGATGAAAATCCTCTTGTCGCAGCCATACTTTTTTACCGTTAAACTTTTTAGCTGCTTCTCTGGTTTGTATGCCCTCCACTTGAATATAAACTTCATCGGCAGACTTTGCTTTGGCCGAAGTAAGAAAATAAGGCAGCCATTTCCCTTTGGGTTCTTCCAGAAAGAAACATTGCAGGTCTTTCAAACTTGTTTTTTTACCAAGATCGTGTTTTAGTACAAGTTCACCATTGACACCATGAACCCCCACAAAAAATCCAATACTGAAATATTCTTCCATACAACAAAGATAAAGTTGAGAAGTGCTTATAGCGGGCAAAAAAAATCCCCCGCGTAAACGGAGGATTTATAAAATAGATCAAGTAATTATTATTCGCCTGTTGTAGGAGCTTCTGCTTCACCACTATGAGCTTCCTCCTGACGAGGTGCAACCGGACGACGCTGGTAGTTACCACCGCTTCTTTGCTTGAATCTTGCTCTGCGTGCTTCTTCTCTCTTCTTGGCTTCGGTTTCTTCGTGTTCTTTGTGCCAAGACTGGAATTTATCCATCGCAGCAGCCTGATCAAAAAGACCGAGACTTACACCACGTAGAAGATGCTTCAGATACAATACTCCCTTTCCTGAGAGAATTTTTCTTACTGTGTCTGTAGGTTGAGCTCCTTTGTGCAACCATTCCAATGCTTTCTGGCGATCAATCTGTACAACAGCTGGGTCAGCAACAGGATTGAAGGTTCCGATTTTCTGGATGAATTTACCATCTCTGGGGGCTCTTGCATCAGCCACAACGATGAAATAAAAAGGTCTTTTTTTCGAACCGTGTCTTTGCAGACGGATTTTAACTGGCATCGTAAATTAAAATTTAAATGCGTGAAATAATAAGGTTATCAATTAGGGATTGCAAAAATAGAGGCTTTGACTGAAATTTCCAAGCCAAAATAAAATTATCAGCGTTTCCCCATACCGGGCATCATACGGCCACCCATCGGCATCTTGTTCATCATCCCCATCATCTGTTTCATTTGCTCAAATTGCTTCATAAAGGCATTCACCTCCGAAATATCCTTTCCACTCCCTTTTGCAATTCTTGTGCGGCGACTGGGGTTAATGAGATCCGGATTAGCCCGCTCCTGAGGGGTCATCGAATTAATAATAGCCTCCACTCCTTTGAAGGCATCATCGCTGATTTCTATATCCTTCATCGCCTTGCCCATACCCGGTATCATTCCAAGCAAATCCTTCAAATTACCCATCTTCTTGATTTGCTCTAATTGCTGACGGAAATCCTCAAAGTCAAACTGGTTTTTTCTGATTTTCTTTTCCAGCTTACGTGCCTGCTCTTCATCAAACTGCGCCTGTGCCTTTTCAACAAGTGAAGTGATGTCGCCCATCCCTAATATCCGCTGCGCCATCCTATCAGGATAAAACACATCCAGCGCCTCCATCTTCTCCCCGTTGCTCACAAACTTGATCGGTTTGTTCACTGTGTATTTGATCGAAAGTGCGGCACCACCTCTGGTATCACCATCCAACTTAGTTAAAACCACACCAGAAAAATCAAGCCGATCATTGAATGCCTTCGCAGTATTCACAGCATCCTGTCCCGTCATGCTATCTACCACAAACAAAATTTCCTGTGGCTGAACAGCTTCACGTATGGCAGCTACTTCATTCATCAATACTTCGTCAATTGCAAGTCGCCCTGCAGTATCTATGATGACGACGTTTTTATTCTTTGCTTTTGCTTCTTTTACGGCATTAACAGCAATCGCAACAGCATCTTTGTTTTCACGTTCAGAATAAATATCAACCCCTACTTGTCCGGCAAGAACAGTCAATTGATCAATCGCGGCAGGGCGATAAATATCTGCAGCCACCAGCAAGGGAGATTTCCCCTTTTTATCTTTAAGGTAAGAGGCAAGTTTCCCGCTGAAGGTCGTTTTACCACTACCCTGTAATCCTGCTATCAGAATTACAGCTGGATTTCCTTTCAGGTCAAGGTCGGCTTCCGTTCCGCCCATCAGTGCAGTCAGTTCATCCTGCACGATTTTGACCATTTGCTGGCCGGGGTTAACAGCAAGTAAAACCTTAGAGCCAATGGCTTTGTCTTTTACAGTATCTGTAAAATCTTTTGCGATTTTGAAATTCACATCCGCATCTATCAGCGCACGACGAATATCCTTGATCGTAGCAGCAATATTTAGCTCGGTAATTCGTCCTTCCCCTTTGATATTTTTAAACGCGTGCTCAAGCCGCTCACTCAGATTCTGAAACATAATGATACAATTTTGAGAAAGTGCAAAGTTAAAGCCCTTTACAAGAAACGAAAAGGCTTTCTCTTTACTTTGATGATGGTACGATTATCTTGCGGCGATCACACTGATTTCCACGTTCGCATTTTTTGGCAACCCTTTTACAGCAACCGTTTCACGTGCCGGGTAATCACTTTTAAAATAACTGCCATAAATCTCATTTACTTGCGTGAACAGCTGCATATCACTCAAGAAGATCGTTGTTTTCACAATATGACTGAAATCGCAACCAGCTGCATTTAACACAGCCTGTACATTTTTCATAACCTGGTGGGTTTCTGCATTCAGGTCTGCATTATTCATCTCTCCGGTGAGTGGATCCAGTGCTACCTGTCCGGATACAAAAACCAGGTTGCCCGCCTGTATTGCCTGATTGTATGGTCCAATCGGAGCGGGGGCATCATTTGTGTGTATAATTGTTCTTTCCATTTTACAAACTTAATTTTTTAAGAGGAACGACCTGTATTTTTGTTGAATGGCTTTTCTCTTGCACATAGACACATCCTCTGAAAACGGTTCTGTAGCCTTATCAGAAAATGGAGAGTTATTTGCTTTTAGGTTATGCGTTGACCAAAAAGAACAGGCCGGATTTTTACAACCCGCCATTAAAGCAATCTTAGATGCAAAAGAGATAAAGGTCACTGATCTTGCCGCAGTTGCCGTTACCATTGGTCCCGGCTCCTATACCGGTCTGCGGGTAGGTCTCGGAAGCGCTAAAGGGATTTGTTATGCCTGTGATCTGCCTTTAATTACATTGACATCAACCTATATGATGGCTGTAGCCGCAAAAAATGAAATAAAAAATTCCTTCCCTGGAATGACTAGTTACGTTTTATGTCCGATGATTGATGCGAGAAGGATGGAAGTCTATTTGGCTGCTTATGATGAAAATTTAAAAGAAATTACAAAGCCATCTGCATTTATACTCGATGCCCCGGATATGCCTTCATTCAAAGATGACAAACCTGTTTTCTGTTTTGGAAGCGGTGCGGAAAAATGGAAGAAAATAAATACTGCAAAAAACATATTTTTTGGAGACGTTCAATGGGATGCACGTTCGATGATAGAGGAAGCAACCAGAAAGTTTAAGGAAATAGAATTTGATTCTCTTGAAAAAACAACACCTCTGTATGTGAAACCTTTTTTCACGAATGCGGCAATCAAATAGTGGATAGTATTAATTTAATTAATCACTCCAGCCTTTTAATTGATTCAGTTCAAATGTCCATTCCGGTGTATATAATTTATCAATCTGTTTTGCGCTGTACCAGGGACTCATTTCATCGTTTTGCATATTTTTCAAAATCTGGGTCTCCTGTGCAGGCATATAACTTTGAGCAAGCATAAAAATCTTTTCACCTGATTTATTTTCGGCGAGGTCTACCACCATCACTGCATGACCGGGCGATCCGCCAACAACAAAGACGTCACCGATTGCAATATCCTTTATGTTTTTTGAAATCATTTCTTTGGATAAAGAGATGGTTCCTGCATAAGCGAATATGAAATCCATAAAGGCACGAAAATCTTTATAGGTGTTGGAAGGTTCTTTTATTTTACGCCAGTAGGTTTGGTTACCATTTACTATAACGCGATTTCCCTTTATCCATTCAGCATAGTCTACCTTAAATCCATTTGTAAGAGAAAAAGAAATCTGATCATAGGCCTTTTTTGAATAAAGGTATTCACCACGCAAGCGCATACAGGCATCTGCACATTGTTGCAGATCTCTATTGGAAATTTCCATATCTACTACCGCCTCGTATACATTGTTTGACTTAATTTCTCCGTTATAAAAAAGGACTTTTGAGCCAATAGGTTTTAGAGGAAGCATCCTCAGGTATTCAGCAAATGATTGCGGATCCTGTTGAATACGCTGATATCCTTTAGGCGGGGAGAATCTTTGGCTTAAAGTTTCGTTGTTTTCATTTTGATGAATTGATGTAATCGTATCTTTTTGCG
>JAULVS010000134.1:0-2365 GCA_032110905.1 Chitinophagaceae bacterium | reverse complement strand
GAACGGGAAGCAACATGTTCCGGTTCAGTATCTCTGAGACTTTTCCGGATTTACTGATATCCGTTTCAAGTCTGAAACTATTGAGCAGTTTATCTTTATAACTGCCATTCTTTACAATTTTTGTAAGCTTAAGCAGTGATTGAACCTGTGGTCCAAGATCCAGATAATGCAAAAAAGCATCTTTTTCGTAGCCTACATCCACAAATGCAGCATTCAATCCGGGCATGATTTTTTTGATCTTGCCTAAATAAATATCGCCAACAGCATAATTGTTGCTGACCTGCTCTGTGTTTAATTCTACGAGTTGCTTGTCTTGCAGTAAAGCAATAGTAACCCCACTAGGGGATGAATTGATAATTAATTCCTTTACCAATGGCTAAATTTAAGACACCGGTTAAGAAAACCGGTATACGTTTAAAACTAGGGAATAAATAAAAACAAAAAATGATTTAAACCTCCGGCGCAATTAAGCGGGAGGTTTAAATTATTTTCCAAGTCTGCAATTTGATCTGAACATAAGGAACAGATTAAAAATCAGACTATTTTTTCTTATGTCTGTTTTTTCTCAAGCGTTTTTTACGCTTGTGGGTGGCCATTTTATGTCTTTTTCTTTTCTTACCGCTTGGCATAATGTTGTGTTTTAAAATGTTTTATAATCTAATTACTTAATTCGTTTACTTTCCTGTCCACAAACTGGCTCATGTTCGGGTCAGCAGCAATTTCTTTAGTTTTAAGGTAGGCAGCAATCGCATCAGACTTCCTATCCATATTCTCATAACTTGAAGCCAGGTAAAACCATGCTTCTGCACTTGGAGCAATATTAATAACCGTTTTGAAACGTTCAACAGCTTTATCGAACTGACCTGATTTCATAGAGAACAAACCCAGGTTCAGGTTGGCCTTCAAATTTTTCGGATCTTGTTTTACTACATCCAGCAACAGGGTAATTCCCTGCATTGGATTTGGTGTTCCTGTAACGTATGCTATTCCCAACCCGGTTTTTACTTCCAGTGTATTTGGTTTAATTTTATCAGCCTTTTGATAAGAACTGATGGCCTTTTGAACCAGAGCGGGCTGAACAAGTGTGTCCATGCTTTGCTGATAAGCCTCAGTAAATTTATCGCCGGCTTTTAACCAGGAATCAAAATTTGGTTCCTTTTCAGCCATTAACTCATAGTAAAAAGAAGCAGGTGTACTTTGATTTACATCGTCCCATTGCTGAGCAAGCTGCTTTTGAATACTAAGCTTTTCAGATTCACTCGAGCTTTTTAATTGAGCCTCAAGATCTGTAATCTGCTTTTTAAGACCGGCATTTAAACTTTCCTTTGCGGTTAAAGAAATGTCTTCAAGAGAAACTTCTTTAACTATTGCTGCTTCTTGCGCCGGTCCGGATGCATTTGAAGCCGCAGCGCCTTCGTTCGGCTTAACCAAACCCTGAATATCTAAAGAAAGCATAAGGCCCATGAGTACAACGACTGAACCTATAACTATAATCTGCTTTCTTTGTAACATTCCGCCTGATTAAATTGATTATTTATTACCGCCTTTTACTTTCTCAACGAAGATCTTAGCAGGTTTGAAACTTGGAACGAAATGCTCAGGGATAATGATTGCTGTATTTTTTGAAATGTTACGAGCAGTTTTCTCTGCTCTTTTCTTTACTACAAAGCTACCAAAACCTCTCACGTAAACATTCTCGCCATTTATCATTGAATTTTTGACAACTTTAAAAAACGCTTCTATAGCTTCCTGAACATCTGCCTTTTCAATTCCTGTTTTGTTTGAGATCTCTGTAATGATTTCTGCCTTGGTCATATCTATTTTATTTAATTTATTGTAATGTTATTCTAATTGTTTTGGGGTTGCAAAAGTATTGGTTTTAATTCAATTTGGGAAATAAATCTGCTTTTTTTTAAAACCAAGTCGCTATAAAACAAATAGTAAGGTATTTTTGCTTCACAAAAGAGCAAAACTCAACAAGATCAATGATGTTTTCTGAAGAAATTATTAACTGGTATCAAAAGCATAAAAGAGATCTTCCCTGGAGAAATACAAATGATCCCTATATAATATGGCTATCTGAAATAATTATGCAGCAAACGCGCGTAGAACAGGGGATGCCCTATTTCAATCGTTTTGCCGAAAAATATCCAACTATAAAACATTTCGCTTCGGCTACAGAGGAAGAAATATTAAAACTCTGGCAGGGACTTGGATATTACTCAAGGGGAAGGAATATGCATCAAACTTCACAAGCAGTGATGGAAGAACATGCAGGCTACTTTCCTAAAAATTATGATTCACTGATTCGCTTGAAGGGAATAGGAGAGTATACAGCAGCGGCCATATCTTCATTTTCATCAAA
>JAULVS010000133.1:0-7061 GCA_032110905.1 Chitinophagaceae bacterium | reverse complement strand
ATTCTGCACTTGCTCAGCATTATCCTACTTCGTTGTATGAAATAATTCTCGTGGATGATTTCAGTGAAGATAAAACAGCCATCGTAGCAAAGGAGAAAGGTGTTCGGTTAATACATCTTCAAGACATTGTTAAAAACAAAATTAACTCCTATAAAAAAATGGCGGTCAAAGAGGGTATCAAAGCCGCAAAAGGCAATTATATAGTAGTTACTGATGCCGACTGTATTGTACCTGCAGACTGGTTAAGAACGTTGGCGTGGATGATTGAAAATAAAAAACCAGTTATGATTGCAGCACCCGTTAAAATGCATAGCCCTTCATTCTCTTTCCTGGGGTTATTTCAGTCGCTCGACTTTTTAAGTCTCCAAGGTATTACAGCAGCAGCAACAGGTTCCGGTAAAATGAATTTGTGCAACGGCGCTAATCTTTGTTATAGCAAAGAAGCGTTCATAGAAGTTGGGGGTTTTGAGGGAGTGGATCAGATTGCAAGTGGTGATGATCTGTTTCTAATGCATAAATTTTCGGAAAAGTATCCGGGGGGTGTCAGTTATTTTTTATCAGAAGATATGATTGTGCAGACTGCGCCGGAAAAAACTTTGAAATCATTTATAAAACAAAGAATCAGATGGGCCAGCAAGGCAGCTATATATAAGGACAAAAGAATTATCGCAACACTTTCTTTGGTTTATCTGGTGAATCTTTTCCCTTTCTTACTTGCTTTTGCAGCTTTTCTATCCCCGGAACATACCATCTTGTTACTTTTTTTTCTGATCATTAAAACAATGGCTGAGCTTTATTTTATGATTCCTGTAGCAGTTTTTTTTAAACAATCAAAACTGCTCCGATACTTTATACTCATACAGCCCTTTCATATTTTTTATACGGTTGTTGCTGGCTTGCTCGGTCAGGGAAGGAGTTATGAATGGAAAGGAAGAAATGTGAAATAGAACATAAACATAGATCGCTGATTCTTCCTATTTTTATTCATCGCAGTATGATCAATCATCCACCTTCTTTTCTAAAAAAATTCAGTCGCAACAAAGGGGCTGTGGCGGGTGGTATCATTATTGGCATCATTTTTTTAATTGCTGTCTTAGGCTATGGTATCTCACCGGATTCTTCAACAAATGCGAATCGGATGATTCTTGAACTCGCAACAAAACCTCCGGGACACAAGCAACTTGTTATTGAGATTAAATCTGCAAAAGAAGAGAGGTATAATTTCCTAAGCAGAATCATAACAGGGGATTCGGAACCTGCAACAATCATTCCAATAACATCATATCATAGAAGAAATGATAGCCTGTATATTCAAAAATATATCGACGAAGGACTTGCCGAATCATTAGTAATTCCTGAAACCATAAAAGGGAAACGGGTTACGGTTAAAAAGATGACTTTTTTACTTGGGACTGATCGTTTTGGCAGGGATATTTTAAGCCGAATCATTATAGGTGCAAGAGTGAGTTTTGGTGTTGGCCTCGTTGCGGTTTTTATATCTACATTAATTGGTCTTTTACTTGGATCAATTGCAGGTTATTACCGTGGACGTGTAGATGCGTGCATAAGCTGGTTGATACAGGTTGTGTGGACTTTGCCTTCAGTATTACTCGTTTTTGCAATCACCCTTTCTCTCGGTAAAGGTTTGTGGGTTATTTATGTTTCAGTTGGACTGACACTATGGGTGAATGTGGCGCGACTTGTGCGCGGACAAGTGATGGCTATTAGAGAGATGAATTATGTTGAATCGGCTCGTGCCATGGGGCTATCATCTTTTAGAATTATTTATAGACACATCATACCGAATATATCAGGACCATTGATTGTTGTAGCTGCGGGAAATTTCGCTACAGCCATTTTGCTTGAAGCTGGTTTGAGTTTTTTGGGTATTGGTGTGCAGGCACCTCAGCCAAGCTGGGGTTTGATGATTAAAGAGCATTATAATTTTTTGATCACTCAAAAACCTTTGCTTGCAATTATTCCGGGTTTTGCAATTATGTTGCTGGTACTTGCATTTAATCTGGTAGGGAACGGACTCAGAGACGCGCTGGATACAGGGAAGCGATCTTAGTGGATAGATTTGATTTTAGAAATAAAGCTTCTCCGATTTCTTTTTCACATCTAATATCTTTTTAAAAAGATTAACAAATAAAAAAGCCCCACCATAATTGGCAGGGCAAATAATGATAAATATATTTTATTGGATGATTTTGTCAAATTCCAGTTTTGCAACAATCTCAACTTCTTTTCCTACAACGAGTCCACCTGCTTCTGTCACTTTGTCCCATTTTAAATTGTAATCAAAACGGTTGATTGTTGTGACAGCTTTGAATCCCGCTTTCTCTCCCTTGCTTGTTTTGTGAACGCCACCGTATGTAACGTCAAAAGTGACGGGACGGGTAATATCACGAATGGTCAAATTCCCCTTCAGTTCATATTTATTATCCTTTTTCGGCTTAAAGGATGTGCTAGTGAATGTTGCAGTAGGGAATTTCTCTGCATTGAAAAAATCGTCACCTTTCAGGTGTTTGTCTCTGTAATCGTTGTCCGTATTGATAGAGTTGATGTCTATGGAGAAGCTGATTTTTGCATCACTCATATCAGCTTTTGTATAGTCAATATTCCCGTCAAACACTTTAAAGCTACCTTCTTGCTCCGAAACAACCATATGACTTACGGAAAATCGAACAGTTGAATGCACTTTGTCAACCTTCCATTTTTCATTCGCTGTTGGCGAGTAAATTAGTGTCTGTTCTGTTTTATTTTCATTCTTATTGATGAAAGAACTTAGAATCGTTAAAGAAAGCATCGATACGGCAATCAAGTAATAATTTTTCATATTTTTTAGTATTAGAATTCAAAGATATGAAAAATACATGTAGGTACACGTAATATTTTCCCAGGCAATGATTTTTATCATAGGTATTGTTGGAGGTGTATTTTTTGGCAAATATGCGATACTATAGCCGATGATATTGAATGATTAAGGTCTGATATTCACGGATTTTTATTTCCGTTCTTCCAAAATCATTTGGCGGTAAGTAGTTAAATATCGAAATTCATTCTCAAATAAAAACATCATGCGCTTTATCAGTTTTATTCTCTTGGGTCTGTCTTTAACTTCCTTGAAGGCTCAAAATCTTCATGAGCAATTAACAAATCTCAAGCCGAGAAATATTGGTCCGGCCGGAATGAGTGGCAGGGTAACGGCCATTGATGCCATTTATTCGAACCCTGATATCATATATGTGGGAGGTGCGAGTGCCGGGATCTGGAAAACCGATAACGGTGGCGCTACCTGGAAACCGTTGTTTGATGAGCAACCACTGCTAAATATTGGCGCATTGAAAATTCAACAGTCAAATCCTTCCGTTATCTGGGTTGGTACCGGGGAAGGCAATCCAAGAAATTCGCTTAATCTCGGAGATGGTATTTTTAAATCACTCGACGGCGGAAAGACATGGAAGCGTATGGGGCTTGAAAAAACGCGTAATATTCACCGAATTCTCATTGATCCAAATAATCCGAATACCGTTTATGTTGCTGCAATTGGAAATCCCTATGGTATTCATCCCGAGCGCGGTGTTTACAAAACAATAAATGGAGGGGAAAGTTGGGAAAGAATTCTGTATACCAATGACACTAGTGGATGTGCTGAGTTGGTAATGGATCCTTCAAACCCCAATAAGCTCATCGCAAATATGTGGCAGCATCGCCGGGAGCCATGGCGTTTTACAAGTGGCGGCCCCGGTGGCGGTCTTTACATCACTGTGGATGGAGGGAAAAACTGGCAAAAACTGGATAGCAGCAATGGTATGCCTGCAGGTCAGATTGGTCGTTGCGGTCTGGCATTTGCCCCTTCGCAGCCATCGCGTATATATGCCAAAGTGGAAGCAACAAAAAATGGATTCTACAAAAGCGATGATGGCGGGTTTAACTGGACATTGGTAAACGGTAATCCTGCAGAAGTGACTGACCGCCCTTTTTACTATAATGAAATCTATGTGGATCCTAAGAATGAAAATAGGATCTACGATATTCATTCAACAGTTACATTAAGTGAAGATGGAGGGAAATCATTTACAACGCTTATTCCTTATAGCGGTATTCATCCCGATCATCATGCCTGGTGGATTCATCCTACGGATGAACAACTGATCATTGAGGGGAATGACGGAGGAATCGGTATCAGTCGCGACCGTGGTAAAACATGGAGGTTTGATGAACAACTTCCGTTCGGACAGTTCTATCATGTCAATGTAGACAATGAACTGCCTTATCATGTGATGGGTGGTATGCAGGATAATGGAAGCTGGAGAGGACCCGCATACGATTGGGTTGAAAGCGGCATACGAAATTATTATTGGGATAACCTATGGGGTGGAGATGGATTTGATGTATTACCCGATGCAGAAAACAGCGACTGGGTTTATGCAATGAGTCAGGGCGGTTTTGTTGGTCGATATCGAATTTCAACCGGACAACAGGAGTATATAAGACCACCGGCTCCTGATGAAAAAACAAAATTGCGTTTTAACTGGAACAGCGGCATAGCACAGGATCCGTTCGATAAAAAAACGATTTATTACGGAAGCCAGTTTTTACACAAAAGCAATGACAAGGGTACAACATGGGAAATTATTTCTCCAGATCTAACAACAAATAATCCGGCACAACAGCCTGAGGAAACAGGAGGGTTGACTTTAGACATTACAGGTGCTGAGAACCATAATACAATTTTGGCTATAGCGCCTTCTACTCTTAATAAGCAAGTCATTTGGGTTGGAACAGACGACGGGAATGTACAGTTAACACGTGACGGCGGAAAAAACTGGGCAAATTTCAGAGGAAAAATTACAGGGATGAACACAGGTGCATGGATCACACAGGTTCATGCGAGCAGATACAATGAAGCGGAAGCATTTGTAGTAAGTAATGATTATCGTCGCGGCGATTTTGCCATCACCATTTTTCGAACACGTGATTTTGGTAAAACATGGGAAAATATGCTGGCGAAGAAAAACATCAAAGGGTACGCGCTTTGTATGTTGCAAGATCCGGTGGAACCCAATCTAATTTTTGTAGGTACAGAGCATGGATTATGGATCAGCTATAACAATGGCAAAAGTTTTGAGCAATACACCAATAGCTTTCCTTCAGTTTCTACTTACGATATGGCAATGCAGGAAAGAGAAGCAGACCTGGTGATTGCTACTTTTGGAAGGGCATTATGGGTGCTGGATGATGTTCGCCCGCTTCGCACCATTGCAAAAGAAGGCGGTCTTGTTTCATCTAAAAAAATTCGGGTATACGAGCCACCCATCGCTTATCAGGCAGAATACCGTACAGCAACAGGTTATGAATGGAGCACATGGGGTTTGTATGAAGGAGAAAACAGAAAGCGTGGCGCAATGATCTCTTTTATGTACCAAAATACAGATACATTGAAGCAGCAGAAAGGAGACAGTGCTTATATTCATATTTACAATGCAGCGAATGAACCATTGCGTACACTTCGTGTTAAAGCAGAGAAAGGCCTCAATCGTATTTACTGGAATTTCGAAACAAAAGGAAGCAGACAACCAGGCCGACCTAAACCGGAGCCCGGTTCTGCCGAACAAGGAGGAGGTTATCCAGTTGCCCCGGGCGTATATAAAGTTGTAGTTAAAAAAGGGAATGAAGCAGATTCAATACAGCTGGAAGTGAAAAGTGATCCGCGCATTCCGTTTTATCCTGATGTTTATGAGGCTAAAAAGAAACTGGGAGATCGTCTTCAACTAAGTGTAGATCTTCTCACAGCATCACTAGATCGAGTTGCTGATGCAGAAGAAACTATAGGAAAAATAGAACACTCATTGAAAGGCAATAAGGGGAAAGAGGCAGATAGCCTTAGGAAGTCTTGTGCAGAAATTAAGAGAACAATAAAATTCTTAAAAGAGCCCATTATGGGTCGCACATCAGATAAGCAAGGAATTACACGATTCCCTGATCGAACAACAACTAGCGTTATTCAACAAGCACGCATGGAAATTAACGGGAAATTATCAATGCCTACTAACTTATCTATGCGTTTGGTAGAAGAAGCAGAGAAGGAAATAAAGTCAAGCATTAAATCTATCGATGCCTTCTTTAATACTGCCTGGAAACCTTTCAGAAAGCTTGCGGAAGGCACGCCAATGGGATTGTTCAAAGAGTAAACATCTAAACTGTTTTGCTTTATTGACAAGGGCAACATTATTTTTTTTCGTTCCTTTGACAGATGCAGCAACAGATAGATAGCATTACTGAATTATTTTTTACTACATACGGGCAAAAGCCCGATACGGTATATAAACTTCCTCAAAGTGGAAGTGACAGGATTTATTACCGTGTAAATGGAGTAACGAGTTGTATTGCAACTTTTAATCATCATATTCGGGAGAATCAGACATTTTTACGTTTTACACGTCATTTTAAAGAATATGGAATACCAGTGCCTCAGATTCTTGCGGTAAGTGAAGATGAACGTATTTATTTACAGGAAGATTTTGGAGATGTGTCTCTCTTGAATGTGCTGGAGAAAAATGGTCACAATGACGATGTTTATCGTCTTTTCCAATCTGCATTGCAACAATTGGCCAATATGCAGATTAAAGGGCATGAACAATTTAATTACGAATGGTGCATCACATCACAGGAATTTGGTAAGCAGGCGATTCTTGCAGATTTACTTTATTTCAAATATTATTTTCTTGATACATTGAAGATCCCTTATGATAAGGAAAAATTGATTGATGATTTTGAAGTCTTAAGTATTTATCTGGCACGTGTTGATTATAAGTTTTTTATGTTCAGGGATTTTCAGAGCCGGAATGTGATGGTGCGCGATGGGGAAGTATATTTTATTGACTACCAGGGAGGAATGAAAGGGGCTGTTCAATATGATGTTGCTTCTCTTTTGTGGCAGGCAAAGGCTGAATTGCCGGATGAATGGAAAAACAACCTGCTCGATTATTACATTGATTGTGCTGAGGAATTATTGCAGAAAAAAATTGACCGTTCCCGCTTTACCGGTCAGTATC
>JAULVS010000132.1:0-12777 GCA_032110905.1 Chitinophagaceae bacterium | reverse complement strand
ACTTTGAAATCCATATCTCCGAGATGATCTTCATCTCCAAGGATATCAGTAAGAATTGCATAGTTGCCATCTCCTCTTGTGATCAGTCCCATTGCCACACCACTTACGTGTTTCTGCACAGGCACACCGGCATCCATCAGCGCCAGAGAACCGGCACAAACAGTGGCCATAGAAGAAGATCCGTTAGATTCAAGAATATCACTCACAACGCGAACGGTATAAGGATATTCACTGCCGGGCATCATTTGCTTAAGTGAACGCATAGCAAGGTTGCCATGTCCCACTTCGCGGCGACCGGGACCGCGCATCATTTTCACTTCCCCTGTTGAGAACGGCGGGAAGTTATAGTGAAGGATGAATTTTGTGTATTCTGATTTCGCTGCGCTTTCTACCAACAGTTCATCGAGTTTGGTACCGAGTGTAACAGTAGTGAGCGATTGCGTTTCGCCACGGGTGAACAAAGCTGATCCGTGCGGAGTTGGGAGTGGTTCTACTTCCATTTCCAGAGATCTGATTTCATCCAGTTTACGACCATCGAGGCGAATACGATCATCCAGAATCATATCACGCACCACCTCCCATTTGAGGTCTTCGAAATATTTTTTTGCCAGCTTCTTTTCCTGATCGGTTGCTTCTTCTCCAAGATGTGCAACTACTTCTTTTTTCAATGCATCAAAACCAAGAGATCTTTCATTTTTGTTGCTGCCTGCTTTTGCAATTTGATAGATTTTATCTTTTGCGAAAGCAGATACTTTCTGACTGATCTCTTCGTGTGTTTCGGGCTTTGTATAATCGCGTTTGGATGTAATACCAACAGCAGCACGCAATTCTTCTTGCGCTTTGATCTGAACACGAATAGCATCGTGTGCCAATTCCAGTGCTTTAACGAGGTCTTCTTCACTGCATTCCTGTGATTCACCCTCTACCATCATCAGGTTTTTTTCAGTGGCCGCGATGATGAATTCTCCGCTGGCATTTTCGAGCTCACTACGCGTAGGGTTGATTACCATTTGTCCGTCGATAAACCCGATACGTACTTCAGAAATAATTTCTTTGATGGGAATATCGGAGACGGCGAGTGCTGCAGATGCAGCCAAACAAGCCAGTGCATCCGGCATTACTTCCGCATCGGAAGAAACCAGACTGATCAACACCTGTACATCACAGAAATAATCTTCTGGGAACAAAGGCCTGAGGGCACGGTCGATAAGGCGACTTGTGAGTACTTCATAATCATTCAAACGAGCTTCTCTTTTGAAAAATGAACCTGGAATACGACCTGCAGAGGCGAATTTCTCCTGATAATCTACGGATAGAGGGAAAAATTCCTGTCCTTCACGAGGCTCTTTATTGGCTACGACCGTTGCAAGCAGTACACAATTGCCCTGTTTAACAGTTACTGCTCCGTCTGCCTGACGAGCCAGCTTACCTGTTTCAATGGTTACAATGCGTCCACCTCCCAGATCGAATGAAGTACTGATGGGTTGAACTAACATAAATAAATAAATTATAGTTTACGATGCGGTATACGCAATCGAATCCAAATCACCGTAAACCGGATGAAAAATGGTTTTCAGGAATAGAAGCCGGTTATAATCGGAAATTATATTCCGAACTAAAAGGCTGTTCCCGGTATTACTTACGGAGACCTAATTTCTCGATGAGTGCGCGATAGCCCTGAAGATTGGTCTTACTGAGGTAAGAAAGCAGACGCTTTCTTTTCCCAACCAGTTGTACAAGACCTCTGTTGGAAGAGAAATCTTTTTTGTTTTGCTTCAGGTGGCCGGAAATGTGGCTGATGCGCTCGGTGAGGAGGGCAACCTGGGCTTCGATAGAACCCGTGTTAGTGGCTTTACCGCCGAAAGCTTCAAAAATGTTTGCTTTTTTTTCTTTTGTTAATGCTGACATCTCAATTTTTTTTAATGAACATCCAAAAATTACATCTCATTTAAGTGGCGCAAAGTTAAGAATTTACCACTTTCAACCGCAATTTCCGAGTGTTTTTTTGAGCAAACCCCAACAAATACTGAAATTTGACGGGTATGACTGCGCCGAAACAAATCATTTTTACCGTTACCAATGACCTCAACTTCGACCAGCGGATGATCCGGATCTGCAGGAGTTTGGCATCAGCAGGGTATCAGGTAACGCTGATAGGAAGACAATTACAGGATAGTCCGCCGTTGATTAAACAGTCTTTTCGCCAAATTAGATTACGCTGTTTCTTCCAAAAAGGCTTTGCATTTTATGCAGAATACAACCTTCGGCTATTTTTTCGTTTGTTATTGATAAAAGCCGATTGCATCTGTGCCATTGATCTTGATACAATTATTCCTGTATTTCTTTCCTCATATCTTAAAAAGACAAAGCGGGTGTACGATGCGCATGAGTTGTTTTGTGAAATGAAAGAGGTGGTAACGAGGCCTTCCCGCTATAGAGTATGGAAATGGATTGAAAAGACCTTTGTGCCGCGTTTTAAATACGGATATACGGTATGCGGTCCGATTGCCAGAGAGTTTAATAAACTCTATGATAAAGACTACCCCGTGATTCGGAACCTCCCCTATTATCACCTTCCTGCTTCCTCTCCAGATCTTCAAAACCCTTTTTATTTATACCAGGGGGCGGTGAATGAAGGCCGTAGTTTTGAAACGCTTATCCCGGCTATGAAAAACGTGCCTGCCCCTTTACATATTTACGGAGATGGTAACTTTCTGGATCAAGTTAAAGTACTGATTCATAAAAATGACCTTGGAAGTCGGGTTTTACTGAAAGGGAAAACGCATCCGGAAGAACTTCGCGCGATTACCGCATCAGCTTTTGCAGGCATCACATTGTTTGAAAACAACGGGCTGAGTAATTATTATTCGTTAGCTAACCGTTTTTTTGACTATATCATGGCGGGGATACCACAGATTTGTGTCGACTACCCCTCCTACAGAGAAATAAATGATCAATTTGAAGTTGCATTACTTATTCCTGATACAAGTACTGACACTATTCAGAAAGCACTCAACCTTTTGCTTACAGATTCTGTTTTATATGAGCGGCTAAAGCAAAACTGTATACATGCAAGAAACGAACTAACCTGGCAGCAGGAAGAAAAAAAACTGATCAACTATTATAAAAACATTGAAAAATAAAGAAATACATATTGTTTGCCTGGAAGTTCCCTATCCCGTCAATTATGGAGGTGTTGTAGACTTATTTTTTAAAATAAAAGCATTACATCAGAAAGGAATTAAAATTCATCTTCACTGCTTTGAATACGGAAGAGGTGAACAAAAAATCCTTCAAGAATATTGCAAGTCGGTTCATTATTACCCGAGAAATGAAGGCCCAAATGGTTTTTCATTTTCCATACCATATATCGCAGCATCAAGAAATAATCCGGAGTTGTGGAACCGGTTGCAAGAAGACAAACTACCGGTTATTCTTGAAGGTATTCATTGTACCTATGGCTTGTATAATGGCCTGTTAAAAGACAGGAAGGTGATTCTTCGATTACATAATGTGGAACATGAATACTATAAACAACTGGCAAAATGGGAAAGATCGCTGGTGAAAAAAACTTACTATCACCATGAAAGCAGACTGCTTGAAAAATATGAAAAGCAGATTGCGAATTCCTGTATGGTTCTCACCGTGTCTGAAAAAGACAGGCAAGTTTATAAAACCAAATTCAATGCCGGACAAATAAGCTGCTTGCCTGTTTTCACTGAAGACCAACAACTAAAGGCTCAGAACGGAAGCGGTAATTATGTGCTCTACCATGGAAATTTATCTGTTGCAGAGAATGAAAAGGCTGCGATCTGGCTTCTGGAAAAAATCTTCAGCGATCTTGATGTGCCGCTGGTTATAGCCGGGAAAAACCCATCTGAAAAGCTGATTAAGTTAAGTCATAAAAAATCCAATACCTGCATCATTGTGAATCCTGATGAAAATGAGATGAATGACTTAATCGCCAAAGCGCACCTGCATGTATTACCATCTTTTACTGATAGTGGAATCAAGTTGAAATTAATCAATGCCCTGTATAAAGGGCGACACGTAATAGTGAATGAAGCGATGATTAAAGGAACAGGGCTGGAAACCTTATGTCATATTGCCGACAACCCCAAGCTGTTGAAATATCAGATTTACCGCCTTTATCAGACTCCATTTACGAACGAACACGGGAAAGAAAGAGAAAAAGTACTCTCAAGAATATTCAATAATGAAACAAATGCAGAGAAACTGATTAGCTTATTGTTTGACTAATTTCCTGCACTTTACCATTTTCTGTTTTAATCGTTCGGGCAGGAAAATTCTTGATGACTGCAAAATCATGGGTTGCCATCAGGATTGCAGTATTATATTCGGCACATACTTTTCTTAGCAGCAACATAATTTCATCACTTGTTTCCGGATCAAGGTTTCCAGTTGGCTCATCAGCCAGTATCAACTTTGGGGAATTCAAAAGTGCACGTGCAATATCAACACGTTGCTGCTCCCCTCCACTCATTTCAAAAGGCATTTTAAACCCTTTTGCATGAAGTCCAACTTTTGTAAGTACTTCATTGATCACATCATCCATATTCTTTTCATCTTTCCAGCCTGTCGCTTTAAGCACAAACTTCAGATTATCATACACAGAGCGATCGGTAAGTAATTGAAAATCCTGAAAAACAACGCCCAGTTTTCTCCTCAAATAAGGCACTTTTTTCCAGTTCATCTCACGCAGATTAAACCCTGCTACGGTTCCTTCTCCATTATCGAGGGGCAGTTCACCGTAAAGTGTTTTGAGTAATGATGATTTACCTGTACCGGTTTTCCCGATCAGAAAAACAAATTCGCCTTCATTAATAGAAAGGTTAACATCAGACAAAACCATATTTCCGCTTTGGAAAATATTAACGTGCTTAAGTTCTACGATAGATGCCATATTGCAATGTTACAAAAAAAGAAGGATTCGTGGATGAGTATCGACATATAGATGAGCGATCTTGATTCAATAAAAAGAACGAATAGATACACCTAAAAAGTATCAGAGCGACCTTAAAAAATAAGTTCCCCTGATCCGTTTTTTATCAACAGGGTTTTTACATTAGACGGCTCAACTCTTCCAACAATTTGCGCATTCACGCCCATCGACCTGGATATTTTGATCAAATCATCAGCAGATGCCTCATCAGTAAAAATTTCCAGACGCGTGCCCATATTAAACACCTGATACATTTCCCTGTCATCTGCGCCCGACGATTGCTGAATAAGCTGAAAAACTGCAGGGGCAGGAAACAGATTATCTTTTATCACCTTCATCGGACCCGGAAGGTATTTCATGCATTTTGTTTGTCCGCCTCCGCTGCAATGAATCATTCCATGCACTGCATCAAAATGCTGATCTAAAATTGCCTTGACTATCGGCGCGTAAGTTCTTGTTGGAGAGAGCAATAGTTGTCCGATAGTCAATTCAGAATTGTTCGAATTATTTTCAGACAAACGTCCATTCTCTCCTATTTGAACAGTATCTGTCAATTCGTTCTTCCCAATATAAACAACATCTTTATTAAGCATTCCTTCAAAGCTTTCCGGATAATTTACTGCATAGTCGTGATGCAGTAAATCATGACGGGCACTGGTGAGACCATTACTTCCGATTCCACTGTTATAGAACTTTTCATAACCAGACTGGCCATAGGAAGCGAAGCCAACAATTACATCTCCGGGTTTTATTTTCTCATTGGAAATTACTTTATTCTTTGGCCAACGTGCTGTGAGAGTACCATTTACTGCGATGGTACGTACGAGGTCGCCCACATCGGCCGTTTCTCCTCCGAGATAATGAATATTGATTCCCCATTTGCGGAGCTCCTCAAACAACTCGGAAGAACCTTCAATGATTTGTTGTAGTACTTCACCGGGAATACGTGATTTATTGCGGTCAACCGTACTCGAAAACAACATCTGATCACAGATACCTACACACAAGAGATCGTCGAGGTTCATGATGATTGCATCCTGTGCAATCCCCTTCCACACCGATATATCTCCTGTTTCTTTCCAATAGAGATAAGCCAGGATACTTTTGGTGCCTGCGCCATCGGCATGGGTTACATTTACCCAATCTTGATCGCCGCCGAGAAAATCGGGATAAAGCTTGCAAAAAGCATAGGGATACAAACCCTGGTCGAGATGGCGGATGGCGTTGTGAACTTCTTCCTTTTGGGCAGATACGCCCCTCTGAGAGTAAAGTGAATTCATATGTATATTAGATGATGATTTTAATGGTCATATGTTATGCCCTTAATATTCATCACAGTTGGTATCGGCCTACCGTTATGGGCATTTTATATGTGAATAGTTATAGTTTTAATGGTCATATGTTATGCCCTTTTATTCTCATCGCCGTTGGTATCAGCCAACCGTTATGGGCATTTCATATTAGAAGCAACAAAACTAAGACATCTCTACAGCGCCACAAAATGATTAGCTTTGCAGCCGATTTTACATGAAGGTTTTTCGCAATATCGACACACTGCCGGCATTCCGGAATGCGGTTCTCACCATCGGCACTTTCGACGGTGTGCACCTTGGTCACCGTCAGATCATCAGTCAGCTTATAGAAGAAAGTACCGCATGCGGAGGCGAATCCGTGCTAATTACATTCTACCCCCACCCCCGTCATATTGTACAACCAAATCAAACATTGGAAGAACTCACCACACTAGAAGAAAGAATTCTTTTACTTTCATCTTACGGCCTACAGAATCTGGTAGTTGTTCCTTTTACCAAAGATTTTGCGGAGCTTTCTGCTGAGGCATATGTGCGTGACTTTCTGGTTGCCAAGTTCAATCCTTCTGCTATTATCATCGGCTATGATCACAAATTCGGCAACAAACGTGAAGGAGATTTTCATTTGCTGGAAAAGCTATCTGTGCAGTATGGTTTTCGCGTAAAAGAAATCAGTGAAAAATTAATCAAGGATGCCATCATCAGCTCTACACGTATCAGAAGAGCACTTCAAAGCGGACAAATTGAAGAAGCAAATGAATTGCTCGGACATCCTTATTTTTTTTCGGGAAGAGTGATCCCCGGCAATCAGCTCGGAAGAACGATAGGCTATCCCACTGCAAATCTGCAGATTGCAGAGAAAGGAAAACTATTGCCGGCAAACGGCGTGTATGCCATTACAGCACAACTTGAAGGCAGCAGTGAATTACATAAAGGCATGATGAATATTGGAACAAGGCCAACAGTGGACGGAAGTTTCAGGCTGTCGGAAGTGAATCTCTTTGACTTCAACAAGGATATTTACGGCCGCCATCTCACAGTGTGGATTCATCATTTTCTGAGAGAAGAAAAAAAGTTTTCAGGACTGGATGCTTTGAAACAACAATTAAAATCCGATCAGGAACAATCAATAAAACTACTCGAATCAAAATAGCAAACAACTATGTTCCCTTCTATCAATCCGACTACAACCAATGCATGGAAAGCGCTTACTGCACATGCTGAAAAAATGAAAGATGTACACATGCGCGATTTATTCAAAAATGATCCGCATCGTTTTTCAAAGTTCAGCAGTTGCTCGAAAGATCTCGTATTCGACTATTCAAAAAACATCATTACTGAAGAAACGATCAGCCTGTTACTTAAACTGGCTGATGAATGCAAATTGAAAGATGCGATCACGGCGATGTTTTCCGGAGAAAAAATCAACGCAACGGAAAACCGTTCTGTGTTACATACAGCCTTGCGCAATTTCTCAGGGAAATCTGTTTTAGTGGATGGTGAGGATGTAATGCCGGGAATAAAACGTGTACTTCAACAGATGAAAGATTTCTGTAATGAAATACATAACGGAACAAGAAAAGGATATACCGGAAAAAAAATCCGACACATCGTCAATATTGGAATCGGAGGAAGTGATTTAGGTCCGGTGATGATTACGGAAGCCCTGAAGCCTTATTGGGCAGAAGGGATCGAAACATTTTTCGTGAGTAATGTGGATGGTACGCATATTACAGAAACACTGAAAAAAGTAAATCCCGAAGAAACTCTAATTCTCATTGCTTCGAAAACTTTTACGACTCAGGAAACGATGACCAATGCGCATACTGCCCGCAACTGGTTTCTTGAGCTCGCGAAAGAAGAAGCTCATATAGCAAAACATTTTGTTGCCTTATCTACCAATGAAAAAGAAGTGGTTGCTTTTGGTATTGACAAAACCAATATGTTTGAATTCTGGGATTGGGTTGGCGGAAGATATTCACTTTGGAGTGCCATCGGTTTATCTATTGCGCTGACAATCGGTTATAAAAACTTTGAAGAATTATTACAGGGTGCATTTCATGCAGATGAACATTTACAGAAAGAACCTCTTGATAAAAATATTCCAGCATTGATGGCATTGATCGGTCTTTGGTACACCAATTTCTTTGGTGCCACCACCGAAGCCGTATTGCCTTATGACCAATACCTGCATCGATTTGCAGCTTATCTGCAACAGGGAAATATGGAGAGCAATGGAAAGTATGTAGACCGTAACGGTCAGCAAGTTGATTATAGTACGGGGCCGATCATCTGGGGTGAGCCCGGCACGAATGGACAGCATTCATTTTATCAGCTTATTCATCAAGGTAAACATCTCATTCCTTGTGATTTCATTGCACCGGCCATTAGCCACAACCCTTCAGGCGATCATCACGATAAACTGATGAGTAATTTCTTTGCACAGACAGAAGCGCTGATGAATGGAAAAACGAAAGAAGAGTTGGAAGCAGAGGGCGTGAAAAAAGAATTAATCCCTTACAAAATATTTGAAGGCAACAGACCAACGAATTCTATTCTGATTAAACAGATAACACCATTTATATTGGGAGAGCTCGTTGCTTTTTACGAACATAAAATTTTTGTACAGGGTGTTATCTGGAATGTTTACAGTTTTGATCAGTGGGGTGTAGAACTCGGAAAAGTGCTTGCAAATAAAATTTTACCGGAGTTGAAAACAGAAGAGTTAATTACAACTCATGATGACAGTACTAATAGGCTGATTCATCTTTACAAAGAATTTAAAAAGCAGTAAGAAAGGAAGAAGTTGTTAGTTGTTGGTTATTAGTTGTTGGCCGAAGGTCCCGACCGCAGCGTCAGGATTATTAGTTGTTAGTTGACAAATCACGTAATCCGTAACTCATTACAATTCTTTGGCGCGGAGAAAGGAGAAAAGGAGGCAATCGCAGAGGTGTTCTCCTCGAAACCTCTGCGTTCTTCTTTCTCTGCGCTGATGAAATCGAAAGAGAATAAGACAAGGCAAGGCAAAAACACCAACCACTCGTATCTCGCACCTCGTAAACCGTAACTAAATAAAAAAACCCGGCAAAACCGGGTTTTTTTATTATCATTTTATAAAAACGATTAATACAAATAATCAAGTGCTGTTCTGTCGTTGGTATTGAATGGACGGTTTTGACCGCTTCCGATACAAGCCAGCATCCAACTGCCTGCATCAGGTCCGCTTGGAGTGCCTGGAATCAATATCGCTCCTACTGTGCTTGCTCCTTCATTGGTAGCCGAACCACCGCAGCTGTAAGCACGATTCATGTAATCGGTATGACGGAAACCAATGCAATGACCTAATTCATGTGCCAGGATTGTTGCGAGGTAGTTAATAAAAGAAGATGAAGTTCCTGTACCGATCGCAGTAGAATTAACCTTTACCTGGTTGTGTGGATTTCCGGTACTCGTAGGGAAACCGGCTGAAGCAAGAAAAGATCCGTTTCCATTAACAAAACTTACTGTAGCACCAGAGCTAACAACTTGAAACGTTATTTGAAGATTCAAAGCGTTGTAACGATTAACCATCTCCTGTAAAGCCTGTGCATAACCTGCTTTTCTAGCAAGACGACTATCAATAGATACAGTGATTGTTCTGGGTAATGCAGTCACCAGATTGGTGGTGCGGTACTGCTCTTCCTTCGCAATGATCAGTTTCGGGCCGGGAAATTGTTTACCAAGTTGGTCAGGAGTAAGGAAGATATCTCCTTCCACCAGATAACCGCCGTCCATCGCCTGAACTCCTTCAGTAGAGAAGCCCATTGAGCTGATTTGACTTAAAACATCATCTGTTACTTTGGTAGGGACCTGGGAATTGTCTTTTTGACAAGCGAAAAATACAAAGGCACTGAGTGTTCCCATTAAGAGTAGGGAAAAAAACTTTTTCATAAAAGGGGTTTTGGTGATAAAATCAAGTTGCATGTAAATTACGGAAATTTTTGTTTAGTGAAAAACAATTTTCAAGGGAGAGAAGTCCATAAGACGGTGAGACCGTGAGTCCAAGTAGTTGAAGAAGTAAAAAACTCCGCGCTACCCTCTGAGTTCTTCTTTCTTTGCGCCGAAAATTAAAGACCGAAAGACGGAGAGACCGAAAGTCCGTAAGACCAAGTAGTTGAAAAAGCAAAAAACTCCGCGCGATCCTCGGCATCCTTCTTTCTCTGCGCCGAAAAGATAACGATCAAACCGGCAAACTTCTTTTCCTTTAATTTTATATCTGTTTTTCACGTTGCATATTTAGAATGATTTTTATAAAGAAGAATTATATCTTATTAATCTTGTTTCTGGCATTTGTAAACTATACAGATGCGCAGGATCTAAAAACGGCTATTCGTACTAAAACAGACCCTTTGCTCGCACTGAAACTGCAAGAGAAAATCCCTACTGGAAAAACCAGCTTCAGTTTCTATGTAAGAAATACAGATTCAGCACGACTTCTTTTACAATCACTGAAAAGCGGAACAATCAGGATGGATGATCGTTTGCCGATTGTGACAACAGAACTTTCATGGGAACATATCACCAAGCTTA
This sequence comes from Chitinophagaceae bacterium, assembly GCA_032110905.1. Lineage (GTDB taxonomy): Bacteria > Bacteroidota > Bacteroidia > Chitinophagales > Chitinophagaceae > Lacibacter. The sequence continues at coordinate 1,935 of JAULVS010000132.1, read as the reverse complement.
TTCAATCAAATCAGATTTTATTCATCAGCGAACAACAAATACCCAAAGAAGAATTACTGTTTGGCGCTACCGATTATTCTTGTAACAATATTCGGCTAATGCAATCAGCGTTTCCGGAATACAATGGAAATAATACGCTTGTTTCCGTCAAGGAAAATCGGCCAGATACCCTTGATATTGATTTGAAAGGACGTTATCTCAATAATCAATTTGTTTCTAACACATTCTCATCGCATGCTTCCGTAATGAGTACCATCATTGCCGGAGCAGGCAATACCTGGCACGGATCACTTGGTGTAGCACCCGGAGCAAAATTGAATTCAGTTAGCTTTATGAATTTATTACCGGAACCTTCTTCTTTTTACGGTCAAGGACCGACGCATATTCAGAATCATTCATACGGCACCATCAATCAAAATTTTTACGGCATAGAAGCGGCTGCTTATGATGCAAGCACTTTCGAGCTCCCTTCCCTCCTTCATGTAATCTCAGCGGGCAACGAAGGAACAGTAACCACTAACACAGGCAGGTATGAAGGCATAGCTGGTTATTCAAATATGACCGGCAATTTCAAGCAGGCAAAAAACATTTTGACAGTTGGACATACGGATTCATCTTATCGTGTATTACCTGCCAGCTCTGCAGGTCCCGCCTTCGACGGACGAGTGAAACCTGAACTGGTTGCATACGGCGAAGATGGCAGTTCAGGTGCTGCGGCCATCGTTTCAGGAATCGGGTTGTTGTTGCAAAATGCTTATCAGTTACAAAACAATGGTTCTGTCGCTCCTGCATCACTGATCAAAGCATGTTTAATAAACGGCGCAAAAGATGTAGATGCGGCTGGCATTGATTTTCGTTCGGGCTATGGTAGTGCGGATGCTTATGCATCGTTGATGAGTCTGCAGCAAAAACAATATTTTACCGGAGCCATTTCTTCCAATGAAACAAAACGGTTTTCCATTGATGTACCGCAAGGTATCAAAGAGTTGAAAGTGACTTTATGCTGGACCGATCCCTCTGCCCTACCCTCTGGAATGAACAAGGCACTCATCAATGATCTTGATCTTGAAATACAACATTCTTCTTCATCACAGATATGGTTGCCTTGGGTATTGAATGCATTTCCGCATAAAGATTCTTTGCAATTGCCGGCAGTAAGAAAACGTGACACACTGAATACAAATGAGCAGATTTCCATTAAAGCACCTGTAGCCGGAACTTATGAGATAGTAATTATAGGCAGCAAGATACAAACCGGCAATCAGGACTATTCTGTTGCCTATTCATTTGACAGCTCAAATGTTTTCCAATGGGAATATCCCACAAAAAATGATGTGGTGTTGCCGTAGGATACGATGTTGTTACGCTGGAGAAACAATCTTGCAAGTACAAAAGGTGCATTATACCTGAGTGTGGATGAAGGACAAAGCTGGGAATTGATAAACAACAATGCAGATCTTACGAAATCTTATTACCGCTTTTCTCCACCTACTGTATTTGCACGCGCTTTACTGAAAATGGAAACGAATAACAGAGTCTTCTACTCCGACACTTTTTCTATCGCACCACGCATGCAGCCACAAGTAGCGTATTATTGCACTGACTCCTTTCGTATATATTGGAACAGAATACCTGGCATATTACAATACAGCGTATTTCAATTAGGCGAACGATATCTGCAACCCATCACTATTACATCAGACACCTCCTTCGGATTATTGACAAATAATAGTACAGCACTTCATTATGCAGTGGCGCCTGTTGTGAACAACCAGGCACTCACACGTTCTTATACATTTAATTATAAGACACAAGGCGTTGATTGTTATTTTAAAAGTTTTCTTACATCTTTAAATGGGAAACAGAGTGATTTAGAATTATCAATTGGCGGCACTTATGGCTTGCGCGCCATTCGATTTGAAAAACGCAACAGAA
>JAULVS010000131.1:0-60373 GCA_032110905.1 Chitinophagaceae bacterium | reverse complement strand
ATCTGACCAATATGAAGAAAGATTTTCCTGTTTATAATAAAATATATGCACAGTACTTTCAGGATGTGCAGGCTTGTCGCACCACGGTAGAAGTGAAAAGTTTACCTACTCCCATCGCCATCGAATTAAAAGTGATTGCAACGATTGAAGGATGAATGATGCAAACAAAGAACAAACAATGAGTTTATTATCGAATCAGGAATATGCACTGGCACAGGATGCAGCAGATGAACTAAAGCCTTTCAGAGATCAGTTTATTTTTCCGAAACATGAAGGGAAAGAGGTGATTTATTTTACAGGTAATTCACTAGGGTTACAACCAAAATCTGTTGCAGCTTATATACAACAGGAGTTGGATGACTGGGGTAATCTAGGCGTAGAAGGACATTTTCAGGCGAAACATCCCTGGATGCCCTATCATGAAATCTTCACAAAGCAGCTGGCAAATTTGGTTGGTGCAAAGGAGACGGAAGTGGTGGCGATGAATCAACTCACAGTGAATATCCATTTGCTGATGGCGAGTTTTTATCGTCCCACCAAACAGCGTTTTAAGATCATCTGTGAAGCCAAAGCCTTTCCTTCCGATCAGTATGCATTGGAATCGCAGGCGATTCATCACGGGTTGAATCCTGATGATGCAATCATTGAGGTGCATCCGAGAGCCGGTGAACATTTGATTCGGGAAGAAGATATCATCAAGACAATTGAACAACATGCAGAACATCTTGCGCTGGTATTTATTGGCGGCGTCAATTATTATACAGGGCAGTTGTTTGATATGAGTTCCATCACTGCTGCTGCACATAAAGCCGGTGCTTACGCAGGTTTTGATCTAGCGCATGCAGCAGGCAATGTGCGATTATCATTGCACGACTGGAAAGTTGATTTTGCATGCTGGTGTTCGTATAAATATTTGAATAGCGGTCCGGGTGGGGTATCGGGTGTTTATATACATGAACGCCACGCAACAAATACATCTTTACCTCGACTTGCGGGTTGGTGGGGGCATGATAAACAGTCGCGTTTTTTGATGGAGAAAGGGTTTCATCCAATTCCTACGGCAGAAGGATGGCAGTTAAGCAACGCTCCTGTGTTGTCGATGGCAGCGCATAAAGCTTCGTTGGATATTTTTGAGCAAGCAGGTTGGGAGCGACTGCATGCGAAAAGAGAAAAGTTATCAGCATATATGCATGAGTTGTTGGCTGAATTAAATGCATCATCAATAGAAAAAATAATCGAAGTGATTACACCGTCGGATCCAGGTAAACGAGGGTGCCAGGTTTCGATGCTGATGTTAAAAGACGGAAAGGAAATATTTCAGCAATTAACAGAAAAAGGAGTGATTGCCGACTGGCGAGAGCCGAATGTTATTCGCATAGCACCTGTGCCGCTGTATAATTCATTTGAAGATGTGTATCGTTTTGTGATGTTGTTGAAAGCATGTTGTTAGTTTTTGGTTGTTTGTTATTGTTTTAATAAATAAAATAAATGAAAAGAGAAGTTGTTATTATCGGGGCGGGATTGGTAGGTTCATTGTTGTCGATCTATCTGAGCAAGCGTGGCTATACTGTGCGTGTTTATGAGAGAAGAGGTGATATGCGCAATGAAAAGATGAGTGCGGGAAGATCGATCAACCTCGCAATGAGTGATCGCGGTTTGTTGGCGTTAGAGAAAGTAGGACTGGCAGATGCGATCAGAGAAATTTCTATTCCCATGCACCGGAGAGCCATTCATAACCTTGATGGTTCAATGTCTTATCAGCCCTATGGGAAAGACGGTCAGTTTATTAACTCCGTTTCACGCGGCACATTGAATAAGCGGTTGATGGATTTGGCAGAAGAGCATGGAGTGGAGATTTATTTCAATCATCGTTGCAGTTCGATCAACTGGAAAAATAAAGAAGTGTTCTTTGATGATACAGATAATGATGAAGAAGTGAAAGACCAGGCAGATCTAATCTTCGGTTCGGATGGTGCTTTTTCTGCTGCACGTATGCAGCACATGACACAGTCTGATCGTTTTGATTATCATCAGTTTTATATAGACTGCGGCTATAAGGAGTTGACAATTCTTCCCAATGAAAACGGAGACTTCGCTATGGAAATCAACGCACTTCATATCTGGCCGCGTAAGGATTATATGCTAATTGCTTTGCCGAATCTGGATAAAACTTTTACTTGTACGTTGTTCTTTCCTTTTGAAGGTCCTGCCTCTTTTGATAGGTTAAAAACGGAGGAGGATGTGCGTCAGTTTTTTGAAGAGAATTTTTCGGATGCCGTGCCATTGATGAAAGATTATCTGCATGAATTCTTTCACAACCCGACATCCTCACTTGTTACAGTGAAATGTAGTCCCTGGGTGCGTGGTGATTATTTTGCATTGATTGGCGATGCGGCGCATGCCATTGTGCCTTTCTTTGGTCAGGGGATGAACTGTGGGTTTGAAGATTGCAGGGTGTTGGATGAGTTGATGGGTACATACGGAGAAGATTGGACGAAAATCATGCAGGAATATCAAAGATTACGCAAGCCTGATGGTGATGCGATTGCAGATCTGGCAGTTCAGAATTTTGTAGAGATGCGCGACAAAACAGCAGATCCGAAATTTTTATTGCAGAAAAAGATTGAAGCCAGATTGCATAAAAAATTTCCCGATAAATGGGTGCCTGCTTATTCACTGGTGACCTTCAGTCCGCACGTACGCTACAGCGAAGCATTTGAAAGAGGAAGAAAGCAGGATGCGATTATGCAGGATGTGATGAAGCATTCAGAGATAGAAAAGCTTTGGGATGATGATGAGTTACACAGAAGTATTGTTGGTCATTTGGGTTAATAGTTGGCAGTTATCCGTTATCAGTTAGCGGTTATCTGTTATTCGTGTAGATAACAAGTTTTAAAACCATCAACTAATAACGAACAACCAACAACCTTTATTACTTTTGCACTATGACCCGCGCACAACTGATTGAACAAATTAGAATGAAGAAATCCTATCTCTGTGTGGGATTGGATACGGATATTAAAAAAATTCCATCGCATTTATTAGAGGATGAAGATCCTGTCTTTGCGTTCAATAAGGCCATCATTGATGCAACCCTGGATCATTGTGTAGGTTACAAGATCAACACTGCCTTTTACGAAGCGATGGGTGTGAAGGGTTGGGAAACCATGGAGAAGACTGTTCGCTATATTCCTGATACACATTTCAAAATTGCTGATGCAAAGAGAGGGGATATTGGTAATACCTCTGAGCAATATGCCCGTGCTTTCTTCGAAACACTGCCTTTCGACTCCATCACCGTTGCGCCCTATATGGGTGAAGACAGTGTAAAACCTTTTTTACAGACTCCCGGCAAATGGGCCATTGTGCTCGGACTCACTTCCAACAAAGGAGCGGCTGATTTTGAATTACAGCAATTGCTTTCTACTAACGGTGAAGCACACCTTAGACCTTCATACTTATATGAACGCGTTCTTGATACCGTTTCGAAGTGGGGAAGTCCTGACAATCTCATGTTCGTAATTGGAGCCACGCAGGCAGAAGAGTTTACCAATATCAGAAGCATCATTCCCGATCATTTTTTGTTGGTGCCCGGTGTAGGCGCGCAGGGAGGAAGTCTGAAAGATATTTCTGAAAAAGCGATGAATAAAGATTGTGGTTTACTGGTAAATGTGAGTCGAGGTATTATTTATGCTTCTTCAGGTGATGATTTTGCAGATGCGGCAGAAAGAGAAGCAAAAAAATATGCCGAGGAAATGAAGTTGTATATGAATGAAAAGTAACCGGTTATCAGTTATCGTTTAACTGTTAACTGATAACAGCTAACTCACTTAAATTCTTTCATGACAATATCTACAAGTTTTTGCGCCCATCGTTTATAGTCTTTCCCTGAAGGATGTAGTTTATCACCTGTCAATAGCGTTAGATCTGTTGCCGCTTCGCGTGTAAGCGGTGTAATATCGATATAATGCACTTTGTATTTTTCAGAAATATTTTTATTGATGGCATTGAATTCATCTATCTCTTTTGCAATCTTTTTTCTGTCTCTCCCTTCCGCAAATGGAGTAGCTCCCCAGTCGGGAATGCTTAGTACAATCACATGATTTGTTTTTCCTCCGGCATAACCAATCGCTTGCTGCAGCAATTCTTCAAACTGAACAGCATATTCTTCAGATGAACGACCTCTGTATTGATTATTCACACCAATCAGCAGTGTAACCAGATCGAAAGGAATGGCCAGTCTTGTTTGTGCCAGCTGATTTTGCAATTCGTCGGTGGTCCATCCGGTTTTGGCGATGATGGCAGGTTCCTGAAATTTGATTTTCTTTTTTTTAAGAAGGGCCACTACTTGATTGGGAAAGTTTTCCTTTTCAGGCACTTGTTCACCAATGGTGTATGAATCGCCGAGGGCCAGATAGCTAAGGGGGATATTTTGCATAAAGGCTTTATTTGAAAGCAGTAGGGCAAAGAAAAGAATAAAACAAGGTTTAAGCGAAAACTTTATCATAGCAGAAAAGTACAACAATTTCACTTTTAAACAGTATCCGTTCGTATTTTTGAAGTCAATATTTGCCATATGTCAGTAAAACAAGATTTATTTCAAAGTCCTGATTATTTTTTAGTTGACGAACTTCTTACAGAAGAACACAAGCTGATTCGTGATACTGTTCGCAGTTATGTCAAGAAAGAAATTTCCCCCATCATTGAAGATTATGCACAGCGTGCCGAATTTCCCGAACACATCGTCAAGCAAATGGGCGAACTCGGTTGTTTTGGCCCTACTGTTCCCGCAGAATATGGCGGAGGTGGACTGGATTATATCAGTTACGGATTGATGATGCAAGAGTTGGAGAGAGGAGATAGCGGTGTGCGTTCAACGGCTTCTGTGCAGGGATCGCTGGTGATGTATCCGATTTATGCGTATGGCAGTGAAGAGCAGAGGAAACGTTTTTTACCGAAGCTTGCAAGTGGTGAATGGCTTGGATGTTTTGGATTAACGGAGCCTGATCATGGCAGCGATCCTTCCAGTATGCTCACCAATATCAAAGATGCAGGAGATCACGTGATTCTGAATGGCGCGAAAATGTGGATCAGCAATGCGCCTTTTGCGCAGGTGGCTGTTGTATGGGCGAAAGATGAAGAAGGAATAATAAGAGGAGTAATAGTTGAAAGAGGAATGGAAGGTTTTAGTACGCCTACCACACATGGTAAATGGAGTTTGCGTGCAAGTGCTACAGGTGAGCTTGTATTTGACAATGTGAAAGTTCCCAAGTCGAATATATTTCCAAACATACAGGGGTTAAAAGGTCCTTTGGGATGTTTAACGAAAGCGCGTTACGGGATAGCATGGGGTGCTATTGGCGCAGCGATGGATTGTTATGACACTGCATTGCGTTATGCAAAAGAGCGCATTCAGTTTGGAAAACCCATTGCAGGTTTTCAGTTGCAGCAAAAGAAATTAGCGGAGATGATTACCGAAATCACCAAGGCCCAATTACTGAACTGGCGTTTAGGGGTGTTGATGAGTGAAGGAAGAGTATCACCTCAGCAGGTGAGTATGGCAAAACGCAACAGCTGTGAAATTGCAACGAATATTTGTCGAGATGCACGTCAGATTTTAGGAGGCATGGGTATAACAGGAGAGTATTCGGTCATGCGTCACATGATGAATTTGGAAAGTGTGATCACTTATGAAGGTACACATGACATTCATCTCCTTATTACAGGAATGGATATTACCGGGTTGAATGCGTTTAAATAGGTTGGCGGTTAGCAGTTATCTGTTGGCGGTTAGCAGTGACTTCCCGTCTCTCTGACTTATGGACTCGCGGACTATATCATCATCTTCTTCAATAAAGCAATTTGTCCAAGGTGATAATGGGTGTGTTCAATGATGCCTAAGATATTTCTGTATTTGCTTCCGTATTTTGGATCTGCCAGATCAGTGGATAGTTGCTGATCATTTAGTTTTTCAATTTCTTTTGCTAGTTCTTCGGCATCTGCAAGTGTTGTTTCAATTAGCTTCTGCCATTCTTCTTCCTTTGTTATAGCAGGAAGATCAAAGCTGTATCGATCGTGTGCATCTAATGGACCTCCCTTAAACACTTTTAAAACTACCTTGATATAGTAATGGATATGAAAAACAAGTACAGCAATTGTATTTAAATCATCTACTTTTTTAGTTGCATCTTGCCAACCGATTGTGTTGATTGTGTTTTTTAAATGAACGCTCGTCCAGTTTCCTCCGAAAAACACTTCTCTGAGGTGCTTTGCCAGTAATTGACTTTGTTTGTTTTTTTGATCTTCCATCTAATAAAATTATAACAATTGTGACCAGTGAAATTCGCTGAGTGATTTTAGCTTCACATCCGCAGCTGCCCATTTCGGGTGCTGTAGCTCGGATGCCGCCGGCACCACCACACATTTCATTCTTGCAGCTTTCGCCGCAATCATCCCATTAAATGAGTCCTCAAAAGCGACGCATTCCAATGGCGATACATCAAGTTGTTCGGCACACTGCAGATATACCTGTGGATGCGGCTTACCATAAGGAAGATTGCCTGCAGAGGAAATTACATCAAAATGTTGCGCAAGAGAAAACTTTGTCAGCGCTGTATCTACTACTTCCATGGGCGATGAAGTAGCCAGCCCAATTTTATGCCCTTCTTTTTTAAATGTTTGAATGATCTCTTCTGCGCCGGGGAACATCGCACCGCGTTCAAGAATATTTTCAATTGCTTTTTGAAGAATGGTAGATATCGCATCTGAAGCGAGTGATTGATCAATCTGAAAATGATGAAACCAATAATCAATCCATTCCTCCGTTCGTAAACCTGTAGAGGTATGGTATTGCTCAGTAGTTAATGTATATCCCAGGTTCTGAAGCGTGGCTTTGCCAGCCTCTTGCCACAACGGTTCGCTGTCAATCAGCAAACCATCCATATCGAAAATGACTGCTTTTATTTGCATCAGGCAAAATTAGTAACCTTTAGAGTCTTAGGCGCAGAGAAAGAAGATCGCAAAGGAGGCGCGGAGGAGAATATAAATAGTTACGGGTTACGAGACCGATAACTGACAACGGTTAACTGCTAACGGCCAACTGCTAACGGACTGACTACAGATAACTGATAACTTCTTCCCGTCTTCCGGTCTTACGGCTTTTTCTTATCTTGCAACTTCGGAAATCAACATTAGGACAGATGCCTTCATTGATACAGCGCATTAAAAATTTTAATTTCCCCAGGAGGTTTATTTATGCCACTGTAGGATTGGCTACTTATCCCGGTATTGCCCTAATCAATCGGTTAAAAGTTAACGGGGCAGAAAAACTGAGAGATCTTCCCAGGAGAAATGTCTTGTTTGTAAGTAATCATCAGACTTATTTCGCGGATGTTATCGCCTTCCTGCATATTTTCTTTGCTGCAAAATGGGGTAGATACAAAGGACTTGGGATTCCTTATTATTTGTTGAATCCTGTGACAAAAGTGTTCTATGTAGCAGCTGCTGAAACGATGAAAGATACATTGATCAGTCGTTTGTTTGCCAAAGCAGGTGCTATTACCGTTAAACGTACCTGGCGGTCGGAGGGAAAAGAAGTGCAGCGTGGACTAGACCCCGGCGATACACGTAAAATTGCACGTGCGCTGGATACCAGTTGGGTAATTACTTTTCCACAAGGAACAACCAAGCCTTTTGCCCCTGGCAGAAAAGGAACTGCCTATATCATCAAACAAAATCAACCGATTGTTGTGCCCATCGTCATCAGCGGATTCTGGCGCGCTTTCAATAAGAAGGGTTTGAAGTTTAAAAAGAAGGGAACACTTCTCTCTGTTACATTTAAAGATCCGCTTGAAATTGATTATAATGCACCTGTAGAAGAAATTCTTGATCAGGTAATGGATGCAATTGAGCAAAGCAAAAAACACATGATGAAAGGAAGGCATCATCTCATGCAACTTGTGGATAAGTGAGAACGGTTATCGGTTATCAGTTGTTGGTTCGCTAATTTCTAACTGCTAACCTCTTTCAATCTCTTTTCGTAAACAGAGCTTTCAACTCCTCCGCTTCATCCGGTTTCATTTTACCTCCTAAAATAAGTCTCACTTGTCTTCTTCGCAAAGCCCCTTCATATAAACTTTTTTCTTCTTCCGTTTCGGGTATCAGCTCGTTTACTTTTCTTGGTTTGCCATTGGGGTCGAGCGCTACAAAAGTAAAGTAGGCCTCGTTGCTTTTATAACGATACTGTTGTGTGATATCTTCTCCCCATACCTTCATATGCACTTCCATCGAGGTATTGAATGCTCGTGATACTTTCGCTTCTATATGTACAACGTTTCCAAGCTTAATCGGGTTTTCAAATGATATATTATCCACGCTGGCTGTTACTACAGGGGCGTTACAATGTTTTGCTGCTGCCAGTGCAGAAGCAATATCCATCCAGTACATCAACCTTCCGCCCATCAGATTGCCAAATGTATTTGTGTCATTAGGAAGAACGAGTTCTGTCATCATCACAAAAGATTCTTTCGCTGTTTTGGTCATATATCTCATTTGATTTGCAAAGGTACATGCTCTTTCTGCCGTTTGTAGAAATAAAAAACCCTCTCGCTGGAGAGGGTTTATATTTTAGATGATCAGCATGGCGTCGCCATAACTGAAGAATCGATATTTGTCTTTGATCGCTTTTTTATATGCTTCCATAATCAGGTCGTAGCCTGCAAAGGCGCAACCCATAATCAGTAAACTAGTTTTTGGAAGGTGGAAGTTGGTTATCAGCGAATCTGCGATATTGAAATTGTATGGTGGATGTACAAAGATGTTCGTCCATCCTTCAGATGGTTTCAATAATTGCTGAGCAGTGAATGATGTTTCCAATGCGCGCATGGTAGTTGTACCAACAGAACAAATACGGTGCCCGCCTTCTTTGGCCTTGTTCACTGTTTTACATGCGAATTCGTCAATCTTATAATATTCTGCATCCATCTTGTGTTTGCTGAGGTCTTCTACTTCAATGGGGCGGAAAGTGCCTAGGCCTGTATGAAGTGTTACTTCTGCAAAACGAATGCCTTTGATTTCAAGACGCTTGATGAGTTCACTGCTGAAATGCAAACCTGCAGTAGGCGCAGCAACTGCTCCTTCGTATTTGGCAAATACTGTTTGATAGCGCTCACGGTCTTCTTCATCTGGTTTGCGCTTGATGTATTTGGGCAGTGGTGTTTCGCCCATATTATACAAAACATGACGGAACTCTTCATCGCTTCCTTCAAACAGAAAACGAATTGTTCTTCCACGTGAAGTGGTGTTGTCGATTACTTCAGCAACCAGGTCTTCTGTATCTCCAAAATAGAGTTTATTCCCTACGCGAATTTTTCTTGCGGGATCAACGATTACATCCCAAAGACGGTTTTGTTTGTTTAATTCACGAAGGAGAAATACTTCAATTTTAGCACCTGTTTTTTCCTTTCTTCCATACATGCGGGCCGGAAATACTTTGGTGTTGTTGACGGCGAACACGTCTTTGTCATCAAAGTATTCCATCACATCACGAAAAACGCGGTTTTCAATCTGGCCGGTTTTGCGATGGACCACCATCAGTCGGCTGTCTTCTCTTTTTTTAGTCGGATTCTGCGCAATGAGATTGAGTGGCAGGTCGAATGTAAACTGTGAAAGCTTCATAATCTGTTTGTGAGTAAAACCATTAATTAGTTAAGAAAAACACAGATAAAAACAAACACGTGCCTGCAAGAAGGCGGGATAAGGTCAAACCTGGTCTTACGGCACCGGGCCTGTTCTTTTCTGCTTCAAAGTGCGCAAAGGTAAGGGAAAAGGTAAATTTCAGGCTAAAGTTATTCACTCGCTATTCACTTTTTATGGAACCCTTTTGCCCGGAATGGCATCAATCAGTTCACGGGTATAGGAATGCTGAGGATTACTCCAGATGGTTTCAGCATCTCCCTGCTCAACAATAATTCCTTTTTTCATTACCAGGATGCGGTCGCACAGATACCTTATAACAGACAGATCATGAGAAATGAACAGGGATGTAAATCCAAGCTCAGCCTTCAAGTCATTGATTAAATTCAGAATCTGAGCCTGGATGCTTGCATCGAGGGCGGATACGGATTCATCCCAAACTATAAATGAAGGATTAACGGCCAGTGCGCGAGCGATACAGATGCGTTGCCGTTGACCGCCACTAAAAGCATAAGGGTAACGGTTGATAGCGTCCTTTGTCAGACCAACTTTGTTAAGCAATTTGACTGCTGTTTCTTTTGCATCTTTTTTAGATAATTCTTTTCTGTGCAGTTGCAAGGGTTCAAGCAAAATATCGCCAATACGCATTTTAGGGTTTAAGGAAGCATAAGGATCCTGAAAAACGATTTGCAGTTCTTTGCGATAGGGGTTAAACTGACTGCGCGATTGTTTCAGTATGTCTTTCCCTTTGTAAAAAATACTTCCTGCTTGTGCTGATTGTAGTTTCAATATAGTGCGACCAAGTGTTGTTTTACCGCATCCGCTTTCTCCGACAAGTCCCAGTGTTTCTCCTTTGAAAATATCAAAGCTGATTTCGTTGACAACAGGTGTACTGATCGTCTTTCTATTATTCCACCAGTGTTTTTTCTCAAAACTAACAGTTAGGTTTTTTACACTGATCACAGGTGATTTATCTGATTCTTTAAGATTGACTTCACTGGTATTTTCAAAATGATGATGAATATTGTCTCTTTGTTCCTGATTCAGAATTGTCTCAATAGTAAGTAGTCGTTCTCCTTTTTTGAATGAGGTGGATCTGCATGCAAGTAATGCTTTTGTATATGGATGTTGAGGATTTGTAAATACCGATTGAGCTGTATTGAATTCTTTAATTTCTCCCTGTTGCATCACAGCTACTTTATCGGCAAGCTCTTCAACGATGCCGAGGTCATGCGTGATAAACAGCAAGGCCGTTCCGTTGTTTTTGCGAATCTTATTAAGTAACTCGAGAATACTTTTCTGAACGGTCACATCCAGTGCAGTTGTTGGTTCATCTGCAATCAGCAAAACAGGGTTACAACTGATGGCCATCGCAATCATCACGCGTTGTTTTTGTCCGCCACTAAGCTGATGCGGATACCTGTCGATTATTTTCTCCGGCTCGGGGAGTTCAACCTGTCTGAATAGTTCAATTGTTTTTTGTTTTGCTTCTGCTTTCTTGCAGTTGCTGTGTTGCAAAATTTGTTCCATCACCTGCATGCCGCAGGTCATAACGGGGTTAAGAGAACTCATCGGCTCCTGAAAGACCAGTCCGATTTTATTGCCTCTGTATTGATTCAGTTCTTGTTCTGTAAGTTCAAGCAGGTTGATCTCTTTTCCATTGGTATTTCTGAAAAAAACAGAACCGGATGTGTAAGTGATTTCTTTCGGAGAAAGGAGTCGTGGAATGGATAATGCAGTAACAGATTTCCCTGATCCTGACTCGCCTACCAGTGCAAGTATTTCTCCCTGATACAAATCAAATGAAATATTCCTTAATACAGGAAGAGCGTTTTCAATGATCTCAGCATTTAGCTGCTGAACGGATAGCAGGGGGGTGTCCATCTTTAAAAATGCAGGTGCTTAACAGTATGTCCGTTGTTAATGAGTTGTTTGAGTGAATCAATGCCTATTTGCAAATGTGTTTCAACATAATTCTGTGTGACTTTCTTATCGCTTTCTTCAGTTTTCACGCCTTCCGGTGTCATTGGCTGGTCGCTAACAAGCAACAAGGCGCCGGTAGGAATTTCATTGTAGAAGCCGACAGTAAAGATGGTGGCAGTCTCCATATCAATCGCCATTGCTCTTACCTGTTCTAGGTATTTTTTGAAATCTTCATCATGCTCCCATACTCTTCTGTTCGTAGTATAGATGGTGCCAGTCCAATAATCCATATCATGATCACGGATGGTTGTTGATACTGCTTTTTGCAAAGCGAATGCAGGAAGTGCTGGCACTTCAGAGGGGAAGTAGTCTTCTGAAGTTCCTTCTCCTCTTATTGCTGCAATGGGAAGAATTAGATCTCCAATTTTATTTTTCTTTTTCAGTCCGCCACATTTGCCAAGAAACAAAGCGGCTTTTGGATGAATGGCTGTTAAAAGATCCATAACTGTTGCAGCCGTGGCACTTCCCATTCCAAAATTGATAATGGTGATACCATCTGCTGTCGCACATTGCATCGGTCTGTCTTCTCCGATAATCGGCACCTTGTGCCATTCGGCGAACATCTTCACATAATTGCTGAAATTGGTAAGGAGAATATATTTCCCGAAATCATTTAATGACTGTCCTGTGTATCGGGGAAGCCAGTTCTGCACAATTTCTTCTTTTGTCTTCATATCTCTTAAATTTGACTTCCCGCTAATTTACTGATTCGTGAATGAAAATGGAAGAAAGTTTTCTGATTTGTATAAAAGCCGGCTTTCTTCTACTTTCGGTTATAATCTTGCAATGATGCTTCAGGTTGCATTTGATACATATGATTTTCGTTACCGTAAATCGGAAGGGAAAGAGCAATTGTTTGATGAATTGCGACGGAAATGGGTAAGGCTTACGCCTGAAGAATGGGTGCGTCAAAACTGGGTGCGCTATCTAACTACAACTTGCAATTATCCTTCTGCTTTAATAGGAATCGAAAAAACGATCAGGGTAGGTGAGCTTGAAAAAAGATTTGATCTGCTGGTATATAACAAAGACCATCACCCATGGATACTGATCGAATGTAAGTCGCCCGATGTTGAACTTAATACAAATGTAATTGACCAGATATTACATTATCACCAGCGTTTGCCTGCCTGTTATTTGATGATCAGCAACGGGCAACATTCATATTTATGGAAGAAGGAAGGGGGGCAGTTGACGGAACAAACAAAGCTGCCGGTTTGGGGTTAGAACTATTCTTATAAACTGCTTTTTCCTAATGCAATTACAAGTGCAGCAGTTTTTGTGGATGCTGTTTCCTGGTCTTGAAGGAGGGATTTTAATTCCTGATAATCTGCAATGACTTGTTTGTGTTTTTCACCGTCCGGAAGAATTTTAATAAGTTCCGCTTTTAATTGAGTTGCGTTCATTTCATGCTGAATCAATTCTTTGACTGCCTCTTTATTCAGGATAAGATTTACAAGTGATATATAGTTTATTTTGACAAGTCGTTTTGCAATTTGATAACTGAGTTCACTTCCTTTGTAACACACTACTTGTGGTATCCCAAGCAAAGCAGTTTCGAGTGTAGCAGTTCCACTGGTTACCAGTGCAGCGGTGGCCTGACTTAACAGAGAATAGGTTTTTCCGGAGACGGCCGATACATTTTCATAGCCATCAAAAAAACTTTCATAGAAATCAGCATCAAGTCCGGGTGCACGCGCTACGATAAACTGATAATTTTTTAAGTCGCGACTTACTTCCAGCATAACCGGGAGCTTCTTTCTGATTTCTTGTTTTCTGCTTCCCGGAAGCAGTGCGATGATTGGTTTGTTTGTGGGGATGGGTTGTTTTTCTTCTTGTTGAAAATCGCGAATAGCTTCAGTGAGAGGATGTCCGACATATTCAACATCCCAATTCCATTTTTCCAGAAAATATTCTTTTTCAAAAGGAAGAATGGTAATGAGACTGTCGATGCATTGTTTCATCTTTCGCACTCTTCCTTCTTTCCATGCCCATACCTGAGGGGAAATATAATAGGCAACTTTAAATCCCTGTTTTTTTGCCCATTCGGCAATGCGAAGGTTGAATCCGGGGTAATCAATCAGTATGAGTACATTCGGTTGAAATGCCTGTATGTCTTCTTTGCAAAATTTCAGGTTTTTTATGATGGTGCCGAGGTTGGCGACTACTTCTACAAAACCCATAAACGCGAGGTCGCGGTAATGTTTTACCAATGTTGATCCTGCTTCCTGCATTTTATCACCACCCCAACAGCGAATGATTGCAGCAGGATCTTGCAACCTGAGCGCTTTGATCAGATTGCATCCATGCAGGTCGCCGCTTGCTTCACCGGCAATGATGTAGTATTTCATCAAAAATTTGCGTGGTAGTTGAGGCGGTAAAGATAGGAAGGTTAGCTGTTATCAGTTGTCGGTTATCTGTTCTGACCGCTAAAAGATACTTCGCTTCGTTTTGGACTAACTGTTACTGCAAACCGCTTACCTGATTTCACCATTCCCCTTCAACACCCATTTCTCCGTAACAAGCTTCTCTAGTGCAAATGGCCCGCGTGCATGTAATTTCTGAGTCGAGATGCCTACCTCCGCTCCCAATCCAAATTCTTCTCCGTCGGTAAAACGCGTACTGGCATTATGATAAACAGTTGCAGCATCGACAAATTCAAGAAAGCGATCCGCTGCTTTTTTGTTTTTAGTAACAATGACTTCACTGTGACGTGTACCGTGTTCTTCAATGTGTGTCATAGCTTCTTCCTGATCCTTTACAATTTTAATGGCACAGGCAAGTGATAAAAATTCGCGGTAAAAATCTTCTTTGGATGCTTTCTTTAAAAAGGGATAGCTTTTCAGTATTCCGTAACTTTTTTTATCGGCATAGATCTCTACTTGTTTTTCTTTCAATGCTGAGGCAAGCAAGAGCAGGAATTCTCCTGCGATCTGCTGATCAACCAGTATGCTGTCTATAGAATTACAAACAGATGGACGGCTTGTTCTGCCATTGAATACGATTTTCACGGCCATTTTCAAATCGGCATCTTTATGTACGTAGGCATGGCAAACGCCGGCACCTGTTTCAATTACAGGCACCCTACTGTTGGCGCGAACATGCTGAATAAGACTATTACTGCCTCGCGGAATAATCACATCAATATAACGTGTTGCAGTAAAGAGTTCATTCACGACTTCTCTCTCCGGAGGAAGAAGGAGAATTAGCTCTGCAGGTAAATTGTTTTTTTTCAACGACTTATGAATGATACCTATGATCGCGCGATTCGTGTTATCTGCATCTTTACTTCCCTTCAAAACCGCTGCGTTTCTGCTTTTGATACACAGGGCTGATATATCAGCTACCACATTGGGTCTTGATTCAAAAATTGCCGCAACAACTCCCAGTGGCGCAGTTTTTTTCTCAAGTAGTATCCCGCTGACAAGCTTTCTTTTTTCCAAAATTTTACCACCGGGGTCGGCGAGTTTTTTTACTTTTCTAACAGCGCCGGCAATCTGACGAATACGATCTTCATTAAGTAAAAGCCGATCATAAAGTGAGTTGGAAGGATCCATTTTGATCAAGTCTTTTTTATTGGCACTTATAATTGCTGCTGCTTGTGCTTCCAACTGATTTGAAAAGTCTTGTAAAAAGTTATTGATAGACTTGCTACTTGCTTGCTGAAGTTTTATGCGCGATGCGTGGGTTTGTTTAATTTTTTTTTCAATGCTAATCATAAGACCATATTTAGAAAAGAACGATATCGTTGGCATGTGCTGCCATTTGGTTTTTACTCGAGCGTAGCGCATGAATCTCTTTGCTGCTCATCCGTGTTTTAGCAACTCCGATAATCATATTCTCAACATTCATTAATTGTGCTACTTCTCCGGTATTGAAAGTGCCTTCAGTTCGTTTAATGCCTACCGTTAGTAAACTTTTTCGGGCAGTCAATGCTTTCTCCGCGCCTTCATCAACGTGTATTTGTCCGACGGTGACTGATCCGCTCAACAACCATTTCTGGCGATCTTTCAATGTGGAACGATGCGCTTTAAAACAGGTGCCCTGTTGTCCTTTAAGTGTTTTCTGAATAGGGCTACCACCAATGAGACCAGACATATAAACTTCAATTCCGAGAGAGGTAGCAAGACGCGTGAAGGTTATTTTCGATAACATCCCACCCAGTCCTACCGAGGATTTCTCCTTTGTTACATAGGAATAGATTTCTGTGTTGATGGACGGAACAATAGAAACGATTTTTCCTTCTTTGTTCAGCAGGCCGTTGCTGGATGTGCAAAGAATCATCTTTTGAGCATTGAAGCCTATGGCAAGCAGTGTGGCCAGTTCGTCGTTGTCGGAAAACTTCAGTTCATTATTGCTGATAAGATCATTTTCATTTACAATGGGCAATACTCCGTTTTTCCAGAAAGCTTCGAAAGTGTTTTTTAGCTGCACAAAAAGATTACGCTTGCTGAAATGATGTCGTTCGCACAAAGCCTGGGCAACTGTGATGCCATGGCGGGCAAATTGCTTTCGGTAAAGTTCGATGAGGATTGGGTTACCAATTGCTGCAGCAGCTTTTCGTTCTGTAAGCGTGCCTTTGTATTGTTTGAGAAAATGTCTTCCGCTGCTAACGGCACCGCTGCTAACGAGGATAATGCGGTAGTTAGGAGAAACTGCAGCAATCTCATCCGCTATTTTACGAATTACGGAGGAATTGGTACTGCCATCCTGTTTGCTCAACAGGGCAGAACCCAGTTTGATGACCAGGGTCTGTTTCTTCATTGTTTGCCGGGGCCTTTTTGTTCGCCCGGTGCAAAAATAAACGCTGGAGCTGATCTTTTATCAATCTACTAAACTTGTCGGGTAATAGTCGTCTAAAACTGCTTTTGCTGCTTTATCTTCGCATCAAATTAAATCGATGGTTGAAATTCATTCTATATTAAATACCGGTGATTATGGACTGACGCACAAGGATGCTGCGGGTAATGAGGTGCTGACCGATATCGCCGTGGAGAGCGGTGGTCGCGGACAGGGTTTTCGTCCGATGCAGATGCTCCTTGCTGCATTGGTAGGATGCAGTGAGGTGGATATTGTGAGTATTCTGAAAAAACAAAAACAAGAGCTCACTGCTTTTCGCGCTGTTACCAAAGGAGAAAGGGAAGAGGGCAAAGAACCTTCATTGTGGAAAGTGATTAGCATTCATTATTCACTGGAAGGACAAATTGACCCGGTTAAGGCATTAAGAGCAATTGAGTTGTCTATGAACAAATATTGTTCAGTTGCAGAAACGCTCAGAATTGCAGGTGCTGCTATTTCATTCACATTAGAAGTCAACGGCCAATCAGTTGAGTCTAAAGCTTTATAATTTTTTTTATGTCACAACATCAGCAAACACAGGCGATCAGAACGCAAACGAAAAGAACGGCTCAAAAGGAGCATAGCACTCCGTTATTTCTTACAAGCAGTTTTGTATATGATTCAGCGGAGGATATGGCCGAGGCTTTTACAGATGATAGCCTCGACGTTAATATCTATTCTCGTTTTTCAAATCCTACAGTCGATGAATTTATACAAAAGATGGTTTTGCTGGAAGGAGCGGAAGATGGTATCGCTACAGGAACAGGCATGGCCGCGATTTTTTCAACTTTCATGACTTTTCTTTCGAAAGGAGATCACATTCTTTCTGCATCAGCAGTTTTTGGCTCTACGCATACAATCCTTACGAAATATCTACCCAAATGGGGTGTAGAGTCGACTTATTTCAATATGAATGAGCCGGAGAAAATAGAGGCTCTGTTTCGTCCGAATACCAAGTTGCTTTATGTAGAGACTCCGTCAAATCCCGGATTGGATATCATTGATATGGAGTACCTGGGAAGACTTTGTAAAGAGCGCGGGGTATTGTTTGTGGTCGACAATTGTTTTGCCACACCGGTTGTTCAGCAACCAATTCACTATGGAGCAGATCTGGTGATTCATTCCGCAACTAAATTCATTGACGGACAGGGTCGTGTACTAGGCGGTGTGGTTGTCGGGAAAAAAGATTTGATTTATCAGCTCTATTTATTTGTTCGCAATACGGGACCTTCCTTGAGTCCTTTTAACGCATGGGTATTGTCGAAGAGTTTGGAAACCCTTTCAGTCCGTATGGATAAGCATGCAGACAATGCACATAAGCTGGCGCAACATCTGCAAAATCATCCGAAATTAAATAATGTAAAATATCCTTTTCTCGAGTCTCACCCTCAATATGAAATTGCGAAAAAGCAAATGAGTAACGGAGGTGGCATAATTACATTTGAATTAAAGGGAGGATTAGAAAGCGGCAGAAAATTTCTCAATGCGCTTCAGATGCTGAGTATGACCAATAATCTTGGTGATAGCCGAACCATTGCATCTCATCCTGCGTCTACAACACATTCAAAGCTTAATGCAGAGGAAAAGGCGGCTGTGGGAATCACTGATGGTTTGGTTAGGATTTCAGTAGGGCTAGAACACATTAATGATATCATTGCAGATATTGAGCAGGCGTTAGAAAACTGTTAACGGTTAACGGTTGGCGGTTAGTTAATAGTTGTGTTTTTTGAGATGATATGTGGTCTCTTGGTCTTGCGGTCTCTTGGTCTTTTAATTGCTTCCGCGTTTCCCCAACTCGATGACTTTACAATCACGAATATCTTTTCCATCGATTACAAACGTTAAAATGGTTCTTACCTGGTGCCATCCCTGACGGCCTGCGGCGCCGGGATTCATATGCAGGCATTGTCTTTTTTCGTCGTAAATCACTTTTAATATGTGAGAGTGTCCGGCAATAAACAGCTGAGGCTTGTGCAGATCAAGTAGTTCTCTTGTTTCCGGATTATAGTTTGGTGGAGAACCGCCTATATGCCTGATCAAAACCGACACATCTTCGCAGGTAAAGAATAAGTTTTCCTTAAAATCATTACGTATATCCAGCCCGTCAATATTTCCATATACACCTCTGACCGGTTTTGTTTTTCTCAGTTTCTCCGTAATCTCAATATTTCCGAAGTCGCCTGCATGCCAGATTTCATCACATTCCTGAAAATGCAACAATACTTTCTCATCGAGGAAACTATGCGTATCAGAGATCAATCCGATTCTTGTCATCCTGTGGTAAATTTCTTTCATCGAAGATATATAGGGAATGATTATTTTTACGGACGATTGTTTTTTATGCTATTCTACCGAAACTTTTTATACTGGATTGATAAGCGAAAGTGGAAATATGTATTCCTGCTTTCAACGCTTGAACTTTCTCCCTTTTCATTCTGATTGAAAGTAAAGCTGAACTTGCTATCAATTTGTTTTTTACTTTAAATAAATAATTTATGCCTTATTACTATAAACTTGGAACGATTCCTCATAAGCGTCACACCCAGTACCGTAAACCTGATGGCGGCTTGTATAGTGAACAATTATTTTCTACAGAAGGATTCAGTGATGATTATTCATTGCTGTACCATACACATCCGCCCACACAGATCATACATGTAGAACCACAGGTAGATGTGAGTCCGCAGATTGCGGAAGAAAAAATGCTGAAGCATCGATGCTTTGAAGGCTTTCACCTGAAGCCGGGAGGCGACTTTCTTACTAGTCGTGTTCCTGTGCTGGTAAACAACGATTGTCATATAGTACTGGCTGCACCTGCAAGCGGTACCGGAAATATATTTTATAAGAATACTGATGCGGATGAGATGATTTTTGTACACGAAGGAAGTGGAGTCGTGAAAACACAATATGGTCAGTTGCCCTTCGGATACGGAGATTATATCGTGCTGCCACGCGGTACAATTTATCAGATTGAGTTTAAAGATGATCGCAACCGTCTTTTTATTGTTGAGTCATTCACGCCGCTTCGTTTCCCTAAACGTTATATGAGCAAGTATGGTCAGCTGATGGAACATTCGCCTTATTGTGAGAGAGATATTCGTCCGCCACAGGATCTTGAGACATTTGATGTTAAAGGAGATTTTCTGGTACGTGCGAAAAAGAAAGGGATGATGTATGGTCTCCATTATGGCACGCATCCCTTTGATGTAATAGGGTGGGACGGCTGTTGCTATCCTTATATTTTTTCGATACATGATTTCGAGCCAATCACAGGCAGGGTACACCAACCGCCTCCGGTTCACCAGACTTTCGAAACAAATGCTTTTGTTGTGTGTTCCTTTGTGCCCAGGTTATTTGATTATCATCCCGACGCGATCCCGGCCCCATATAATCACAGCAATATCGATAGCGATGAAGTGATTTATTATGTTGATGGCGATTTTATGAGTCGGAAAAATGTAACCAGGGGAATGATCACCCTGCATCCTGCCGGTATCCCGCATGGCCCTCATCCGGGTGCAGTGGAAAAAAGTATCGGTGCAAAAGAAACCAAAGAGCTGGCGGTAATGGTAGATACTTTCCGTCCTCTGATGCTCACCAAACAGGCACTTGAACTGGAGAACGTACATTATACGATGAGTTGGGCGGAGTAAGCTGGTTATTAGTTGTAGGTTAAAATTTATGAATAAAAAAACCGGCAACTAACAACCAACAACTAATAACCAATAACTTTTTATCTTCGATTTTATATGAAGCTGTTATCTCTTTTCATTTTTTTATGTTTAGTTGGTTTACAGCAGCAAGGTATTGCTCAAATCAAAAACGATTCACTGTTGGGTCGGTGGAAGCTGGTGCAATTAATTGGTAAGCAAATTGGTGAAGGAGAATTACAAAAACGCTACTTGTTTACTGTCGACAGCTTCTTTTATACAAGCAGAAAGAAAAATTTATCCGGAGCATATACGCTTAACAGTGATACAGGAAAGTTATCCTGGCATACGCAAGATGGCAACGAACCTATGATTTTGTTTTTCAAACAATTGCCAGACGGCAGGATGGAAATGTGGCGTGAGAACTCTGACGAACCCAGAGGTATTCTCGAGAAAATCAGATAGGGGTTATCTGTTGTCAGTAACTTTCTTCTCTATTTTTTTTCAGCATCCATTTAAATTTCATTGTTCAGTAACCTTATAAATGATGGTTAGCCTTGCTTTAAAGAGGAGTCTGTTAGTTTTAATAACAGACGCCAGGCAGAAATCAAATGTTTGCTTAAAGGGGGCTTGAAAGAATAATAATACTAATAATTGTTAGCAAAAAGATATTATTTTTGAAAAAATTACTGAATTAAAATTATCAGAAATATGAAATGCTGCCAATTGCCGTAGGCTAAAGTGTTTAATAGTTTGGCTTATTTATCTGCACAAAAAAGATTGGTAAATGAGTTTTTGATAAACTGTATCACTAAGCTGTCGTTGTCAATTTTTATTTTTCGAATAATATGTAAACATTTGATAATCTTACTTATTTTGCGTGGCTTTCAAATCAGAAATCTTCATCAACCATAGATATGAGAAAGAGCTTGTCCTTTTTATCCCTTTTATTATTGAGTCTTCAAATTTCATTTGCCCAGGTTCAGGTGTTCTCCAACACCACGGTGGCTGCCTGTGATGCCTGGAACTCTAGTAATTCTTTTGCTACTGCATTGAGCAGGCCCGTGACTGTTTCCGGACTGTCTGCAGGATCTGTATTAAGGGAAGTCAGAGTTCGTCTTGGAAATTCAACCTGCAGGGGTAATCTCTCTTCTTATGTACTTCGTTTAACTAACCCCCAGGGAGCACAGGTCACAATTGCAAACGGACTGACAAGTACAGGAAGTTCTATTTGGGTTGATATGAAATTCAGAGATGATATTTCTTTAGAACGTTTAAAAGACTATCCCTCTATTACTGTACAGGCCAGCTATTATCCACATTCGATAGGTTATTACGCCTTGGAAACGGATGGTACTTTGGCCAATGTGAACACCGGTGCTGATCCCAATGGCAGCTGGAATTTTGAGGTCATCGAAAACACAACGACTGAAGTTAGTTTTGAAAAAGTGGAGCTTGTATTCGGCCCGGCAATAGCTATTAGAGATGTAACGAGCTGCAGCAGTAATAATTTTTGCTCCGGTGCTTCGTGTATTTACAATGGAGTTTTCAGAGGAAATAATAATGGCTATCCAGGCGCTGATCCACAATACCCCGGCAATACTGTGAACGGTTGTTCATGGAATGGTCAGAATAATAACTCAGCATGGTTTTCATTTATCCCTACTGCCACAACTGCACGTATCACAATAAGCGGGATGTTGAATTCTGCAACACCTACATCAGGTGACATGCAGCCCATTGTTGTGAAAGCAAATGGAAATTGCGGTATTCCAACAATTGTTCCTACAGGAGGTTGTCCGAAAGACCAGACACGCAATAATCGTGCCTATTCAAACGATGTGGCAATTAACCCTGCTCCAAATACAGGTGGTGTTTCTACAAACAGCATTTACTCGAACGGTATTTCAAATAACTGTGAATTTAATTTAAGCGGATTAACAGTAGGGGATACTTATTATTTATATGTAGATGGAAATGGGGGAGCTTCTTCATTCTTTTATGTTGAAGTGGAAAATGGCGTATCCACTCCCTGCGATTTCTGTTGTACGCCGATCACCCTTACCGGTCCTTCATCTGTTTGTTCCGGCGCTTCTCCGGTTAATTTCAGCATTACAGGTGGAACAGGATCGGGTACTTGGACCGTAACACCTGCTTCAGCCGGTACGATCAGTTCAACCGGCGTATTCACACCCGCTTCAGGAATTACTTCAGATATTCTTGCTCAGGTTAATTATACAGAGGGTGATTGCAGCAGAACTTCAGATATCATTGTTACGAAATGTACAACTTTCGGAATTTTTGCTACTGCTCCGTATTTAACTACTTGCCAGTCGAACAGTTTCTTTAATACTACAGGTACAGGCGCTGATCTGATTGATCAAACCGAAAGAAAGGATTTCAATGATACAATTCTTGGAACATTTGTTCAAAATTCCGGTCGCCTTAAACTCAGAGGAGCAGAGGTGAAGTCATTCAAAAATCTTTCGCTTGCGAATGTATGCGGAGCCAAATTCTTTTACCGCGTTGTTCCTACCGGCGGTACACCCGGCACATTCTCCAGCATAGACCTGGCTTTCTTTCAAGATTGTAATACAGGTACAGGCCAATTCAACTCTGGAGGACCTTGTGTAGCTGGGCAACAAAAATGGCAAACTGTTCGTAGTGATGCACAAAACCCTGTTGATCTGACAGCTTTTGCACCCGGCACGTACACCCTTCAGGTTTATTATGAAGTAACTGGTGATGAAAATTCTACCACGGCCTGTGATGATAAACTGACTTTGGATAATGCAGGACGTTATTATAATGCTACATTCACGATTCAGGCAACACCAACTTTATCAAGTACAAATCCAACTACCTGTAATGGTACAGAAGGAACGATCACAATAGGAGGGTTGGCACCAAGTACTGTTTATAGTGTATCATACACAGATGATGGAACAACGGTTGGTCCGGCCGATCTTACTTCTGATGCCTCAGGCAATATTGTTATCTCAGGGTTAAACCCAGGTACTTATGCTTCGTTCTCTTTATCAGTTAACGGTTGTACTACACCGGTAGCGGGCAGTATCACACTTGTGAATCCGGTCTTCAACCCCACATTCCCCTTTGGCAATACCCTTTCTTTCTGTGGTGCTGCAGTGGTTCCAACCTTACCTGGAACATCAAATAATGGCATCACAGGGAACTGGAATCCTGGTGTGATCAGCAATACAACAAGCGGTACTTATACGTTCACGCCAACAGCTGGACAGTGTGCGACTACATTTGTTTTAAATGTATCTGTTAACGGATTGACGCTTCAGACAAATAAAACTGACAATACTGTTTGTAATGCAACCGGAGGAACCGGATGTACACCTACAGGTACCAATGTAGTGATCAATGAAGTAAGGCACTGGCCTCCAACAGCTCAGGGCATTATCGCTGCAGGAACTGAATACATTGAGTTATATAATCCAACCTGTAGTCCGATTGATATTTCCTGTTTCATCATTGGCGCTCGCTCTGCTCCGAACTCTAATCCGGGAAGTACGCTTGCCACAGGTGGAAGTATCATTTTACCACAGGGAACAATTCTTGCTCCAAAATCACATTTCGTGATTGGTACATCTACTTCATCCACAAACCCTGCTTCCGTTGATTTCAAAACAGACCAAAACACAACATTCTATTGCGCAACAGGTAATTTTGTTTTAGCGAATAGTGACGGATGGGTGGCTTTATACGATAAAACTGGTGCAGCCGTTGATGCGATTTACTGGACTACTTTAGTGGGGCAAGGAAACAAGATCAGTTCGGATGATGATTA
Source organism: Chitinophagaceae bacterium (assembly GCA_032110905.1). Lineage (GTDB taxonomy): Bacteria > Bacteroidota > Bacteroidia > Chitinophagales > Chitinophagaceae > Lacibacter. Next base: position 36,391 of record JAULVS010000131.1, on the reverse strand, counting down.
TGATGATAACCCCTGTACTCCTTCATCAGTAACAGGATGTTCCACTTCCGGCATCACACTTCCATCTGCATCTCAAATATTTGCGAACAGTCCATCCAAAATATTTTACGTTGGTCAGACAACCGGTACGCCATCGAACTTGCCTACTGCTACAACGGGTAAAACATTCAGTCGTGTGCCTGATGGCGGCGCATGGCAAAGAGATGTGGATGCTTCAATTGATGGCAGTAATTGTAATAACGGACAATGCGATGTGCCTACAGCAGGAACTTGCAATGGTTCTGCTACTGTAACAGTAACAGGTGCTTCTTCTAACATAACCTATCAGTGGAAAGATGCGCAAGGCAATATCGTTGCAAATGCTGCTGCTGCTTCTGCACTTTGTCCGGGTACTTATTGCGTAGTTGTAACTGACAATGCATCCGGCTGTAAAGATTCAACTTGTGTCACCATCATTGATGCTACGCCGCAGGTAACTCCGCAATTTGACGAGATCGCTCCGCTTTGTGCCGGTGCAACTGCTCCAACATTACCTACGACTTCAAAGAATAATATCACAGGTTCATGGAGCCCTACTACGATCGACAATCAAAACGGCGGCACTTATACCTTCACGCCTAACGCAGGCCAGTGTGCGACAACAACAACATTAACGGTAACGGTTAATCCCAAAGTGAAGCCGACCTTCAATCCGGTTGCAGGTTTCTGTCAGGGGGCTATTCTTACCCAGGTTATATTGCCTACAACGTCAAACAATGGAATAACAGGAACATGGAATCCTGCCGCTCTTTCTTCTGCAGTTGCCGGAAATATTGTTTACACATTTACGCCAACGGCAGGTATATGTGCAGATACTGCACAACTTACTGTTGTTGTTACGCCCAACACAACACCAACATTTACATTCGGTACTTCTCTAACAATATGTTCGTTGGGCAATACCCAGGTGCCAACTCTGCCAACTACTTCACAAAATGGAGTTACAGGTACATGGAATCCTGCAATAGTCAGTAATACATCTGCTGGAACATATACGTTTACTCCGAATGCTGGTCAATGTGCAACAACAGCCACATTTACTGTATCGGTGAATCAAGCTGTAACACCAACATTTACATACGGAACAAGTTTAACGATCTGTTCCGGTGGCAATGTGCCTACGCTTTCTGCAATTTCTACAAATAATATTGTAGGTATCTGGGATCCTGTAAACGTGAGCAATACACAAAGCGGTGTTTACACGTTTGCACCGGCACCCGGCTCTTGTGCTACCTCTGCAACCTTTACTGTCACCGTTAACCCGACGCCTTCGTTAAGTCCGCTGAGCAACATCGTTGTGTTCGACGGAGATGTGGTGAATGCAATTAATTTCTCAGGCAACCCGCAGGGTACTGTGTTTAACTGGACCAATTCTGTTCCGGGTATCGGTCTTGCTGCAAGTGGAGTGGGTAATATTCCTTCATTCGCCGCTGTGAACCTAACTGATGCGGACATTGTTGCAACAATAACGGTAACGCCTACACTAAATACTTGTACCGGTGCTATTCGTACTTTCACGATAACAGTGAAGCCGCGTACGAAAGATGTGTTTGTGCCGAATGTGTTCTCTCCGAATGGAGATGGCAAGAATGATCTGCTGAAAGTGTACGGAAACTATATTACATCACTCGAAATGCGCATCTTCAATCAGTGGGGTGAGCAGGTTACTGAAATCAGAAACATCAACCAGGGATGGGACGGAACTTATAAAGGCAAACCTCAACCTGTGGGTGTGTATGTATATGTGCTGAAGGCAACATTGTCGACAGGTAAAACAGTTACGCTCAAAGGCTCTATTACACTGGTTCGTTAATTTTTAAGTTCGTTTATTATGCAAAAAATGAAATCATATTTAACTGCACTGCTTATAGCCGGTTCCGCGCAAGCTTCAATGGCTCAAACCGATCCGCATTTTACGCAGAACTACACGTATCCGCTATACATCAATCCGGCACTTACCGGAACCAGTGATGGAGATTACCGTGTTTCTAGTATTTACAGAACCCAGTGGGGAAGTATTACCAACCCTTATCGTACAGTAGGTGTATCGTATGATACAAGGGCGAAGAAAAACATGGCAATTGGATTAAACGTGCTTAATCAGGCAGCCGGCGATGCAGGGTTTAATTACCTCAATGCATATGCATCTGCAGCTTATTCAGGTGTTAAGCTAGGGAAAGACCAGCAACACCGTATTGTGATTGGTGTGCAAGCAGGTGTAATCAGTCGCCGTGTTGATCCTACAAAATTCAAATGGGGCGATCAGTGGAATCCAATCACAGGATACAATGCATCAAATGCAACCACCGAATTGCCAATTACAAATACAAATGCTACTACACTTGATATCGGTGCCGGGCTGTTATATTTCAATTCAGCACCTGATAAAAAAGCAAATGTGTTTGCAGGAGCGTCGGTTTACCATATCAACAGACCAAAAGATCCAATTGTTTCTACAGGATCTACTGCATTAAATGTAATCCCTCTAAGATATGTTGCGCATGGTGGCGTGAGCATTAATCTCTCTCAACGCACAAGAATTGTACCGCATTTTATGTACAATCGTCAAGGTACGGCAACTGAAAAGATTTTTGGTACTTATGTTCAGCTGAATGTAAATGAAGAAACTGATTTTATGCTTGGCGGATATTATCGTTTCAAAGATGCCGTTGCTCCTTTTGCCGGTATTGACTGGAAAAATTTTATTGTCGGTATCAGCTATGATGTCAATGCGTCAAAACTCAGTTCACTCACGAGAAATGTAAACTCATTTGAATTGAGTCTTACTTATGTGAAGCGTACGGGAGCAAGAAGTATTTTTGAATATATACGTTGTCCAAGATTATAATTTCCAACAGACCAAAACTACTGTCCATCATACAAGAATATTTTCATCTCATGCAAGTAAAAATTTCCAATTGGTATAAAAATAATCCGGCATTCATTTTTGCCGGTTTACTGATGTTTTGCAATGTGCAAAACGCTACAGCACAAAAAGATAAACGACTGGTGCAGGCAGAAGCTTACTATGAGAAAGGTGAGTATCTCACAGCAGCCGGATTGTATGATCAGTTTCTGAAAACAGATCCGCGTAAAATTCAACCTCGTTTTCCGGTTGGTTCCAATCGCAATGCTACAGGTATTACGGGAGCTGGCCTGAATGAGAAAGATGTTATGTATAAAAAAGCGGAGTGCTATCGACTCGCTCATTATATGAATGAAGCTTTGCAGGCTTATGGCGACGTATATAAGAAAGATTCTGTGAAATATGCAGATGCCATGTTCTGGAAAGCTGTTTGTGAGCGGTCACTTCTTAAAACGAATGAAGCATCAGTTTCACTGGCTAATTACCGCAAGAACCCCAACGGTACATCTTCTGTTAAAAAGCTGATCGATAAAGAAGCAGCAACTTTAAATTATGTTGCTCAGCAGATTAATCGTGCAGATACAGTACTTTATACTATTTCTAAAGTTAATTCTGCTTCCGGTTCACAGTATGGCATTTATGCTGCAGCTCCCGGGGGGGAAGGTGGATGGATGGTAACGAGTACATCATATGATTCTCTGGCGAAAGAAGGCGTGAATCCCTATCAGAATCGTCTGTTTGATGCCGCTATCAAAGGCAACACATTTGTAAATTTGAATGAGGCTTCTTTCGACAGTTTAGATAAATCTTTAAGTCAGGGCGCTGCATGTTTGAGTGCCGACGGCAATACAATTTATCTCTCACAGTGGAAGAACGACAAGAAAGGTACTAAATCAGGAATATATACTTCATCTAAGAAAGGGGATAAGTGGACTTACCCTCTTTTATTGACTGCATTGCAGACTGATGGTGCGAATTATCAGCAACCATATCTTACACAAGATGGTAGAACTTTGTTTTTTACATCTGACCGAGCAGGCGGACAAGGGAAGTTGGATATTTGGTATGCAACTCTAGGTGCAGACGGATCAATTGAGTCGGTTACCAATGCCGGTACGCAGGTGAATACTGCTGAAAATGAGCAAGCACCTTTTTACCATTCACTGACGGGCGTGCTTTATTTTTCTTCTGAAGGAAGAATAGGTATGGGTGGATATGATTTGTTTGCCGCTGCAGGAAGTACAGATGCATGGCAGGAAGCGGTGAACATGGGATATCCTGTAAACTCAACGAGAGATGATATTTACTTATATGCCGGTGCGGAAGGACTCCGTAGAGATGCTTTGTTGAGTTCTGATCGCGGGTCGGGATGTTGCCTTGAAACATATGTATTGGAGAAGCGTCCGAAGAAACGTCGCTTAACAGGGAAGGTTGTTGATTGTAACGGTACAACACCGATTGAAGGAGCGGCTGTTTCTTGGATTGGAGAAGGTAATCAATTGGCAACTGTTTCAACCGGTGCAGGAGGCGTGTTCAGTTTTGAATTGAATGAGCAGGATGATCCTGATTCATTGGTGGTGAGCAAGGATGATTACAGAGAAAAGCGTGCATCGATTGTGATAGCAGGCCGCAATGAAGAAGATTTGCTGATTGATATTCTTAATAATGAAGATCTCTGTCTGAATGGATCTAAAGTGATTGTGCCTGAGGAGGTGATTACCCTTTACTATGATTTTGATAAGAGTGTATTAAGAGCAAGAGAAAAGCAGGTATTGGATTCAGTGGCCGCGGTATTGCTGGCATACCCGAATGCAACAGTTCAGATATCTGGTTATACGGATGGACTGGGTACAGATGCCTACAATTTAAAGCTCGGAGAAAAGCGTGCTTCAGGAGCAGCCAAATACCTGAAGACGAGGGGCATAGACGAAAGCAGGGTATCTTTTGAATCATTCGGGAAATGTTGTCCGGTTGAAGATGAGAAAGTAAACGGCCGCGATAACCCCAAAGCGAGGAAGAAGAACAGAAGGGCGTTGGTGTATATTAGGAAATGATTTGTACTCAAAAAATAATTCAAAGCCGTCGAAAGACGGCTTTTTTGTTGGTCGGGCCTTATCAAATAATCTTTACGGACAATAATTCACTAAAAATTCTTATAACTGTATCAAATTCAATGTTATGTGAACATATGTAAAAAATCATCAACTAATAGTTGTTTGTGTGTTGTAAAATTGTTATTTTTAAATTCCCGATATTATATGCTTTAGTTAACAAGTAAAAAAGGGGCTTTAAAAATGTATTGTTTATCCTCAATAAGATCTGCCACATCCCGCATTTGCAAATCTTTTTTTCTGTGTAAAGAGATTTCAGTTTTTGTATTTTTTTTATTTTTCATGTGTGCAGGGGTGAGGGGGCAGACAATTATTGCTTCAGAGGGGTTTAATAATTCTAACACTCTTTTTACATTAGCAAATACGACTGGTACTACGAGTTATCGAACGGGTAATACACCTATCACAAATGCTGCCCCTTTGAATGTACCTTATACAGCAGAGGGCACACACGCATATGGGGTTCAAGCCGGTACAGCTTCACTTACTTCAAGTGACATTAATACCCAGAACTATACAGGAATACAAATGACATTTAGGCTGCAGGCAATAAGTTTAAATGCTGCAACACAAGGATTAAGACTTGCTGATAGTATTGTTGTTGAAGTTAGTCCCAATGGGGGATTAAACTATTATCAGACAATCAAAATTACTGGTTTTGGGAATTTTGGATCATCTGGATCAAATTGGTCATATGTTGGCGCGGTTGGAGTATCCTCTACTGCATATGATGGAAACGCTACATTGAATGCTACCTTTTCACCAAGTGCTACTGGCACTGTAATTAATACTGGTTATAGTACTCCAACAATTACTGCATTACCCTCAGTGAGTAATCTTAAAATTAGAATAAGCATTAAATCAAATGCTGGTAATGCCGGAGCTACTTGGGTAATTGACGACTTTAAGATTACGGGGACATCTACATTATCATGCACATCTTCTCCAACTCTTACCACAACCGCTTTTTCTAGTATTACCACTTTTTCTTCTAATTCAGGGGGAGAAACTATTAATCAAGGCTCGGGTGGGGGATGTTCTGTTGATTCGCGTGGTGTGGTATGGGGCACAAGCTCAGATCCGACTATTAGTTTATCTACAAAAACCTCAAATGGTACAGGTATAAGTAATTATTCTAGTTCAATTACAGGGTTAAGTGCAGAGACACGATATTTTGTCAGGGCATATGCCACCAATTCAAATGGTACGGGATACGGAAATGAATTATCTTTTTGGACCCTATCTCTTGAACCCACTGCTCAACCCGGAAGTTTTTCTGGCACATCGTCACCTACATCTTGCAATGCAGCATTATTGAATTTCCCTGCATTAAATACGTTAACCAATGCAAAAGGATATCTTATTCTTCAGCGCACCGGAAGTATAGCCCCTACCGGTGTCCCTACCGATGCAAATGGTTACACTGTTGGTGGTATACTCGGAGACGGCACTATTGCAGCAATTGTAACAAATTTAACAGCAACTTCTTTTACAGTTAGTAATTTAAATTCAAATACGCAATATAGTTTTTCCATCATTCCTTTTGGTTATAATGGCAGTAATTCTGAAACTTATAACTATTTAACTTCAGGTACAATAAGAACAACTAATATTAGCTTGTGTAATGCTTACTATGTGAATGATGATGCCACAACAGGAGATGTTTTTACACAAGCAGTAGGTAATGATGCCAACAATGGAACTTCAAGTCTAACCCCTAAACGAACAGTTACAAATTTAATGGCAACCTATAATCTGAATGGGGGAGATGTTGTTTTTATTGACAAAGGAAATTATACGGAGTCATTCACCGTTGGTGGAAATGACGAGGGAGCCTCTTTGGTATCATATTTAAAATTTGTAGGTGCGGGAAGAACGAATACATTATTTAATACGAGCACGGCAACCTTTAATGTCTACATCAATCGAAGAGATTTTGTTTGGTTAGAAGGAATTTCTTTTACCAATCAAACAACCGCAGACAGTATCCAAAATATTTTTAAGGAATATGGAAATTCTTCTGTGTTCAAAGATTGTAAGTTGGATATAATTAGTTCAGGTTCTAACAGAGCATGGAATATTTATATTAAGTCTAATTTGAATACAGACCTTACATCAGAATTTGTAAATATTAATAATAATTTGATTACCAATAGTAATCCGAATGGTATTGGTGTCTTCACTCTTGGTGATGTTGATGATAGTAGATATGAGAAAAATACGGTTACGATGACGGGGTCTCAAGGTAGAGGATTATTATTCCAATACATGCGAAATATTGATGAAACAGGAAGAAATAGTGGTACAGGTTGGTATTGGCCAATGTATGATACGATTGTAAATAATGTCATAACATGTAATGGGAATGGCATTGAAATCAATTCAGATGCATCTTATGAAATTGCCAACTATTTGATAGAGAGCAATGTTATCAAACTAAATACAAATAGCAACGCAAATCAAAGCTGTATTTGGTTAAAAAATGTCGGTGATTTTAGTATAAATCCTGGTGATATCAAGATATCTAAAAATCGCTTAATAGGAGGATATGCCGGCATTTATAATGAAGAGGGCGTACAAGCAGTAAAAGCCACCAATAATTATATATGTTCCAAGTACGGAATTTACACATCACAATATTACAATCCTGCACTTCAGTCCTATGCTTATTGGGTGTATCATAATTCGATTTACACCGATTTATCTTGTTTGTATTTTGATAATGGAGGTCAAATAGATTTTCAGATAGCAAATAATATTCTATACACCAAGGCAACATCAGCAATGACCACAGAGGCGTGTATTTCAGTTAATAAAATTTATGAAACAACTGTATCTTCCACTGTAAGACAATTCAATTTCACCAATGGAAATTTATTTTATGCACCGAATGGAGCAGCAATAGGGAGGGTATATATAAATAAAGCACCCGTTAATAATTTAGTTTATTCTACTCTAGCAAGTTGGCAAGCAGTAGGCGCAGATATGTGCTCTGCATTAGCTAGCAATGATCCTAACTCAGTTGCAGGTATTGCTCCTAATTTTGAGAATAGAGACAATAATTGTGATCTAGATCTTTTGCCAACAGATTTGGCATCCGGCCCTTGGACAGGGGGGTATCCAAATTCCGGAAATAGCTTAAAAGATCCTACTTCATATGGTTTGCCATCAGGTTTTACATTAGGGCATACTACAGGTTTAGTAACCTCAGACATTAAGGATATATTTGTAAGGACTAATTGGACTATAGGTGCGTTTGATGCAGCATCCTTAGGGTTGCTCCCCGTCAATCTCCTTGCCTTCAATGCCCGCCTCAATAGCCAAAGAGTTCTTCTCGAGTGGCAAACCGCCAGTGAACAAAATTCAGATTACTTTGATGTGGAGAAATCAAAAGATGGGCGTACAGGTTGGTCTTTTGTTTCAAGAGTAAAAAGCAAGGGCAACTCTAGTTCAAGAGTAGATTACCAGTCTGTAGACCATAGGCCTTACGGAGGAGTAAGCTATTATCGTTTAAGAATGGTTGATGAGGATGGAAAAATCAGTTATTCTCCAATCAGAAAAACAAACAACGACCTAAGAACCATATCAGTTTATCCCAACCCGGCAACTGATAATGCAAACATAGACGGACTTGATAAAAACAAATCAAACATGATTCACCTCGTCGATGTTACAGGAAAGCTGATCCAGGAGCATTATGTTCGTGGAGGTCAATTCCGATTGAATATTACTGATCTTCCTCCGGGTGTTTACTATTTAACAGTAAATGGTGATCAACATTTCCAATTGGTTAAAAGGAAGTAGAATTTCAGGGCAAACAAGATCGCTAAAGATTTCCAAATTCAAAATCCCAAAAAGTTGCCATAAATCAGGGTTCAAATCCTGAAAAGTATTAATCTATACTTAAATATTACTTATAGTCAATATAATGACTTAAAGTTATAACTTTTGGTCATTATAATTTATTTTACTACCTTTATCGAATGATTTTCTTCAGATATGTCGAGGCTGTCCTTGAAAAAAGACTATTTCAGGGTAAGGCAATTATGCTGATGGGGGCACGTCAGGTAGGAAAAACTACCCTCATCAAAAAAATGCTGCAGGGTAAAGATTATCTCTTCCTTGATGCCGATGACCCGACCGTGAGAAATAAGCTTACCTATCCCAATACCGAACAGCTTAAAACCCTTATCGGAAATAACACGCTGGTTTTTATTGATGAAGCCCAGCGAATTCCCGGCATCGGGTTGACCTTGAAAATCATTACAGATCAGCTGAGTCATGTACAACTATTGGTCAGCGGATCTTCTTCCTTCGATCTGGCCAATCAGCTGAACGAGCCACTCACAGGCCGAAAATGGGAATACCAACTGTTCACCATTTCCTGGGAAGAATATGAAAAAACCGTAGGGTATCTGACCGCCGAACAATCCATTGAAAACAGAATGCTCTTCGGGTTTTATCCGGAAGTGCTCAAAAGACAGGGGGATGAAAAAGAAACCCTGCTGAATCTTGTGAACAGTTATCTCTATAAAGATTTATTATCTTTCGCCGATATCCGGAAGCCTGAAGTACTGGAAAAATTACTGCAGGCACTTGCTTTTCAAATTGGCAATGAAGTCAATTATTCGGAGCTGTCGCAGTTGCTGGGCATCAGCAAAAATACCGTACAGCACTATGTTGATCTGCTCGAAAAAGGATATGTCATCTTCAGACTTTCATCCTTCAGCAGAAATATCAGAAACGAAATCAAACAAAATCGGAAGATCTACTTTGTAGATACAGGAATCAGAAATACGCTCATCGGAAATTTCAACCCGCTTGATATGCGACCGGATAAAGGGGCGTTGTGGGAAAACTTTTTAATTGCAGAAAGGCTTAAACAGAATATGTATAAAAATCGCTTTGCCAAAATGTATTTCTGGCGAACGAAACAACAACAGGAAATAGACTTTGTGGAGGAAGTAAACGGCAAGATCACAGCTTTTGAGTTTAAATGGCAGGCATCAAAGCGCATTAAATTTCCGGAAAAATTTATGGAGACTTACCAGGCAGCATCCATTGTTATTGACAGAAATAATTTCCGAGAATTTGTTGTGCTCAACACCTAAATCCGCTCGTATCTTCAATGCAGGCGGACAAGCGCCTAAACTCCTAAACGCCTCAACCCGTAACTCATGCCTTTTAAACCGCCATCCAACTACTTCCTAACCACCTTATACCTTCTCGTAGTCTGATTGTTTACCAGCTGAATCACATAAATGCCAGTCTGGCTTTTGCCAAGTAAACTGCTGAGATTGTTCTCCGCATCACCCAGTGAACCCTTTGAAGAACCAATCAACGCGCCATTGGCATTATACAAACTCCATTGTACTACTTCATTCTGACGAATAAGCGGCAAATTAAAACGAACAATGCCGTTTGTGGGGTTAGGATAAAGATCATGTTCGCTTTCTTTAACTTCTGTGTTTAAAACGGGGTTGCTTTGACGAAGAACCGTTGTATTGTTTCTTGTGTTTACAACCGGAGGGGCTGTATAAGTAACATTGATCCATACACGCTGGGCGGCCTGTTTATTTGTTGAGCTATTTGCACGAATGGTAAACCATCCTGTTGTTGTTGGGGTATAGTTCAACGTGAGTGGGGCTATATTGGAAGACGTTCCAGTTCTCGAAGCAACAGATTGATTAGCGGCATTGTAAATAGATACACGCTGTGTTCTGCTATTCACTGCTGGAAATAATGATACATTAATTGGTTTTCCTGCTTCCGCAAATATGGTACCTGCAGTTCTTTCAGCAGTAGAATTTAAAGGAAGCTGACCACCCTGGCGCAGTGATTTCACATGGTTGTCACCCAAATCATCAGCCATCTCCCATTCCTGAGTCGTACTTCTGGAACGACCTTGCTGATAGGCGCTGAGATAATTGTATATGTCCTGTACAGTGTTAAATGTAACACCTGTAGGGATCGGCGCCCATATCGAGTATCCATGACCGTTAGCGCCTGCAATGCTGTGTGCAACAGGAGCGGTTTTAATCAACACACGACCGTCGCCAAAAACACGTGTGGTAGTAACTCCGTGAGCTCCGCTGTAATCAATCAAGTCTCTGTTAAACCAGGATGGATCAGATACAGTTACCCAAACTTCTTCATCATTGCTGTTATCAGCAACCGTATTGTATTTATCTGTAATGCCTATTAATGCTTTACCCGTGCGCTCAATTACCAGGTGATCACCACTTGTTCCTTTCGCATAAAATGGCGCCTGTGTGCCGGTCAACGCTGTTGGCACTGCATAGTTGCCGTCTTTAAATGCAAGTTTCTGATGTGATAGGATGATATTCACAATATCCTGACGTATTGGTAAATCAGCAGGGTTATTTGGCAAATGAGAATAACGCTTTCCCGTTGTCCCTATATCAAACAAATCTTCAAAGAAAACAGTCGGGTTGCCATCCATAGCAAAAACTGTAGCATATGCTGAGAATAATCGCGATTCTCTTGGATCAATATGTTGTCCGTTTCCTCCAAGTTCACCTCCTGTATTCCATCCTGTTGCATCACCCAATCCTTTCGAGAAATTTCCATTTGAAGTAAGAATAGGACGATAAGTGTCATGGCTGTTTACAAAAGGAAGCGTTCGATGTACACGTTGAGTAGCATAATCGAAATATCTTTTATCCTGTTGCTCGCCGGGTAACAACTGCATATTGTAACTTCCCTGTGAAAGCACCATACTGTACAATCCGCCGCTTGGACTATAACCTCTCAATGCGAAATCGAATGTGCCTGTATGTTCTTCAGTGCCGCTTCTTACTGCAGTTACGTAATTGTCGAGCGCAGCTTTATCGCCGATCCATTCGCCAATACATAACATATTTTCTCCTCCTCTGGCAAAAGCAGGCAATGTGTATTTTGTATTGTAAATAATATCTTCCTGTACATATACCGGAAAATGTTTTACGGCATCCCATCTCCAGCCATCAACCCCTGTTTGCTTTTTATACCACATAAGCCAGTTACGTGCATTGTCGCGCATGTAATTACTCGCCTGAGTTGGGTTGATATAAAGGCGGGTTACCGTTCCAATCTTTGCAGATCCGGTAGTGGGTATATTGGAGCTTCTTCCAATGGCATTGCTTTCGTAAGAAACATCCGGTCCAAACAAAGGGTTGCAGATATCGCCTGTTGTGCAATTATTAGAAGAATTGGGGTAGAAGTTGGTATAGTTTTTAGGCCATCTTCCATTACGTGTCCAGTAATCATTTTGCGACTCATCCAAAAGGGGAGTGGCATAGCTTACATATCGAAAGTTCTTGTACCCATTTGCATTGGCAATAGAGAATGGGCTTTGCGGATCTCTTCCTCCTGTTCCGACATTTGTACCTGCATCATTCATATGATTGAGTACCACATCCTGAATCACTTCCATGCCGTTAGCATGCATAACGGCAATCATACGAAGAAGCTCGTTTTTATTACCTAATCTAGTTCTTACGTTGATAGAATCAGAGCCACCTTTTTGGTATTTATCCCCCAGGTCATAATGATCAAAAGGGTTGTATCCTACAGAAGAAGTATTTGGTGCTTTCGCAGTAGGGGGAATCCATATTGCATCAATGCCTGCAGCGCGCAATCTGGGGGTCAGTTCAGTCAGGTAGTCCGACCACTTGTTTCTGAAATTATTATTCCAGTAATCCCACCAGAAACCCTGAAATACTACTTTTTTAACACGTGTCTGGGATTCTGCAGGGGATAGAAAAAATACAGAGACAATAAGAAGGAGCAGTAATTTTCTCATGAGAGCGCTTGTTTTGGTGGCCAAAATTTTTGCAGGTTAAAAATAAGCGTTTCTCATTGATTATCAAAGCTTCGTTTAAAAATCAGTATTTTTTCGGTTACCCATGTTGGGATTTTTTCGCAGAGAAAAAGAAAAGAAGGTAAACGCAGAGTTTGACTCCGTGAAACCTTTGCGTTCTCTTTTCTTAGCGCTGAAGAAATAGAAAGACGGAAAGTCCGGGAGAACTGCTAACTGCTAACTGCCAACTTACTTCACCACTTTTATGCTTTCAGTCCTTCCATCTCTGTAAAGAACCGAAATATAATAAATCCCATTTGGCCAGGATGTGGTTTGTAATTCAAGGCGATTGCCGGGACTTACTTGTTGATGGATCATCGTTTGGCCCATTGCATTTTGAACACGGATAGAAGAAACATCTTCTAAGTTACCTGATAGTTGCAGGCTAGTTGCAAACGGATTCGGGAATAGGGAAAATTTACTAATTGCCCCTTCAGCGATCAGTCGTACAATATTTGAATAGTAATATTCAGAACCTGATTTTTTCACTTTAATCCGATAAAATGAAGTGCTGTTCGCCATAACATTTCTTGTGTAATTCACATATCCCCTTTGCCGGTCTGTTTCGCTCACATCAATTATAGCTATGCGATTGAATATTTGTCCATCATTACTAAATTCAATCTCTAAACTTGCGCCATTACAATCTTGCAGGTTACATGTTAGGAGATGTTTGTTCTTGCTTGCTATGCCGGAAAGGCGAACATTGCTGTTGGAGAGGGTAGTGGTTGCCATCGTCGGACTGGCAAGTGTGAAAGTGCCGTAATTGCTGACCGGATCTTTGGATGTTACCCAACCGAAAGTTTGAGTGGGACCGGGACCGGGGGTATTGTTGCCATCGTTATAAAGGTTTGTCCACTGATCGGGAGTAGTAGATGTAAGCCAATTGGTGACAACCAGAGAGTCCGACTTATTAAAAGCACAACTTCTTCCATATGCCCAGCTCAGGGTAAGTTTCACATCGGTGCTGGCAACTGCTTTATTGAAGTGCCAGTATTCACAGGTGCTTACCTGGTAATTAGGGGTTATGAGGGTGGCATCTTTGCTATTTGTGTTATAAGTTGGATTAGGGTTTGATCCAACATAGCAGGCAGAATAGGAGTCGGCGACATTCGATGGTGTAGATATTTGAACGGGAGCGTATTTGTAAGTGGTACTTTGTTTTTCTCCAATGGGGAATGTAAAGGCATCATTACCAATTTTGGTTATTACCCCGTTCACAAATCGATTATTACCCGCACCTGTAACAGAGGCGCCATCATTTAAGGTGATGATGGCAGATCCTGTAGTGGATTCGTTACAGGAAGTTGTATTCAGAAGTCCGTTATCAACGCTGAAAATAAGATTACCATTTATGCTTCGGGATGCATGAAGCGTTACGCTACCGGCATTGTTGATGTTGAGGTTGGTGGGGCCGCTGGCGGAAGGGAATTCCATGGATTCTGTAGTGATTGCCGATGTTCCATTATATTCCAGTGTAGCGCCGGTGGAATAAGAAATAACTTCCACAGTTGGGTCAGTGGGATCTGCTGTGATGCTTCCGATGGTTCTGTAGAGTGTGTCTTTGATGTTTCTGCTATCTCTAAGTAGTACTCCATTTGGGTTATTAATGGTAAAGGTTCTAATAATATTGGTACTTGTTGCCGGAGGCCAGCGATCATACCCGACCCTGGGTGTTCCAAAGCCCCCATTTACTGAAATCTGTTGGCCGGTTGTACCGATATATTGTTCATTTATAAAGAAAGATGCAGGTGGGGGACTCTTAAAGTAAAATGCGTTTTTTAAGTCACCTGTTGACAAAGTAAAAGCATTGGTAAATGTTTGCTCATTTGGTCCTTCAAAATATAGTCCAGCCGTTAAGGTGGAAGTAGATAAGAATCCGCCGACAGTTCCGGATAGGAATCGCACATCTTTATTTACAAAAACACGACCGGCTACTGCTGTTGTAGCGCTGGTTGGCCAATTGAATATTCCCCCATTAACGATAAAATTTTCATATATAAATAAATCAGTAGCAAAGCTCGGTACATTTTGCAAACCATCATTCATTTGAAAAGTTCCCGCTTTTACTTCAAGATTGCCTTCTACGATTGCATCCACATTGGAGGAAGTAGATTGAGTTATTCTTGTTACTGCCGATACTCCATCGATAAGCATATTGCCTTTAATCGTACTGGATTCTAGGGTAGCTGTACCACTAGTTTGATTGTAATTTCCATTTATCGTACTGCTTTTTAATAAAACCGTTCCACCGGATTGAATGAAATTACCACCAATCGTTCTTGTTGAAGAGAAATCAAGTGTTCCTTGCATCATTTCAAAATTGCCATTGATTGTGATGGCGGCTGGGAAAGTGTTGGTCAGTGCTGCGTTATAAATAAAATTCCCATAGGTAATACCGGAAACAAAGGTTCCTGGGCTAATCAGATTCTGATATTCAAATGTACTATTAGAACTGAATCCTTCGGTTCCATTAAAGGTAGTTAAAGTATTGGGGGAGCCGTGATTTAAGATGTATTTCCCTCCATCCTGTATTGTAAAAGTTCCGGCTGCAGAAATAGTAGTAACAGCATTACCTGTTACAAGTCCTCCGGTTACAATGGTAAGACTTCCAATACTATTTGCCGTACCAATAGTCAAATTCCCGGCCACCTGCACCGTTCCGGTTACATTCCAGGCTGCTGTAGTGGTGTATGTATGTCCGGTCTGAATCACAAAAACATCGCCGGCAGTTGTAAAGTTAGCAGGGTTGCCGCCGGTATTATTTGTATTGGCGAACCAGTTGGCGGTACTGTTAGGGTTTGAAGCAGCACTGTTGCTGTAATAGATTGCTGAATGCGCATTTAGGCATGAAAAAAAACTCAAAATGAGAAGTATATGACTATAGAATGAATGAGTTTTCATGCCTTTAAAAGGGTTTCGTCAAAAGCAATGGTAATCAATAACTTTTACTAACAAATATAAGTAAATCTTTAGCTTAACCTGTTGATTTTCATTAGTTGAATGAAAAAGTCCGGATTTTACTAATCATAATAAACAAGCATCACATAAAAAACTTCGCAAATAAAATCATCATCCCATACATTACGGTCATAATAAAAATACCGATAGCGGTTTTGTCGCTTCTCTTATTCAGAAATAATGTCAGCAGAATGATATTTACCACAAGACTCAACGTGCCGCCTGCTGTCAATAGTGGTTTTGTTTTAAAAAACACTTCAATAAATTCAAAGGGCCCAATAACATTAGCATACCCCTTCATTAAATAGAAAAAAAAGACACCTATCAACGGCGCCAGGGTGCCAATAGCAATGCCAAACGGATATTTATCAATTTTAAACATCAGAATTTAATTTGTTTTTCCAGTTCTTTTTTTAAACGATAATCGGTTAAGTCAAATTGCACGGGTACCACGCTAACATAATTATTTTTTAAAGCCCAGACATCTGTATCTTTTCCTTTATCAAAATTCACAAACTCTCCTGTAAGCCAGTAATAGGTTCTTCCTGAAGGATCTTTGCGAGCATCGAATTCTTCATTGTATTTAGCATAGGCTTGTCGGCAAACTTTTACTCCTTTCACAAGGCTGGCATCTACATTCGGAATATTAACATTCAGACAGAGATGCTTGTCTTTTTTCTTCATCTTCAATACCTGCTCCACTATTTTCCTGGCATACATTTTCGCACAGGAAAAATCAGCTTCCATACTGAAATTCAGCAGTGAAAACCCAATACTGGGGATGCTTTCAATGCTTGCTTCAATTGCCGCACTCATCGTGCCACTGTAAATCACATTGATACTATGGTTTGCTCCGTGGTTGATGCCGCTAATACAGATATCCGGTTTTTTATGAAGTATCTTGTCAACTGCCAGCTTCACACAATCAACAGGCGTGCCAGTGCATTGCCACGACTTGATGCCTTCAAATTGCTGAACGGGATGCAGCCTTAGAGGATAACCAATCGTGATGGCATGACCCATACCGCTCTGCGGCTTGTCGGGAGCCACTACAATAATTTCACCCAGGTCGCGAACTGCCTCTACCAGGCTGCGGATTCCGGGGGCGGTGATGCCATCATCGTTCGTAATGAGGATGACCGGCTTTTTGGGGACTGATTTTTTGCTTTTTGCCATAAGTTTCCGAATGAAAACGGGTAAAAATCCAATTTATTGAGCAAACTGCAAAATATCGAACCAGATTTACGCTGGAATCCTTTCCCGGTAAGGATTTTAGCCCTATCTTCGCACCCCCGAAAAAAAACAAACGGGACTTTTTTTATGTCAGAAAACGAAATTGTTCACCAAAACGCTGATCAACAGGAGCAGGCCGAAGCTGCTACAGCGATAACAAATGAACCTGCTGCACCTGTGCAAACTGCACATGACGACTTCGACTGGAGTGTAGATAAACGCAATGTTGCCATCTACAGCAAAGCAGAACGCGAAAAGTATGATGCCGTTTATGATGGCACATTCAAACAAATCACAGACGGAGAAATGGTACATGGTCTGGTTGTTGGTTTAACCAAAACAGACGTTGTAGTCAACATCGGTTTCAAAAGTGATGGACTTGTTTCCCTCAATGAATTCCGCGATGTGCCTGGTTTAAAAACCGGAGATGAAGTGGAAGTAATGGTAGTGGAAAAGGAAGACCGTGATGGAAACCTTCATCTCAGCCGCAAGTTAGCCCGCATTACACGTGCATGGGAACGTATCGTGGAAGTTCACAAAACAGGTGAAATCATCACCGGTCTTGTCACCAGCAAAACAAAAGGTGGTCTTATTGTGGATGTATTCGGTATGGAAACCTTCCTTCCCGGTTCTCAGATTGATGTGAAGCCCGTTACTGATTACGATCAGTTTGTGGGCAAGACCATGGAGTTCAAAGTGGTGAAGATCAATGAGAATATCAAAAATGCGGTGGTGAGCCATAAGGCCCTCATCGAAAGCGATATCGAACAACAGCGTGCTGCCATTATGAGCAAGCTGGAGAAAGGGCAGGTACTCGAAGGAACTATCAAAAATATCACCGACTTCGGAGCATTCCTCGATCTTGGCGGTGTGGACGGTCTCTTGTATATCACTGATATCAGCTGGGGACGTATCAATCATCCTTCAGAAGTACTTAAGCTTGATCAGAAACTCAACGTGGTGGTACTTGACTTTGACGATGAGAAGAAGCGTATCAGCCTTGGTCTGAAGCAGCTTACTCCTCACCCATGGGATGCATTGTCTGATACAATTGTAGAAGGCAACACGATAAAAGGGAAAGTGGTAAACATTGAAGACTATGGTGCATTTCTTGAAATTACACCTGGTGTAGAAGGTCTGGTACACGTAAGTGAAATCAGCTGGGCCAACACGCCGGTTAATGCCAAGGAATTCTTCAAAATGGGAGATGAGCACGAGGCGAAAATTGTTACACTCGATAAAGATTCTCGTAAGATGAGCTTGTCTATTAAGCAGCTTACACAGGATCCATGGAATGTGATTGAAGAGAAATATCCGGTTGAAAGCAAGCACCAGGGACTGGTGAAAAACATCACTCCTTATGGTGTGTTTGTAGAACTTGAGCCGGGTATTGGCGGTATGATTCACATTAGTGATTTAAGCTGGACCAAGCGTTTCAATCACCCAAGTGAATATACCAAAGTTGGTCAGCATATTGATATCTTGATTCTCAGCATTGATAAGGATAACAGAAAGCTACAGCTTGGCCACAAGCAACTGGAAGAAGATCCCTGGAATGCGCTTGAGGATACATTCGCTATTGGAACCATTCATGATGGTACAGTTATGCGTAAAGACGACAAAGGTGCGCTTGTTCAATTGCCATATGGCATTGAAGGGTTTGCACCAAACCGTCACCTCAACAAGGAAGATGGAAAGCAAGTACTGGCTGAAGAAACGGCTCAGTTCATGGTGATTGAATTCGACCGCAACGAGAAGCGCGTGGTTGTCAGTCATACACGTATCTGGGAGAGAGCAGCTGCTGATGAAAAAGAAGCACAGGTGAAAGAAAGAAAAGCCGAAGCTGTTCGTACTCAAAAGGCAGTGAAAGATGTTCAAAGCAAGGTTGAAAAAACCACGCTTGGAGATCTGGGTATACTCGCCGATCTGAAAAAGAAAATGGATGGAGGCAGCGAAGCTGAAAAGCCCGCTGAGTAATCTTCTTGATTCTACAGATATGAAAAGATCCGTTTGAAAAAACGGATCTTTTTTTATTTAAGCATACCGTTCACTGTTCATTTTGTTTTGGATTATCTTCGTAACTCTTCTAATCATTATGCGTTTCTTTCTGATTGGCTTTATGGGCTCCGGTAAATCTTACTGGGGAAAACTTTGGGGTGAAACTTTTAGCCTTGACTGGTACGACCTCGATACGGAAATTGAAAAAGCAACTGGGAAATCTATTGATGCAATTTTTAAGGAAGAGGGGGAGCTTGCTTTTCGAAAAAAAGAAAGGCAAGTATTAAAACAGTTCCTGAAAAAAGACCAGTTTATACTCAGTTGCGGAGGAGGAACACCCTGTTTTTTCGATAACTTAAAAAAGATGAATTGCGATGGGGTGGTGATCTATCTCAAAAGTTCACCTTCTGAACTGGCCGATCGTTTGCGTCATGAGAAAGACGCGAGACCGCTTCTAAAAGGAGTTTCAGATGACCGACTTGAATTTTTTATTGAGCAGAAATTGAATGAGAGAAGTACCGATTATCAGAAGGCGCTCTACCATTTGCCAACAAAGTATCTCACAAATGAAAATTTTGAACGGATTATCAGAAGGCATCAGTAACAATTAAAAATCCAATAAGCCAATGAATAAATGGGTCTTTTTCTCGGGGGCACTGGCTGTCGCATTAGGTGCTTTTGGGGCACATGTGCTGCAACCATTACTAGACGAAAAGCTGCGCCACTCCTATGAAACCGCGGTGCAGTATCATTTTTATCATACGCTGGCATTGGCATTTACAGTTTTGTATAGCAAAAATCAATGCCCGCCTTTTATGCGTAAAGCACAATATTTTTTCTTTACCGGGTTGTTTCTTTTCTGTGGTTCTCTTTATACAATGGTGCTGTTGTATGTATCCGGGTTTTCGGGATGGCGTTTCTTAGGGATGATAACGCCTTTGGGAGGTTTGTCTTTTATCGTCGGCTGGCTTTTGTTGTTTTATTTTTTTCTCAAACCAAAGCATACGGATATTGGGTAAGTGTTACATTGCAGCTTTCAAGCATCGCATTTAAATCGAAATATAGATTCAGTCATTCTTTATCTTTGTTAATATGGCCGGAAAAAAAGATTCTGGAAACAGTAAAAAGAAAAACACGGAAGGTCTTAAGCAAGACCAGGAAGAAAAGGTATCGGTATCTGAAATTGTTAAAGACGAGCGTACGCATAAGATTACCGGTATGGTTTTTCTGCTTACGGGGATTATGTTGTTGCTAACATTCTCATCTTACCTGTTTTCCTGGCGGCAAGATCAGGACAAAGTACTACAAGGAGCAGCAAAGTTTTTATTTTCTACAGACGAAACTGAGCCGGTAGCAAATCTGCTCGGACGTTTCGGTGCTTATTTGTCGCACGTTTTTATTTTCCGTGGTTTTGGTATTTCATCTTTTTTGGCATGTGGTTTGTTTTTTGTCGTTGGCTTTAATTTGTTATTTGACAAAAAACTTTTTTCAGTTGCACGCAACATACGTTACCTCCTTGTTGGGTGGTTAGTTTTGCCCGTATTTTTTTCTTTTTTTCTTGGCTCTTATGAATTTGCCTGGGGAGGCGCTCTAGGTGATTATCTTGAAAAAGAATTATCACTTTTTATCGGAAGTGCAGGAACAGCTATCATACTCGTCATTGCTTTTGCTGGTTATATTATCTGGCGATTTAATCCTGTATTTCGATTGCCACAGAAGAAAGCACCGGTTGATTTACCAATAGCAGAAACAGTAACACCGCCCGTGGTGCTTGAAGAAGAAGAAAATGAGGAGAAAACTAAAGAAAAGGAAGAAGAGAAGCAATCAGGAGGGAATGTGCTTCTCCCATTGACCGGAGAAATGAGCCAGTCTGGTATGCAGGACAGCGACGAGGAAGAAAACAAATTCAAACATAACCTGGAGCTTACAGAACAAGATCAACAGCCTGTAGTGAAAGTTGAATCTGTTGAGCCGATTGTGTCTACGCCTGTTGTTGTTCAGATGCCGGAAGAAGATCCATCAGGACTTGAGCTGGAAATAAAAATTGCAGAACCGGAGCCTAAAGAGACGACGGCTGAGGCAATAGTAGAGAATCAACCACCTTATGATCCATTTCTGGATTTGAAAGATTATAAATTTCCTTCGCTCAGTCTGCTTGAGAATCATGGCAGTGAGAAAATCGTTCAGGATCCTAGGGAACTTGAGAATTACAAGAATCAGATCATCAATACGCTCAGGAATTACGACATTGAGATTCAGAAAATCTCTGCTACTGTTGGTCCAACCGTTACGCTTTATGAAATCGTACCGGCGGCAGGTGTCAGAATTTCTAAGATCAAAAATCTGGAAGATGACATTGCGCTAAGTTTATCCGCTTTGGGTATTCGTATCATCGCGCCGATTCCGGGTAAGGGAACCATTGGTATTGAAGTGCCCAATGTGAAGAAGACCGTTGTGAGTATGAAGACGCTTTTGTCGAGCGAGAAATTTCAGAGCAACCAGTATTCACTGCCGATTGCGATTGGTAAACAGATTGATAATGAAAACTACATTGTTGATCTTGCCAGTATGCCGCATTTGTTGATGGCCGGGGCAACCGGTCAGGGTAAATCAGTGGGCTTGAATGCCATCCTTGTTTCTCTGCTTTACAAAAAGCATCCATCTCAGTTAAAATTGGTATTGGTTGATCCCAAGAAAGTTGAGTTGAGTTTGTATCGTCATATAGAAAAGCATTTTCTTGCGAAGTTGCCCGGAGAAGAAGAGTCAATTATTACGGATACAAAAAAGGTGATACATACATTGAATGCCTTGTGTATTGAAATGGACAATCGCTATGATTTACTCAAGGAAGCAGGCTGCAGAAACCTGAAAGAGTACAATGAGAAATTCGTTGCCCGTAAATTGAATCCGCAGAAAGGGCATCAGTATTTGCCTTTTATCGTATTGGTGATTGATGAGTTTGCGGATCTGATTATGACAGCCGGAAAGGAAGTGGAGACGCCGATAGCTCGTCTTGCACAGCTGGCGCGCGCCATTGGTATTCATTTGATCATTGCCACACAACGACCTTCCGTAAATATTATCACAGGTACCATCAAAGCGAATTTCCCTGCACGTATTGCCTTTAAAGTTTCTTCTAAAGTTGATAGTCGTACCATTCTCGATACAGGCGGAGCGGAGCAGTTGATTGGAAGAGGGGACATGCTGATCAGTAATAATGGTAATCTTACCCGCTTACAATGTGCATTTGTAGATACACCCGAAGTGGATGAAATCGTTTCTTTTATCAGCAAACAAAGGGGATATCCGCAACCATTTTTACTCCCTGAGTATACAGATGAAAAGGAGTTGGAAGGAAAGGATTTTGATATGAACAGCAGGGATCCTTTGTTTGAAGATGCCGCCAGGGTAATTGTTCAAAATCAGGTAGGCTCTACTTCGCTTTTACAACGCAGGATGAAACTTGGGTATAACCGTGCCGGTCGTTTGATGGACCAGCTGGAGGCCGCAGGAGTTGTTGGGCCAAGTCAGGGAAGTAAGGCAAGAGATGTAATTATCAAAACAGAAGCCGACCTCGATCAATTTATCCTAAATAATATCTGATTGTTAACGGCTTGAGAAAAAGCCGGTTTTTCGTTTCTCAGTTACTGAATCTTATCTTTGCGCACTTAACTTTGGTAAAACAAAAAAACATGAAGAATATTCTGGGTTCTTTTGCTTTTATGATATTGTCTTTTGTTGCAGGAGCGCAAGCTAAAAATGCAGGACAGAGTGATCCCAATGCAAAAAAAATACTGGATGCGGTGAGTGCGAAGTTTAAAACCTTTAAAGGTGTTAAAGCAACTTTTATATTCAAGAATGAAGACAATAAAGGAAAGGTGCTTGGTTCTAAAACGGGTACACTTTTTATGAAGGGAAATAAATACCGTGTTACATTAAAAGGAGGTCAGGATATTTTCTGTGATGGCGTAACCATATCAACCTATGATGCCTCAACGAATGAAGTAACAATTTCAAAATTCGACCCTGTACAGAGTACCATTACACCGCAGAAGTTGTTTACTAATTTTTATGATAAAGATTTTCTTTACAAGTTGAATGGGGAGAAGAAGGAAGGAGCACGCGTGTTGCAGGAAATTGAGTTAACGCCTTATGATAAAAACAAGTCTTTTTTTAAGGTTTATGTTCTTGTTGATAAAGCTTCATCAACCATTTACAGCACTAAGGTGATGGAGAAGGGCGGAGTAAACTATACATATACAGTTTCTACACTTTCAGGAAATACCGATGTGCCGGATGCTACGTTTGTCTTTGATAAAAAGAAATATCCCGGTGTGGAGGTAGTTGATTTGAGGTAAATATTGGGATTAATATTTTAGCAGACTCATTTTATATGAGTGCCGAATGATTTACATTCATTATATGGTTCTGAATCTCATTCAGAAGATCTCACTTTTATTTATAAAGTGTGTCTAGATTTCAAAAGAGAGATTTAATTACATCTCTGAATAGGAAAAACAGGAAGACGATAAATCCTACAATCAACTCAAATCTGTACTTTTTTAATAATCGCATTGTTTTTCCGTTGTTAATTAATCAATCAAGGTAAACTAAAAAATACTAAAATGAAGATTGTATTTGCTTTAAATGCTTTCAAAAGGAAACTCCTATCCTTACACCTCCCCATCGATGATATTTTCCTGTATTAAATTCTTTGGTGAGTATTGACTGACAATATTCTAAATAGATTTTTTTAATAACCATTACAATTCCATAATCTCCTTGAATCGTTAATCGCTTGATTTCATTGGCCGCAATAGTATAAGGGTTATTTTTATTGAACATGCCTCCCAGTAAAGTTGCGTCATAAATTACCAGAGCAGGCTGACATTTTCCATACAAATAATACTGAATCTTTTTCTTTGAATCCTCAGATTTGCAGTATGGGTTTATATAATTACCAAACATAAAATTTAATCCGGCTTTAAGGTTATTGGTATGCGTACCCGCACTTATTTCTGCGCATCCGTTAAGCAGAAAGTTATTTCTACTCGCGGTAATTTGCTTTTCATATTTTATTTTATAGTTTAGTATGAAATCATTTCTTATTTGGTTATCCCATCCGACAGGCAAAATATTATTCAGCCATTGATGTACTTTTATTTGTATTTCTTCTGCGCCCGCACCCAAAACCATTGCCGTCTTTTCGTGCCTGTCACTTTTTTGTTCGTTCATTCGCTCAAGCAAGCTTGGTGGGATTACCTCGCTTCGCTTGGTGATCCTAGAGTGGGGCAACCCAAAACCATTGCCAGCACTTCGTACCTGTCATTTTTTTGTTCGTTCATTCGCTCAAGCAAGCTTGGTGGGATTACCTCGCTTCGCTCGGTGATCCGGGAAGGGGGGCAACCCAAAACCATTGCCAGCACTTCGTACCTGTCATTTTTTTGTTCGTTCATTCGCTCAAGCAAGCTTGGTGGGATTACCTCGCTTCGCTCGGTGATCCTGGAAGGGGCTAAACTCATCCATCCCAACCCGTCGGCTACGCCGACACGGTTTTTGTTTTTATGCTTCGTTGAAGCAAGCTTCACTCGCATAAAAAACAAAAACCCGCGATTTTATCGCGGGTTTGAATGGATGTGTTGGCGGAGAGAGAGGGATTCGAACCCCCGGACCTGTTACAGTCAACGGTTTTCAAGACCGCCGCATTCGACCGCTCTGCCATCTCTCCGCGGCAAAAATACAGTCAATATAAGTACAAGCAAAATGAAAAATTTGGGGGAGGTGGTTAACGGTTATCTGTTATCAGTTGATGGTATAGGTTATCGGTTTAACCGCCAACGGCTAACGGACAACTGATAACAGTTTAATCATTTAATTTCGCTTATAATGACTCAACCCGAATCCATCAGCTTAAACAAACGCATCAGCTCAAGTGGCTTCTGCTCCCGTAGGGAAGCCGATAAACTGATTGAACAGGGGAGGGTGATGATTAATGAAAACCTGGCATTACCTGGGGTAAGGGTATTACTGACCGATAAAATTTATATCGACGATGAACTTCTGAAATTTTCCAGTCCCAATCAGGATAATACATTCATCATCGTCCTTAACAAACCACTCCAAATAACCTGCACCACCGACGAAAAAGATAAAACCAATGTCATTCGTTTCCTTAAACATCCCAAAAGAATATTCCCGATAGGCCGGCTTGATAAAGATTCCGAAGGGCTACTTTTTCTCACTAATAACGGTGATATCGTCAATAAAATCCTTCGTGCGGGAAATGCACATGAAAAGGAATACTTCGTGACGGTTGATAAAAAAATCACGCCGGATTTTATTTCTAAAATGAGCAAGGGCGTACGCATCTTGGGGGCCACCACACTTCCTTGCAAAGTACGGCAGGCAGGTAGCAGGAGTTTTCAAATCATCCTCAAACAGGGACTAAACCGACAAATTAGAAGGATGTGCGAAGCACTGGACTATACCGTATTTTCTCTCAAACGCACCCGTATTATGCATATACAGCTCGGCTCACTCGCAACAGGTAAGTGGAGATATCTGA
Organism: Chitinophagaceae bacterium; assembly: GCA_032110905.1. Taxonomy (GTDB): domain Bacteria; phylum Bacteroidota; class Bacteroidia; order Chitinophagales; family Chitinophagaceae; genus Lacibacter. The sequence continues at coordinate 10,757 of JAULVS010000131.1, read as the reverse complement.
GTGATCCCGAGATGAAAGAATTAATGTCGCAAATTGAAACTTCTACAAATAGTGCCAGTGCTTCTTTAAAAAATATTACAGCAAAGAGAAAGCAAAAACGGAAAAACTGATACAGGATAATTTTCTCAAAATTCTATACTTGTTCATCTTGATGTTTGTCATTTATTAGTATGATGCTGCTCAGCATTGGTAAAAAGAGGTACATATACTTTAGCATCAAATCTTCGGTTGTTGGAATAGCCATAAAACTAATAACCATAAACAAACAATATAAAATGAAACAAGTATTATCGCCAGAGTTAAAAGAAGTTATTGAAGTGCAACATTATCGACCTTCAGTTTCTGTTATCCTGCCTTTCTCTACGAAAATCGCACTTCGGGCTGAATTTGATAAGGATTTGAAATATGCCATAGATAATGTGACTCGTCAGTTGCACAACCAATATCCGGAAGATCTTGCGGTTGTGGTGATTGAGAAAATTCGTTCGCTGACGGATGATCTGAGAATACCCGATAGGAAATCAGGCATAGCTATTTTCGCTTCGCCTGTTTTTGGCAAGGTCTATTTTTTAGACAGCACCCCTGAAAGCCGCATCGTGATTGATGAGTCATTCGAAATACGTGATCTGCTCTTTAGTGAAAATAAAATTCGACCACACCTTCTTTTATCTCTCAGTGGTGAAAATTGTAAGTTGTTTTTATCTGATGGTCGTGATTTGCTGCCTATAAAACTAAATACACCGGATAGTATTGAAGCTTATCGCTCTGATCCAAAAGAAAGAGTTGCCAATTTTACAGATCCGGTTGCTTTTAAAACTAATTTGGTGGAGAAGTTTTTACGTGCGGTGGACAAAGAACTTGTTCATACTGCTCAGGCGGGAAAATATCCGGTTTTTTTAATGGGAAGTAAAACAGTGCTTGGTCTTTTTAAGTCACTGACAAATGCGGACTGTTTTATAAAAGGAGTGATTGAGGGGAATTTTGAAACGGGAAGTTTAAGGGATATACTACATGCTGCTCAACCGGAGATAGAAAAATGGCAGAGGAATGAACAGCTTGCTTTGCTTTCTAAAATTGAAGAAGCGGAAAACAAGCATCGTCTTGCTTCCGGTATTGAGTCTGTATGGAAAGCAGCCTATGAAAAAAAAGGGAAGCTACTTATTGTAGAGAAAAACTATATGGCTTCTGGCGAACACATATCAGGTGGTCAGATCGTTTACAAGCCCACTGGGTTGCAAAATGATTTTCATACATCTACAGATATTGTAGATGATGTGATGGAGCTGGTACTTAAAAACGGGGGCAATGTTACTTTTGTTGAAGATGGTTTACTACATATGTATGGTCATATTGCCCTCATAAAATATTTTACTTAATTTCAGTGTTTATTGAATATGTCTAAACCAACTGATTTTGGGGCCTATCTGAAAGAAAATAAAGATCTGCTTCAGCGTTATATGGAAACGCGTGTAGAGATTTTAAGATTACAAATGATTCGTTCCACTTCGAAGGCGATCGGGTCACTGATCTGGCTGATTGTTTTGTTGTTTCTCTTTTTTCTGCTACTTATATTTATTGGTTTGATTCTTGGTTTTTTATTTGCTGAAATAACCGGCAGTAATGTGATTGGTTTTTCAATTTCTGCCGGTATATTGTTTTTGTTTGCATTGCTGTTGATTGTTTTAAGGAAGAAGTTATTCATTGATCCCGTCGTTCGGTTACTCATTGGTATTTTTACGACACCTAGTGATGATGAAGAAGATGAGGAGGGGGAGATAGATAAGGAGGATGTTGATTAAAACAAAATAATATGTCTCGAAAAAAACAAATACATAACCTTGCTTCTCTTGATCGGGAAATCATATTATTAAAAAGAAAAGCGGTAAAAATTCAGCATGCTATGGATGAGCAGGTGCTGCATCTCAAGGAGCATTCAGGTACTATGTTTTGGAATACGGTTGTTGGTCAATCGTCCGGACGAAGTCCGGTAACGGCCGCTATTGTACGTGTTTTTTTACAAAACGAAAAGGTTCAGGGTTTAATTAAGAAGCTCACCGGGAAACTCGCCGATTTCATCACTAAGGCATCGGATTCTGTTTTTATGCATGAATCTGATGCGGGGGAGGGCGCTGAGAATTGATATTTTGAGTCCATAAGTCCGTGAGACCGTAAGTCCGCTAACCGCTAACCGCTAACTGCTAACTGCAAACTGCTAACCCAATTACCGCTCGCGCTTCTTCTGCCTAAAATAAAATGTAAACAGAAATAAAACCAATCTGTAAATCTCATAACTTATCCAGTACCAGCCGCGCATAAATAAATTGCTGTTTCTTTTAAAACGATCCGGTGTTATTTCAACGCAATCTTTTGTAATAATTTCATCAAGCACAGAAACTGTTTTGTTTCCGAATGCCTCGCTTTGAATATCAAGATTTAACTCTACACTCGCATAAGCGCTAATGTTGTTAATGTTATACGAACCGATTGTTACCCATTTGCTGTCGAATACGGCCAGTTTACCATGCAATACTCCGGGTAAGTATTCATAGATCCTGATATTATGACGAAGCAGCCAGGGATACCAGTATTTTTCAGCAGCTTTTGCCAATGATATATCCGAGTCGCTGGCGATGATGACCGTTATTTTTAATCCTTTACGAACAGCTTTGCTCAGTGCATAACGAATCATATTGCCGGGTAAGAAATAACTGCATAAAATGATAATTTCCTTTTCGGCTCTGTGCATCATTTCCAGATAACTCCTGGATATTTCCACTTTTCTGTTCACCCAGTCATTTCTTCTTACTCTTACCAGACATTCGGTTTCGGGAATTATTTCTCTTCTAAGCGGTGTGAAAAATGCTTTTCTGACCGACGGAAAAACTGCTCTATTCCAGAAGCCAACACAAAGCCGATCGAGTTGTTCTGCGCTTTCTCCAAACACTTCCACTGCCCAGTCGAGCCAGGCCGGTTGTCCGGGTAAATCATTATATCGGTTGCTGATATTAATACCTCCAACAAGCGCACGACTGCCGTCTGCAACCACTACTTTGTGGTGCAGTCTTCTGCCGAAATAAAAGCTTTTGGCTTTTAAGATCGGCTGGAATAAGCGAAGCTTCACGCCACTGTTTTGCAGTTTTTGTTTAAATGCTTCTGAAAGGTTTTGAGATGCATAACCATCCAGCAATACATATACTTTTACGCCACGTTCAGCTGCTATGCACAGGCGGTCGCCAATCAGATTGCCGGTTTCATCCGAATCATAGATATAGGTCTGCAGATGCAGTGAAATAGTTGCCTCATCGATAAGGTCGCATAAAGCAGTAAAATAGGGAGATCCTCCACGAATGAGTGTAACCCGGTTTCGGGCGGTGTAAACAGGTGTAGTAGAACTTGCCTTAGACAAAATCTTTTTGGATTCTAAGATAATGCATCATCCTAATATTTAACCCTTGATGTTCTTAAGAAAAGAATGATATTTCTCAGTAAGGATGATTTATTTTCTTAAACGCACAAGGGTAAAACAGCGGTTTTTAAGTAATTTGCCGTCCTTAAAAAGTTTAAACTTAAAACCTAAAACTTAAAAAGTTTTTGACGTCAATAAATAACTAACAACTAATAACCAACAACATTCTTCATGAAAATCCATTTCTTTCTTCGCTTCCATACTGAATACGGTCAAACCCTGCATGTGACCGGCAATTGTGATCAGCTTGGCAATGGGGATACCGCTAATGCTCTTCCAATGCAGTTCATCAACAATGATTTTTGGTCTGCCACAATAGAGCTGAACCATGATTTCGAAAATAAACTGCAGTACAGCTATCTATTACGTACGCCGGAAGGTGAGGTACAGGAATGGGGCAACGATCGTGTTGTAGAGTTTATGGATATAGAAGCAGAAGACCTCACGATGATTGATACCTGGAATCATGCTGGTGAATATGAAAATGTTTTTTATACTCAGCCTTTTCAACAGGTATTACTTGCTTCGCATAAATCCGGACGGGCGAAATCATTAAAACAGATCACGCATATTTTTAAAGTAAAGGCACCTCTTTTAAATGCTGATGAGGTATTGTTTGTGCTTGGTAGCAATGATGCGCTCGGTAACTGGGATCAGAAAAAACCTGTTCTGATGTCTTGCGAAGATGGTTGGTGGACAGTGCGTGTAAACCTTGGCAAAGAAAATTTTCCGATAGCATATAAATATGGAATTTTTAATACAAAATCCAAATCTGTTGTTGGTTTTGAATCCGGCAATAACCGTTCTTTATACGACGGGGTAGCAAAGAAAAAACTAACGATCCTGCATGATGGTTTTGCACAACTGCCGAATAGTACATGGCGCGCAGCAGGGATTGCTATTCCTGTTTTCAGTTTGCGTACAGAAAAAAGTTTTGGTGTAGGTGAATTCACGGATATAAAGTTGCTGGTCGACTGGGCAAAGAAAGTGGAGATGAGGTTGGTGCAGATTCTTCCGATCAATGATACCACTGCTACGCATACTTGGACAGACTCCTATCCTTATGCTGCAATTTCTGCTTTTGCATTTCATCCGATGTACGTAAATCTGGAGCGCATTGCAGGCGGACATCTTCATCCCGTTATCAAATCACTCAATAAAAAACAAAAGGAGCTAAATGCAAAAGCCGAGGTGGATTATGAAGAAGTGATGAAACACAAATGGACTGCTTTGAAAAAACTTTATGTTGAACAAAAGCAAGACCTGCATGATGACCTTACCTTCTTTGAGTTTTTTGATCTGCATCGTCACTGGCTTGTGCCATATGCTGCCTTCAGTTATCTGCGCGATAAAAACGGCACACCTGATTTTTCAAAATGGACTTCGCATCAGGTGTATGATGAGCATGCCATTCAGAAGCTTGTTGATCCTGAATCCAAAATCTACGATGAAATTGCGGTTTATTATTTCGCGCAATACCATCTTCATTTACAATTACAGGAAGCAACAGCTTATGCCCATGAGAATGGCATCATAGTAAAAGGAGATATTCCAATTGGTATATACAGAAACAGTTGTGATGCATGGGTGGAGCCCGAATTGTACAATATGGAAAGACAGGCAGGTGCTCCTCCTGATGATTTTGCAGTTAAAGGGCAGAACTGGGGATTCCCTACCTACAACTGGCAACGCATGATGGAAGATGGTTTCGGATGGTGGAGAAAGCGCTTTGAGCAGATGAGTAATTATTTCGACGCATTTCGTATTGATCATATCCTTGGCTTCTTCCGTATCTGGAGTATTCCGATGGATGCTGTAGAAGGAATTCTTGGGCATTTTGTTCCTGCTATTCCAGTAAGCATCAATGAGTTTTCACAGAGAGGTATTTGGTTTGACTACAGAAGACTTTGCAAGCCTTATATAACAAATCAGGTGATGCGCGAGTTGTTGGGCAATGATGCTTCCTGGCTGGAAGGATTTATGAATCCGATTGGCAATGGATATTATGAATTGAAAGAAGAGTTCAATAACCAACGCAAAGTGGAAGCGCATTTCGATCAACAAGAGAAAAATGAGATGAATGATCGGATGCGGCATGCATTATATGATTGTATCAGTAATGTGATTTTCTTTGAAGAAGAAGGAAGTCATGCTTCTGCTTTTCATTTCCGTATCTCAATGCAATCAACTTCTTCCTTCCGTCACTTGGATCAGGATCTGAAATCTAAGCTGGAGGATCTATATGTGGATTATTTCTTCCGTCGTCAGGATGATTTCTGGAAGAAAGAAGCGATGGCAAAACTGCCTGCATTGAAACGAGCTACCAATATGCTGATCTGTGGTGAGGATCTGGGTATGGTGCCTGAATGTGTACCTGATGTGATGAAGCAAATGGGCATGCTCAGTCTAGAAATTCAACGCATGCCGAAAGATCCGAAGAAAGCCTTCTTTCATCCTTCCGATGCACCTTACCTAAGCGTTGTAACGCCATCTACTCACGATATGAGTACCATTCGCGGATGGTGGGAAGAAGACAGAGGTGTTACACAAAGATTTTTCAACAATGAACTCGGTCAGTATGGTGGTGCTCCTTATTTCTGCGAACCATCTATCGTAAAAACCATCATCTGGCAACATCTTAATTCGCCGGCTATGTGGAGCATTTTTCAGATACAGGAATTATTGGGGATGAGTCAGACATTAAGAAGAGAAAATCCGCAGGACGAACGCATCAATGTGCCGGCTAATCCGAAGCATTACTGGAGATACCGTATGCATTTCTCACTTGAGCAGTTAATGAAAGAAGATGCGTTTAACGCAGACTTGAAAGGGATGATTGCGGCTTCGGGAAGAGCTTAGATGTTGTTGGTTATTAGTTGTTGGTTGTGAGTTACGGGCGAAGTCCGACTGCGAAGCGGGCGGGTTATTGACCTCACGGACTCATGGACTCACAGACTTACGGACTAATGGTCTTTCGGACTTTTCAACTTTAATATTAAACTTTTATCATGCCTCTTTCTGTACGATATAAAGAAGTTTTATCTGAATTTCATCATCCCTTCACCATTTCAAAGGGAACGAAGACACATCAGCCTGCTTTGTTGGTTGAGTTGTCTTTTCGCGGAAAAACGGGCTATGGTGAAGCACCGGCAATTGCTTATTATAACATACCGGTTGAGCAAATGATTTCCGATCTGGTAGCAAAAAAAATCTTTGTTGAAAAATTTGCTTACACAGATCCGGAACGTTACTGGCATTACCTGCATCATCTGTTTCCCAAAAATTCCTTTCTGGTTTGCGCCCTTGATATGGCCTCCTGGGATTTATATGGTAAGCTGAGAGGGAAATCATTGTATCAGTTATGGGGATTGAATAATGATAGTATGCCGGTTACAGATTATACTATCGGAATAGATACTGCTGAAAGAATGATAGAGAAGATGAAAGAGAAACCTTGGCCGGTTTATAAAATAAAAGTGGGTGTGCCGGGTGATGTCGAACTTGTAAAATCATTGAGAACTCATACCGATGCTCTGTTCAGGGTAGATGCAAATGCCGGATGGACATACGAAGAAGCAAAGGAAAAAATACCACAATTAAAAGAACTTGGTGTGGAGTTGGTTGAACAACCACTGGCAAAAGATAACTGGGAGGGCATGAAGCGTTTATATGCTGAATCCCCTTTGCCGCTATTTGCAGATGAGAGTTGTGTATCAGAACAGGATGTTGCAAAATGTGCGGGTCATTTTCACGGCATCAACATAAAACTCACCAAGTGCAGTGGCATCACACCGGCATTGCGCATGATCAAACAAGCAAACGAATTAGGTTTAAAGGTGATGATTGGTTCAATGAATGAAACGACGATTGGGTCTGCAGCAATTGGGCAATTATCTCCTATGGTTGATTATCTGGATATGGATGGACCCTTGTTACTCAAAGATGATGTTGCGAGTGGTTTGATATATGATTTTGGTAAAGTTTTTCTTTCTGAGAAGCCTGGATTGGGTGTTGATATGCGGGTTGAGTTTTTACAAGCCGTAACCCATAACTCCTAACTCATAAATCATAACTGAATAAGCCAACAGCTAACGTAAGCTTGCCAACAGTGGGTCTACTTTTTCTCTGAGCTCCTCTTCATTCCAGGGCTTTGAGATAAAACCATCGAGCACTTCTTCTTCTTCAAGTTGTTGCGTGACTAGTTCGTTTGCTTGTCCTGAAAGCATAAGGCATTTGATCTCAGGATATTTTTCCTTGACAGAACGGATAAGCTGACCTCCGCTAAGATCTGGCATCTGGTAATCAACAATGATAAAGGGTACATCATATCCCAATTCTTTCATTTCCTCAATTGCACCCAGCACTTTTTTAGGATCTGTAAATGATTCAACAATGGTTGTTTCTTCATTAACCAGTCGACCCATTTGAAAATTAAGCAACTGGGTGATAAACGGGTCATCGTCTACACATATGATTGCATGTTGTATCATATAGAATTAATTTTTAGGAAGCACCAGGTGAAAACTAGTCAGTTCCTCATCAGAACTGACACTGATTTTCCCCCTATGTTCGTCGATAACTTGTTTTACAATATTAAGCCCTAAACCTGTTCCGCGCACTTCATCTTTTGTAGTGAAAAACTTATCGAATATTTTTTCACGTATTTCTTCAGGAATCATTTGTCCATCATTGGCGATTTTTATATGTATCAGTTTTTTTTCTTCCCTGGCTTCTATGTATAAATTGCCTTTCTGACTCATTGCGTCAATGGCATTTTTAATGATATTCGACCATAGCTGGTATATTTTTGATTCGTAAGCTTCTACAATTATTGAATCAGGAATTTTCATGTGAACCTCAATTCCTTTTTGTATTTCATGATTGAAAATAGACAAAACGGTTTCGAAACTGTTTCGGAGATGTACTTGTGTTTTTTCAACGGAAGAACCTTCTTTCAGGTAATAGCGCAGGTTTTTAATTACACCCGACGATCTTTCGGCTGCCTGATGAATTGTATTTAAAAAGAAGCGAATATTATTGACTTCATATATTAAATTGATAAAATCTTGGTTGTTTGGTTGTTTTAAAATGAATTCGATTGCATCAGTTTCTTCAGGCTTTATTTTGGCTTTGTTTAAAGCTTTTGCCAACTCCTTCGCTTTTCCTGCAGGGATTTCCGTATTAAGGTTGAGAATAAAATTTTCAATGCTTGCTATATTTTTTGAGGCCTGAAGTCCGCTTGTAAATATGGCAACATCGTTATTTGCTGATCTTTCTATGGCATAATTAAGTTGAGAGGCGGAACACGCTTGCATCGTTTTGCTGAGCATTTCTTCAAAAGTGCCCAGTAAATTTTCAGATCCCAGTAAAATAGAACTAAGCGGTGTATTCAAATCATGGGTGATGCCTGCTGTCACTTCTCCGATCATCGCCAGTTTATCCTGGTTGGCCATCATCTGAGTAAGTTCATTGTTTTTCAGAGTTTTCTCCTCAACAATTTTTTCCAGATTCTGGTTGATGTTCAGAATTTCCCTGTTCTGGGCTTCAATTTTGTATTGGTACTCTTTCAGCTTTGTGATGTCAGCTCCATATCCGATTACATTGGTTACTTCACCTTTTTCATTAAGTACAGGTGAGAATCTTCTTAATAAAACTCGTTTTTCTTCATTGGTATTAGCATAGGAATCTTCCCATTCTCTGTATGTTTTTGAATGAATTACTTCCAGAAACTCTTTTCTTCGTAAATCGGCGACTTTATAATCCAGGCCTTTTAAATCGGCATAGTCGTAATCGGTTTTCCCGATTAAGAATGACCTTATTTTTTCATCTTTAATCGCTATTGCATTCAGGTAGATATAGCTATGGTTATTTGAGAATACAGCGATGTCGGTAGGGAAGTTATTTAAAATGTTTTCGTAGAAATTCTTTTGTTCTTGAATTCTCAAATTGAAATTAGTTAACTCTTCTTCTTTTTGTTTTAGCGAATTGTACGCATTTTCAAGCTCCAATGACTTTTTGGTTATTTTTTCATTGATTTGTCTTGCTTCTGCAATATTTCTGCTGGTCGTTTCCTGAAGGAAAAGAAATTCGAGAATTGAATCGTGGTGTGCGAAATCCTTTGTTTTGAGATGATAGTTCTCAATTGGGAATTCAAAATTGATCACAGGAGAAGCAGAGATGATGATCTGGTCTTTCAGCTTTGAAACAGAACATTTGTATCGCTGTTTGTGGTTTTTGCTGTCGAGCAGCACCATTCCCTTATGATCCTCCCGGTTTGATAAAAGAAATGCTTCAATACTGAATCGGGAATACCATTGAAAATAGTCAGAGAAAATTTCTCCTATTTTTATCTCGGGGATCGCTTTAATAAAATTCTCTCCGATTTCTTTAATCTTTGTCCCACTTTCAAGAATCAAAAAGAACTTTGAATTTAAATTGAGTGCTTTGATGAAAACATTTTTCTCCCTTTCAACTAGGGTTTGATCATTTCTTAGCTTCAGTAGATGACCAATATTTTTTGCAAGTGTTGAAAGCGAATTGACCTGAAATGAATCGAGATTATTCGGTTTCATATCAATCACACAGAGCGTGCCAATTGCATATCCGTTATATAGAATGGGAAATCCTGCGTAGAACCTTATGTTTGGGGAACCCACAACAAGTGGATTGTTTTTAAAGCGGTCGTCTAAAGTTGCATCTGGTATGATGAGTGGCTCATCAGGTTCCCTGATCGCATGCGTACAAAAAGAGATATTCCTGTCCGTTTCTTTTAATTCCAATCCAAGACACGATTTGAACCATTGTCTATTTTCGTCAATCAGACTGATGGTTGCAACAGGCATATTGCAGATGCCGGCAGCAATTTCAACAATGCCGTCATATTCTTTTTCAGGCAGGCTGTCAAGAATATGAAGACTTTGCAATTCGCTTAATCTTTCAGTTTCATATAATACTTTGGCATCCATTTTTCAGTTACCAACTAACGCGAAAAACATCACAATCCTGATGTTCAGATTTTTTTTCAATGTGCTCAATCGTAGCATCAAGCCCAAACCTTTTTCCGGTTCCTCTCAGAATACCAATCACCATCGGAGTTAGCCCCTGTCTGTTGCTTCGGTATTCTACTTCTATCGACTGTTCAGTTTCATTACGTGTTGTGAAAAGTGGAGGATTCAATTCAGGCATAACATTTTTGATGCGATCATGTAAAAAATCAAGATTGCTCAGAAATTCCGGAAATGTTTCGCCTGTCATACGAATGATTTCGCTGTAACCGCCTTCTGCTGTATAA
>JAULVS010000130.1:0-15215 GCA_032110905.1 Chitinophagaceae bacterium | reverse complement strand
TGATGGCTGTAAATTCATCGATGTCCATCATGCCCAGGTTCGAAATCGTAAATGTGTTTCCGCTGAATTCGGAAGGTTGAATTTTTTTGTTGCGAGCCTTATCGTACAAGTCTTTTGCATCTGCTGCAATCTGACTTAAACTTTTTTGATCAGCAAAGCGGATCACCGGCACAATCAAACCATCGGGGAGGGCAATGGCGCTGCCGATGTGAATATGCTGATAAGTGCGGATATAATCATTCATCCAGCTGCTGTTCACTGCAGGGTGTTTGCGCAAAGCCATTGCAGCGGCTTTGATGGTCATATCCTGGAAGCTGATTTTTACGGGACTAACTTCATTTAACTGCGCACGAGCTGTCATAGCCTGATCCATGTTTATTTCCATGGTCAGGTAAAAATGAGGTGCGGTAAACAGACTTTCTCCAAGACGGCGCGCGATTGTTTTGCGCATGGAGGTAATGGGTGTATCTGTAAACCCTTCACCTGCACCCGGACTAAATGCGGGAATAGATGGTGTAGCCTGAGCTGTAGATGTTGAAGCGGGTATTCCTGCAACAGATTTGTATTGGTCGATATCCGATTTAATGATACGTCCACCATCACCCGAGCCTTGCACTTTGCCGAGGTCAATGCCTTTTTCAGCTGCAATTTTACGAGCGAGAGGTGAAGCTTTGATGCGTCCATTATCGCTTGAAGAAATATTGATTGGTTCTGCGGATGATTGAGGTGCCTGAGCCGGTGTTGCGGGTTGAGAGGCAGCACTAGTAATTGCAGGTGCGCCATCGTTTTCCTTAATAGCAGCAAGTAAACCATTGATATCTGTTCCGCTTTTTCCGATTACTGCAATCACATCATTTACCTTGGCTGCTTTCCCTGCTTCTACACCTTGGTATAAAAGTGTGCCATCAGCGTAGGGAACCACTTCCATCGTGGCTTTGTCTGTTTCTACATCTGCTAAGCTGTCGTCCGACTTAACAGCATCTCCTACTTTTTTATTCCAACCCACAATCTTTCCTTCAGTCATGGTGTCGCTCAGTAATGGCATTCTGATGACGGTCACACCCAAATCGCGGGCGATTTTTTCGGCATCAGCACCTGATGAGGCTGAAACGGTTTGTTGAGGAGCTGAATTTGTTGGTGTAGATGGTGTTGAAGTTGGAGTGGGAGTATCCAGTAAACTACTAATATCTTCTCCTTCTTTACCTACAATGGCAATGATTTCATTTACTTTGGCAGCTTTGCCTTCTTCTACCCCGACATACAAGAGGGTGCCCTCTGCATATCCAACCACTTCCATAGTTGCTTTGTCGGTTTCTACATCTGCCAGCACATCATCACTCTTCACCTTATCGCCTACTTTCTTGTTCCATGCTACAATTTTCCCTTCTGTCATCGTATCACTAAGAAGGGGCATCCTGATAACTTCTGCCATAATCGCTGTTTTTTGGTCGTAATTGGGGCGTGAAATTAACGCAAAATGATGAATTCATTTTTTTCAGTTGAAAACCTTTCAAAAAAATAATGAATATCAGTAGTCGAGCTCCAGGTTTAGCCGGTCTTTCATTGTCTTTACCAGGGGGTATTTTTCAACTAATTTCGAAAATTGCTCTTTGGTGGAAAACAGGGCAGTAGGCGGAGCAGAATCCTCTGCTGTTTCAGAAATAGTTGGTTCTATTGTCAGCCGTGGATTGGAGAAAAAGGTTTGTAAATAGTCGACCAGTTGTGATTTTTCTTGTCTGAGAAATCCCATCTGAATATCTCCAGGGCATTCAATTTCAATCATGTTATCAGCTACAATCTTAAGTTTCATCATCTCAAAATTTGTCGCTGCTGAAAGTTTCTGGCTGTTTCGCAGTTGGCCTAAAAAATTAGCCCAGGCATTTGAAAGCGAATCCTGTTCCAGTTTGATGCTTTCTTTTTTTTGTCCGAAAGATTCAGCCACTTTGCCTCGAATGCTCGCAAGTTTACCGGGTGCTGGGGGCAAAACTATTTTCGTTGAAATTGGGGATGGTTGGGAGGCGGGTGCCGGGGAAGCCTTTGAATTTTGGTCTATTATTTTTGGCAGATTGTTGTGAAGGGCATGAGTGGTTTGTTTCGCTTTGCTTTCCTGATTTGAAGGAGTTTGTTTGACAGCAGGCGTGAAAGGCTTGATTTGGCGGAAACGAACCGGTTTTATTTCTTCACTCAGTTTTTTTTTCCCTGTAGAGCCATCTAAAGCCTGTGATAAATAAGTGAGTTTGATGAGTGTCAATTCAACGTGCAGACGCTTGTTTCTGGCCTGCTTATATTGAATCTCTGCTTCGTTCAACAAACTTAGTGCACTGACGACCCAGGAGGCTGAAACTTCATTTGCCATCTTTCTGTAACGGTCTTTAAAACTGTCGACAGCTACCAACAAGGAAGCTGCTTTTTCATCTTTCGAAACCAGAAGATTTCTTAAAAATTCGGAGAAGCTGTTCAGTAATACATCCCCTTCAAATCCCTTATAATTGATATTGTCAAATAATAATAGCACTTCATTCAGCTCCTGGTTTTGCATTTTTTCCATAAAACGGAAAAAATAATCAGCATCCAGAATATTCAAATGCTCAATGGTTTCTTGATATGTGACTTTTCCACCTGAGAAGCTTACAATTTTATCCAGAATGCTCAATGAGTCACGCATACATCCCTCGCTTTTTTGGGCGATAATTTCGAGAGCTGATTTTTCTGCTTCAATTCCTTCTTTTGCTGCAATTTCCTGTAAATGGCCGACCGTATCGGCGGTGGTGATTCGCTTGAAATCAAAAATCTGGCAACGACTGAGGATGGTAGGGAGTATTTTGTGTTTTTCGGTGGTTGCCAGAATAAACAATGCATACGAAGGGGGCTCTTCAAGTGTTTTCAGAAAAGCGTTGAATGCACTTGTAGAAAGCATATGCACCTCGTCTATAATATACACTTTGTACTTTCCCGACTGAGGAGGGATACGAACCTGTTCGGTAAGTTCTCTGATATCTTCTACTGAATTATTGCTTGCGGCGTCCAGTTCATGGATATTAAGGCTAATGCCTTCATTGAACGATTTGCAGTTTGAACACTTGTCACATGCTTCACCATTAGGTAATCGTTGTTCACAGTTAATGGTTTTGGCAAGGATTCTCGCACAGGTGGTTTTTCCAACACCCCTTGGACCGCAAAATAAAAAGGCATGGGCAAGGTGGTTTTGGGAAATGGCGTTTTTTAGAGTCGTGGTGATATGACTTTGCCCCACAACTGTATCGAAAGTCTGAGGGCGGTATTTTCTTGCTGAAACGATAAACTGATCCATACTGAAGGCGCAATTTATGTAAATCTGCGACGCTGCGCTACATCCGGAAAAACACAAACTGTAAACAGGATTTTTTTGCGCATCGTTAAAATCAAAACTCTGTTCGTAAATTGGCACGCTTATGGGTTCATCTGTTGATCAAATTCAAGCACTTCTCAAAGAAGAGCTGTCATTTTTTGAAACAAAGTTTCGGGAGGCTGTGCAAAGTAAAGTGCCGTTGCTCGACAGGGTGATGCATTACATCATCAAAAGGAAAGGGAAGCAGATGCGACCGATGTTCGTTTTTCTGTCTGCCCGCCTTTTTGGACCGGCAACAGAATCAACCTACAGGGCTGCGGCGCTGGTGGAGCTTTTGCATACAGCCACATTGGTGCATGATGATGTAGTAGACGAGTCCTTCCAGCGGCGAGGCTTTTTTTCGATCAATGCACTATGGAAAAATAAAGTTGCTGTGCTGGTTGGAGATTATTTGCTTTCCAAAGGATTGTTGCTTTCTCTAGACCACAATGATTTTGAAATTTTGAAATATCTATCCACTGCAGTCAGGCAAATGAGCGAGGGAGAGCTGCTTCAGATAGAAAGATCCCGGAATTTAAATTTGAGCGAAGAAGTTTATTTTGAAATAATCCGAAACAAAACTGCCTCTCTGCTAGCTTCTTCCTGTTCTGCAGGAGCCTGGTCAACATCCGGCAATACAGAGTTTGCTGAGCGTATGCGTTTGTTCGGAGAAAAAGCGGGAATTGCTTTTCAGATAAAGGATGATTTATTTGATTATGGTGATGCGGAAGTAGGAAAGCCTAGAGGGAATGATATCAAAGAGAAAAAACTCACATTGCCTTTGATATACACCTTAAATCAGTTAGATAAATCACGACGAAAAGAAATGATTTATATCTTAAAAAATAAAAACAGAGATAAATCGTCTGTGCGTAATGTGATTGAGTTTGTAAAAACGAAAGGGGGTATAGAATATGCTGCAGAAAAGATGAGTTTTTATCGTAATGAATCACTTGAAATTCTTTATGAATTTCCCGCGTCACCTATAAGGGATGGGCTTGAGGAACTTGTAAGGTATACCACAGATAGAAAGCATTAAAACACCTGTTTTATGGAAAAGCGCTGGCTATTTCTTCCGTCATTTGAGGAGGAGACGCAAACCCTGTCTTCACAACTTAAAATTGATACTGCACTCTGTCGTGTGCTTGCACAGAGGGGGGTAGGCAGTTTTGAAAAAGCCAAAGCGTATTTCAGGCCTCAGCTGAGTGATTTACACAGTCCGTGGCTGATGAAGGATATGGAGAAAGCGGTGGCGCGTGTGATGCATGCAATTGAAACGGGGGAAAGAATTCTCGTTTATGGAGATTATGATGTAGATGGAACTACAAGTGTTGCCTGTATGGTTCATTTTCTAAGGCAATTTTCAGGTGAAGAACAACTTGATTTTTACATACCTCACCGATATAAAGAAGGGTATGGCATTTCGCAACAAGGGATAGAATATGCAATAGATGGAGGCTATACTTTAGTGATTGCACTTGATTGTGGGATCAAGTCTGTTTCTCTGATTGGCGCTGCGAAAGAAAAAGGCATTGAATTTGTGGTTTGCGATCACCATCTTCCCGGCGAAGAGTTGCCTCCCGCTCATGCTATTTTGAATCCAAAGCAATCTGACTGTGCTTATCCATATAAAGATTTATGCGGTTGTGGGGTAGGGTTTAAATTAATTTCTGCGCTTGCGGAAAGGATGGAGCTGTCCGCTGGCACAATAGAAGATTATCTGGATTTGACAGCAACAGCAATAGCTGCAGATATTGTGCCGATGACAGGAGAAAACAGGCTGATTGCTTTTTACGGATTGAAGAAAGCCAATACAAATCCAAACATAGGTATTCAGGCATTGAAGAAGTTGAGTGGTATAACAGGGGAGATGGATATACATAAGCTTGTTTTTATGATTGCACCGCGCGTGAATGCGGCAGGAAGGATGGATGATGCGAAGAAGGCAGTGAATATGTTTCTTTCAGATACAGATGAAGAAGCTATTTTTTATGCAGAACAATTACATGCTGATAATTCTGATCGCAAAGAAGCTGATAAGCAGATGACTATTGAAGCTTTGGGTGTTTTACAGGAAGATCCTTTAAATAGTGAAAGAAAAACATCAGTTGTTTTTCGGCCTCATTGGAAAAAAGGGGTTATCGGCATTGTTGCTTCAAGGTTGACAGAGCATTTTTACAGACCAACTATTGTATTTACTCAAAGTGGGGAATTAATTACGGGAAGCGCAAGAAGCGTTGTTGGTTTTAATTTATATGAAGCCATTGATGCCTGCAGTGAGCACCTAGTTACCTATGGCGGTCATTTTGCTGCTGCAGGTCTTTCGTTACATCCAGACAAATTATTAGCTTTTCAGGATGCTTTTGAAGATGTTGTAACAAAACTGATTCTTCCTGAACAGATGGTGCCGGCAATTGATATTAACCTTGAGCTTCGGCTTGATCAGATCACCCCTTCTTTTTACAAAATTTTACGTCAGATGGAGCCATTCGGGCCCGACAATATGCGGCCTGTTTTTGTTAGCAGGGGAGTAGAAGACACAGGCCATAGCTATATTGTTAAAGAACAGCATCTGAAAATTGTTGTTCGGAAAAATGGAGTAACATTAACCGGCATCCTGTTTCGAGGGGCGCATCTGCTAACAGAATTACAGAAGGGGCCTGTGGATATTGTATACACAATTATTGAAAATGAGTTTAGGGGAAATAAAACACTGCAGTTGCAGTTGATGGATATGAGGAGCCAAAATAACTGATAAAGTTAACCAGGCTTTTTCATATAATTGATTACCTGTAATAATAGTACAGATTAATTATTTATAAAATCATTTCTTGCTTTCAAAATAAAAATTACATTTGTTGATAATAATTAATTCTGTATGAAATTTTTCTACATTCTAACTGCTTTCTTCTTTTTTGCCTCCGGCACTAATGCCCAGGTATATCACAATTTATCTGCAGGTCCTTTCCGCCAGGATTGGACGGACATTTCATTAATTAATGCCGCAGATGACTGGTCCGGAGTTCCAAGCATTGTTGGTTATATCGGCAATGATGGAGCTAGCAGTGCAATCATTACTGATCCTCAACTTGCATTAAGTGATAAGTATTCAGATACATTGGATGTAATACCAGGTATTACTTCTCCTAAAGCAAATAATACCGGAGGTGTTGGTGAAATGGAAATTGAAAATCCTGTAGTAGCATTTCAAGGCTCAGGAACCGCCGATGCCCCTAATATTATTATTTTTTTGAATACACAGAATTGTACATCAATCAGGGTTAAATATAAATTGCGGGATGTTGATAGTTCTACTGACAATTCAATACAGCCAGTAGCTCTTCAGTATCGTATAGGAACGACAGGCGATTTTGTAAATATCCCGGATGCATATGTTGCTGATGCATCAGAAGGACCAAGTATCGGAGGGAAAATTACGGATGTAAATGTGATTCTACCTACTGCTTGTGAAAATCAGGCACAGTTGCAGATTCGAATCATTACAGGTAATGCATTAAGTACAGATGAATGGATCGGTGTTGATGATATTGAAATTGAAAAAGATGCTTCCACAAGTGTTAGAAATTATTTACTTGATCCTAATGCTATTCGTGTTTTGTCGAACCCAGCACAAACAAGTGATGTTTTTGTTTCTTTCAATCAAATTTTAAAAGGACAGGTTAGTCTTACGCTTTTCGATCAAAGTGGAAGAATACTTTCAACTCGCATAGTATCAAATGTATTGGTTGGGCAAACCGAAAGAATTTCTGTAGAGAATTTCCCATCAGGGGTATATTACCTGCAGGTTCATTCGAAAGATGGTTATTATTCTACCAAAATTTTGCGCTAAAATAAAAATTGTAAGTTTGTATAGCTAACCTCCGGACTAACCGGAGGTTTTGCTTTCCTTAAAGAACACCTGAAAAATCATTCCAAATGGGATGGTATAATCTCATGCAGGTGTTCAATAGCAGATTCATATTATCAATGGCAGTTGTGGTGCTGAGTCTTACTTTCGGGTTGCAAAGCTTACATGCATCTCCTCGTAAGAAAAATGTTCCTTCGCTAAGGGTAAGCAGCAATGAGCCTTTGCTTTACTATTTCGGCTATGTGCCACTAGGCAATGCAAGTTTATCCAGATCTATTCGTTTCTCCACACAGGATGTTACTTCTTCGTTGACAGTAACCAGTCCGGCAGGTTTTGAATTGTCTAAAAACAATACTTCTTTTACAACATCCATTCAATATACCCCTGCAGAGCTGAGTCAGGATATGACCTGCTATGTTCGTTTTCGTCCAACTGAAACAAATAAAGGATTTGGGGGAACGGTAACATTCGGCGCAGTGGGAGTACAGGTACAAAGGCCCGATTTATCCGGATCTTCATTGCCCGATTATTTAACTCTGGATGTAGTTAGCTGGAATCTTGAGTGGTTTGGAGGGAGTTTAGGCCCTTCAGACGATGACAGACAAATGTTTTATGCGGCAAAAGTGATGGACAGCCTGAATGCTGATATTTACGCACTTCAGGAAATTGTAGATACGGCAAGACTTGGGGCTTTGGCCCGTTCATTGCAAAATGGACCGTACGATTATGCGGTATCTATGTATGCATCTAACAGCAATAATCAGTTAAATGGAAATTGGTCTTCCGGTCAGAAGCTTGCTTACATATATCGTAAAACTTTCTTTTCAAATGTGATTGCAAGAGGTTTTACTCAATTTAGTAACCGATCAGACAACTATTACAACTGGGCAAATGGCAGGTACCCTTTTTTGCTTGAGAGTGATGTTACGATTGATGGAATCACCAAAAAAATCATCTTTCTTTCTGTTCATGGGAAAGCGGAACTAGGGGATATGAATGATTACCTAAGAAGAAAAGGCGCATCAGACCTGATGTACGATTCTTTGAATATTGTATATCCCACCAATCATGTGTTGATAGCTGGTGATTATAACGACGACCTTGACCAGACCATTTCCTCTAGATATCCCGGTTCTCCAACGCCATATGTCGCTTTTATGAGCGATCAGTTGCGTTATAGTCCCTTGTCATACTGGAATACCATTCGGGGCGATAATTCTTATATCGGTTACCCCAATATGGTTGACCATAGCATAGGTTCTAACGAGATGCAGGCAGATTACGTACCTTTTTCTTGTATCGTTCGTAAAGACGTAGAAACGCTTGTTCCTTTCTATAGCCAGGATCTTTCCGATCACTACCCGATTCAATCCCGCTTTTATTTCAGGCAATCTTCAATTAATCAGATAACGCCTGTTTCCCAACTTGTAAGATCCGAAACCCCTTTCAGAACTATATATGTTAATGGGAAACCATCCTCACTCATATTTGAAAGAGGCATACCAAGGAATTTCACACTTGAATGTCGCAACAATTCAGGCCAGCTGATCTGGTCTTTACAACGAGCAGGAATTGCTGTCGGAACTGTCTTGCCGCTGCCGGCATTTTCAGATGCGAAAGGTGTCCATTACCTAATCCTTCGTTCAAATGAAGAAGCATTCGTTTCCCGGGTGCTTAATTTGGAATAACTAGTTGAATGATTGATGCTGACATAAATCATATTAATATTAGGTCGTCAAAAAGTTTGAATTTTAAGTGCCGTTCTATATTTTTGCCCAAATCTTTTAGATTTAAATTAACTTAAACAACTATTATGCCTAGCAACAAGTACCTCATTTTACTTGGGTTATTCACCTTTATGTCATTGGGCATTTATGCTCAGAGTTACGACTGGAAAGATGAAACGTTGATTCCCAAAACAGGGAAATCTCAACACAGTGAATTTCTTCAAAATCAGTATCCTTTTCCCGCAAAGCCAAGAAATCAGTGGGAAATTGGTCTTAGTGCCGGGAATGTTTTTATAAGTGGCGACGTAAGTACACGTATGCCAAACTGGGCATGGGGTGCTCATATACGTAAGGCAATGGGTTATGTGTTTTCTGCCCGTTTATCATATTCAGGAGGTGTCGCAACCGGTATGAACTGGTCGCCCTCTTTTAATTTTGGAAGAAACCCAGCATGGTCTTCTAAATATGTAGCTCCAATTAATAGTCAAAACGGTGGTGCAATATTGCCAGGAATGCAACCCGGAGCATTGTATCAGTACAACAGTACAAATGGTTTGCCCTTAGACCGGAATGATGCCGACGCTGTTTATTATAATTACAGAACATCTATGCACCAGGTAGCTTTGCAAGGAATCGTAACGTTAAACAACGTACGTTTTCATAAAGCCAAAACAGGCTTTCTCCTATATGCAATTGGTGGTATTGGAGGAATGTTGTATGAGACAAACGTAAATGCCCTCGATGGGAATAATGGCACTTATGCCGGTTTGTTTAATCAGGTTAACAGCACATACAATGGCGGTCAGTATAAAAACCGCAATAAAATTCTTCGTGATCTGCGCGCTGGAATGGACAAGACATATGAAACGCCTGCAGATGGACACCAGTTCCGTCGTCCGAAGTTGTTCGATATGACATTCAAGCCTACAGTGCAGGCAGGTGTTGGAGTGTCTTTCAAATTAAATAAGCGTTTTAGTCTGGGTATCGAAGAAGTTCTTACATGGTCCAATGATGATCTTCTGGATGGTCAGCGCTGGCAGGAAACTCCTTATGGAGATGCTGCCATGACACGTGATTTTGACAACTGGCATTATACAAATGTTAGTCTTAATTATAATTTGGGTGCTAAATCTGTGGCCCCTCTCTGGTGGATGAATCCGCTCGACTTCTCTTATAACGAGCTGAATGCCCCTCGCCATATGAAAATGCCGAAGCCTGTTTTGGATGATGCTGATGGCGATGGCGTAACAGATCAATTTGATCTGGAGCCAAATACACCTGCAGGAACCCCTGTTGACACACATGGTGTAAGCCGTGATACCGATGGTGATGGAGTACCTGATTCAAAAGACAAAGAACTGGTTACACCTACGCAGTGTCAGCCTGTTGATGCAGATGGTGTTGGTAAATGCCCAGATCCTGAGTGCTGTAAGAAAGGTGGTGACGGTGGTGGTTCCGGTTGTTCTTTAGTAGATCTACCATCTATCAACTTTGGCGGAGGTTCTGCAGCTCTTAATGCAGATGCTAAGAAATTATTAGAATCTGTTGCTGTTTCCCTTCGTGCAAATCCGGGTTGTAACCTAGTTGTTTGTGGAAGTGCTGCAAAAAGCAAATCAGGTCAGGCTGTAGGTCAAAAACGTGTGGACGCTGTGGTTGCTTACCTTACTCAAACACTTGGTATTGTAAATACCAGGGTAGTTGCACAATATGATTGCAGTGATGGAGATCCTTCGGTTGTTGAGCTCCGTGCAGAACAAAAATAAAATACAAGTAACCAAAACTTTCTGTTAAAGGCCCCATCAGGGGCCTTTTTTATTATGCCTTGCAAATGAAGTAAAATTTGTACTTTTGTCGGCTCTTATGAAGGGAATCCGCATTTTGTTGGTTGGTATGATCTTTTTGACGGCATTTTGCGGATGCAGCCGCAACAGTCTTTCCAAAATTCTCAAGAGCGGAGATGCGGAATACAGACTCAGAATGGCCGAAAAGTTCTTTGCATCACAGAAATACGCCAAGGCCCAGCTTATTTATGAAGATCTTTTTCCTTTGCTAAAAAATGATCCTCGCTTCGAAGACCTTTACTATAAGTATGCTTATTGTATGTATTATCAGCGCGATTATTTGAACGCGGAAAATCTCTTCAAAGGTTTTTTAGAAGTGTTTCCCAAAAGTCAGCGTGCTGCGGAAATTGATTTTATGCGTGCCTATTCTTTTTATAAGCAATCGCCCCGCGTTGAACTCGACCAGGTACCTACACAAAAGGCAATAGGATTTTTGCAGGCTCATCTAAATAATTATCCTGAGTCGCCCAAGTCGGAAGAAGCATTAAAGCTCATTGATATATGTTATCAAAAGCTAGAGAAAAAAGAATGGAACAGCGCTTCTCTTTATTACAATCTTGGGTCATTCAGGGCTGCGGCAATCTCTTTTACCAATCTGCTAAATCATTATCCTCAGTCGACTAATGCAGATCAGTATAAGTTGATGATCATAAAATCCTACTTTGAATACGCTCAAATGAGTATAGACACAAAGAAGGAAGAAAGATTCCAAAAGGTAGTGGAAGAGTATTATGATTTTGTGGATCGTTTTCCCGAAAGTAACCTGCTGAAAGAAGCAGAAAAATATTTTAAAAATTCTCAAAAGAACTTAAATACAATCAAAAATGAGTCGTCTAATCAGAAAAGTTAGTGCCAATACCAGTAATGTGGTAGAAACTAAAAACCTTAATGATCTTAAAAACAAGACTGGAAATTTGTATGAGTCAATCTCTGTCATAGCCAGACGTGCAAATCAGATCAATGTTTCCTTGAAAGAGGAATTGCACAACAAGCTAGAGGAGTTTGCAAGTCATACAGACAGCTTGGAAGAAATTCACGAAAACAAGGAGCAGATTGAGATTTCCCGTGCATATGAGCGTATGCCGAATCCCGCAATCCTTGCCACACAGGAATTCATAGAAGATAAAATCTACTACAGAAAAGACGAAGGCGATTTATTCGCCTGATCATCAAAGATACCGGCGGTCATTTGACCGCCTTTTTTTTCTACATTATTTTGTATAAAGCCTATATTGATTCAGGAAGTAAACCGCAGAACAATCGTCCAACACTTTATCACCAGATGATGAAAGGAAAGAAAATTTTATTAGGGATAACCGGAAGCATTGCTGCTTATAAATCTATTTTGCTTTTACGTATACTGAAAAAAGCAGGAGCTGATGTAAAAGTTGTGGTGACCCCCGCTGCAAGAGATTTTGTTTCCCCGTTGGTGCTATCTACATTGTCGGGAAGTAAAGCGGTAGCAGAACTGGCAGAAGGGGATAGCTGGGAAAACCATGTCGCCCTTGGAAGATGGGCGGACCTGCTCGTTATTGCGCCGCTCAGTTGTAATACAATGGCAGCAATGTCAACCGGTCATTGCAACAACCTTTTACTTGCAACCTATTTGTCGGCAACCTGCCCCGTAATGATTGCGCCGGCAATGGATACCGATATGTGGCATCATCCTGCAACTATCGCTAATCTGGAAATATTAAAAAAAAGGGGACATCTTATATGCCCCGTAGGCTCGGGTGAATTGGCAAGCGGACTCGTAGGTGAAGGCAGATTGGCTGAGCCGGAAATTATTTTTGATCAGATCGTTTTCCATTTCAATCAATCATCGTCTTTTAAAAATAAAAAAGTACTGATCACTGCCGGTCCTACCTATGAACAGATCGACCCTGTGCGTTTTATCGGTAACCATTCTTCAGGTAAAATGGGGGTTGAAATAGCAACTACTTTGGCAGACCGTGGAGCAGAAGTAACCCTTGTACTTGGTCCATCTTCTGTTGCACTTCCTCCCAATATCAAAAAGATCATTAGGGTGCAAACAGCTGCTGAGATGTATGAGGCCTGTACGCTCAATGTCGAAGAGGCTGAGATTATTATCATGGCTGCCGCAGTGGCCGACTACAAGCCGATAAGTGTTTACGATACAAAAATAAAAAAGTCGGATGCTTCTATATCGATAGATCTGGAAAAAACAACCGATATCCTGCAAGAGCTTAGCAAGCACAAAAGAGCAGATCAACTATTGATTGGATTTGCTCTTGAAACAAATGAGGCAGAATTTCATGCAAAACAAAAACTTGAAAAAAAAGGAGCAGATGCCATTGTTTTGAACTCAATGCAAGATAGTGGTGCAGGATTTGCATTCGATACAAATAAAATCACGATTTTTGAGAAAGGTGATCGAGTAACAGCTTTTCCTTTAAAGTTAAAAAATGAGGTTGCATCCGATATAGCAGACCATATCCAAAAAATGTTAAATGCTTAAACCGCTTCATTACATAATCTTTTGCATAATGCTGCTTGCAACAACTACTTCGGTTGCGCAGGAGTTGAATGCAAGGGTAAAAGTGATGGATAACCAGTTGCCCAACACTGTTGACCGTAAAATATTCAGAACACTTGAAAGTTCGATAGCTAATTTTTTAAATAAAAGACGCTGGACTTCCGATGTATTTAAACCTCAGGAAAAAATAGAATGTCAGTTTTTGATTACCCTTAGCAAAGTGGTTGAACAAAATACATACAGCGGAATAATTACCATTCAGGCTGCTCGTCCTATTTACAAATCTGGATATACATCTCCGCTAGTGAATTATCAGGATCAAAATCTCGAGTTCAAATATGTGGAGGGGCAGCCATTGGAATTTAATGAAAACAGGGTGTCCGGTAACGATCCTATGGTTTCCAACCTTACTGCCGTTCTTGCCTATTATGCCTATATTATTTTAGGTTATGATTACGATTCATTTTCTTTAAGGGGAGGAGATCCTTATTTTCAAAAGGCCTATAATATTGTGAGCAATGCGCCGGACGGAAGAGGAATATCAGGATGGAAATCTTTTGAGAATGCAAACCGCAATCGTTACTGGCTTGCAGAAAATCTGATCAATAACAGATATGCGTTGATACATGATTTCTATTACGCCTATTACAGAAAAGGAATGGACGGATTGATCGATGATGAAGAAAACGCCAGAAAAGAAATTTTGCAATCGCTGATCCTTCTTGAAAACTTAAGCAGAGAAACGCCCAATCTAATGGTAATTCAGTTTTTTCTGCTTGGCAAATCATCAGAGCTCATCGGTGTCTTTAAGAAGATGTCACCACAAGATCGTACCCGTGCTGTAGATATCCTAAGTCGAATAGATGTTTCCAATGCCAATAAGTATAAACAGGAATTAAAATAATCATGCATTTGCGGTTTTTGTTAATCACTTTTATCCTCTCCTTTCTTTTCGCTTGTAAAAGAAACAAAGACCTGCCTAAAGATATTCTTGCGCCAAGTAAAATGAAGGTTGTGCTTTATGATCTGATGCTGGCAGAAGCACTGCAGGATGCGAAACCAGATCTGTATCCACCCGGGCATAAGGAACTGAGAGACCAGGTATTTAAATCACACCGACTCAATAAAAAAACTTTTCAAAAAAGCCTTGACTATTACGAGCAACATCCGCAACTTTATAAACAACTTGCTGATTCGCTTGCTGTTTATGCTTCACGATTATCAGCCGACGTATTACAACAGCCAGTAAAAACAAAATTAAATGGTCATCACATCGCGGATTCTGCAGGATCGCTTGGGGATTTCAAAAGAAATCGCTGACTATTTTGCAAATACAAGACAGGTACCACCCAACAACTTGTTCTGGAAAAACAAAAGAATTTATCTTTCCATAGGCTTCGGATTTCTGACGATCCCTCTAGTTTTTGATTTAATGTACAAAAAAGGAATCCCGCTAAGTGAACTTCTTGAAGATGCGCATATTTCTCGAATGGAAGAGGGGTTTGACAGGTTGAAACGATTTGAAGCCAACGAAATTGACCAGCAGCGTTTTTTGGCATCTTGCCATGAGTTACTCAGCGGTAGTATTCGTCAGAAAAATCTTGCTGCTGATCTTTTTGCTTTCTTTCAAGACAAACCTGCTTCGCATTTTACCTTTGAAACTCGTTATCCTGCATTAGCAAGAAGTGATTTTTTTCTTTTTACACTGGTCGATTTGGCTGTGTCCGATGAATGGGTTGCCGCTTTTTTACCCTACTGGTACTCTTTAGCAAGACCTATCTTGTTGTTGGATGATTTTAAAGATTTTACCGAAGACCTTGAATTGGGAGAAGAAAATACGATCGTTGAACTTGGGGCAAACCGAGAGGCAGTGGAGAAAGCCTATGCCCTGGGGCGTGAAGACTTGCGCTTGTTG